>JAISYP010000053.1 GCA_031269825.1 Deltaproteobacteria bacterium
TTAATTCAACAGCGTCGACACCTCAGTTTAATTATTTCGTCGCTCAATTAGCTGGCCTGGTTTTCCTCTACTAACGCTTCACCGCCTCCCTCACGGGTAATTCAGCCTTGAAGGTCAGACTGAACAGACAGCGCATAGCTCGAGGTTAATGGTGGGTCGCTACTCCTTTCACTCTAGGGACTTGTCAATGTCCAAAGGGCCCATGACTCACCCACGTTCTTGCGCAGTTTGCGCAGTCGCCTCTAAATAAAAAAATTTTGTTCCGAAAAATATCTCTTTATTTAAAAATGTATGTTCACGTCAGTTTTTTCTCTCAAGATAATATTGAGCTCAATGAGTTAACTTTAATAAATGATTCTAGTAAGGTTCTTATACAGCGGTGTCAAGTTATTAAGATATCTAAAGACAGCAAAGATATCATATCCGGTAAAGATATTATTAAAAAATAGTCTAATTAGATTTATTATTGATCATTTGACTTTGATTTTGAGAGTAAAAGTAAAACTATAACCGTTAAAAACACTATAACCGGCTAATTAGAAGAAAAATAGACTGGTAATTTTATCTTTGAAAATGAATGGCCAACTTTCAGGACGAAAAAAGAGTGTCATCTGGAGCTTAAAAGCGAGTTTCCTGAGGACGACCAGAGTTCCGGAAGGCCAAAAATCGCGGTCAAAGTTGTCGATATCTTGGGTAACGATACCATGACCATCATTGACCTTAGTTTAAGTGGCGGATAGTTTTCCCATCGTCTCTGGCGCGCCGAACTGGCCCGCCTAACTTTCCCTTCATAGTTTCCCCCTCAGTCTTCCTTCTCTATCTTCCTGACTCCAGCCACCGAAAAATCAACGATCGCCTTATTAGATCCTGGGCCAACCCTGGGGCCATTTTTATCGATGACGGGACTAACGCTTAAGGTTGGTTTTTAAACCTGGATTAGCCACCAATGAGGTAATTTGGCGGCTATAATTTAAATCCAGCTTGAGTTTTGGGGCGCGGTGGGGGATAATATAGCTGTGGATATAATTCGAACGACCCGCGGATCAAGACGGTTCTTACGGTCATTAAGGTTATTTACTGTTCAATTTTTGGGCTTTTGGTTTATCTTATCGCCATAGTGGTCATGAATTGTTTTTTCTTTAAGATTTGGGGAGGCCATATGCCGTTTGTCGGTTCTTTCATCCCACCCGGCGACAAGTCGGTTAGCCACCGTCTGATCTTAATGGCCCTTTTGGCCGAGGGCGAGACCGTCATCAAAGGTCTTTCCGATGGCGAGGACGTCGCTTCCAGTCTTAAAGCTTTCCGAGCTTTGGGTGGGGAAGCCAAACCGGAGGGCGAAAATGGCCTAAGAATTAAGGGTCTAGCTGGTCATTGGCCCTACTTTGACGGATTAGAGATCGATTGTGGCAACTCCGGCACCACCATGCGCCTGTTGTCCGGGATCCTGGCTGGGTCTAAAGGCCGTTATATTCTGGACGGCGATGATCAGTTAAGGCGTCGCCCCATGGAAAGGGTGGCTAAACCGCTCCGTCTCATGGGGGCGCGGGTGGATTGTCACAATGGTCGTCCCCCCTTGACCATTGAAGGGAGCTCTTTAAATGGGATTAACTTTAGCCCCGCCGACGCCAGCGCCCAAGTCAAAGGAGCCGTTCTTTTAGCTGGGCTATTAGCCCATAGCCCCACCACGGTCACGGAGATTTCCCCCACCCGGGCCCATACCGAACGCCTGATCAACTATTTCCATGGGCAAGTGACCATTGAGGGTCTAAAATTAACAGTCTCCCCAGGGATTTTACGCCTGCCGCCCACTTTTAACACCCCAGGCGATCCCTCCTCGGCGGCCTATTTTCTAACCGCGGCGGCTATCATCCCGGACAGTAAAGTCATGGCCAAAAACATCCTCCTCTCCACTGGGCGGATCGGCTTTTTAAAGGTTTTAAGCCGCATGGGCGCCCAGGTTTCCATCACTTTAACTTCCGACACCCCTGAGCCCATTGGCGACGTGTCGGTGGCGTACTCTGGCCCTTTAACCGGCGCCGAAGTTCTGGCCCCAGAGATCCCCACCCTCATTGACGAGATCCCCATGTTAGCCTTGGCCGCGACCCAAGCTCATGGCGAGACGATCTTCCGGCAAGTGGATGAGCTCCGCGTCAAAGAAACCGACCGCCTCATGAGCATCCGGCACCAACTAGGAGCTTTGGGTGGTCGGATGAGCGTGGAAGGCGACGATCTATTTATTAAAGGCCCCACCTCCTTCATCCTCCCAGAAAAATTGGACTCTGGCCGGGATCATCGCCTGGCCATGACGCTTAAGATGGCCCTTTACGCGGCCAAAGCCCAAATCCCCATCTTGGGAACCGAATCCATAGCCATCTCCTACCCCAATTTTGAGGAGCATTTAAATTTATTATGGCGGAATTGATCTGTAGTCGTTGGCATTTAGGCCTTTTGGGGGATGATCGGGTCTTAAGATCCCCTTCCCCCTTGATGCACCTAGCCGCTTTAAAACAAGCCCGTCTGTCTGGCCATTACTTGCCGCTAACGCTAAAAGCCGAAAATGTCCCCCCGGCCATTAAGGGTCTAGCCGCGTTAGGTTTTAAGGGCCTTAACGTCACCGCCCCCCATAAAGAAGTGGTTATTCCCCATCTGACCCGCCTATCCCCAGAAGCCCAGGCCATAGGGGCGGTCAACACCTTAGTCCCAGATCAAGGTGGCTTTAGTGGCCACAACACCGACGCTCCCGGGTTCGCGGCCGCTTATTTAAAAGAGCGAGCGGCCCAACAAGCTCTCATCTACGGAGCCGGGGGAGCCGCCCGGGCGGTGATCCAAGCTTTACGAACCCAGGGTTTTTCCGTGTCAGTGACGGCCAGGAACCTTTTAGCCGCTCAGAAGCTCGCCCAAGAGTTTGGCCAAAAAGCCCTAGCGTTAGCTGATTTACCTAACGCGGGCACCTATTCCTTCGTTATTAACGCCACTTCCGCCTCCTACGCGGCGGATCTAAATCCCGTTCCCCCTCTGACCCTAGCTAATAACGCTATCGTGATTGACCTTAACTATGGTCGACCCGACAACCACTGGCAAAAGCTCGCCGCTAATAGTGGTGGTCTTTTTTATGATGGTCTACCGATGTTGGCTTGGCAAGCCTGCTTATCCTTTAATCTTTGGACTGGAGCCAATCTAGGGATAACCCCTTTCTCGGGGGCTCTGGCCATCTACCTCCGTGATGGTCTCACGCTTTGGCCCTAAAACCAGGTCTAAGATCCACCCCAGAGAAAAGAGCTTGAGCTAAAACTAGCCAAATCCCAATAAACGCCCCCAACTCAAGAGATGGTCACCCTGACGCCGATAGCTTGGACGAGAACCTTGGACGAGAACTATAGATATGACCGATTTAAACTTCGACTATAACCCCCACCAGGCCCCCCGTTCCTTGGAACGGGTTATTGTCCTTATTGGTTTCATGGGAGCGGGAAAAACCACGGTGGGCCGGTTATTGAGTCAAATCCTCCATCGGCCCCTGGTGGATCTCGACGAGGCCTTGGAAGAGCGCCTAGGGTTAACCATTCCCGAGATCTTTAGCCAAAAAGGGGAAGAGTATTTCCGGACTCAAGAGACTTTGTTGTTAAATGAGCTTACCCGAAGTCAAGAGCCCCGGATCCTCTCGGCGGGCGGGGGCGTGGTGGAGCGACCAAGAAATATCCATATCCTAAGCTTCGTCAAAACCTATTATTTAAAAGCCCCAGTCGCGGATCTGTGGGCGAGGCTCCAAGGGCCCGAACGAGCCCATCGTCCCTTAGCCCAGGATAAAGCCGGTTTTTGGGCTAGATTTGAAAACAGAGCCCCTTGGTACGAATCCGCGGGGGAAGTGGTGGACGCCACCGGCCAGCCGGAACATGTCGCTCGAAACATCGCCCAGAGCTTTCTGGGCGAAGACGCTTTCACCCTTTCGGCCGAGGGTAAGACGACTAAAATACTGACCCTTGAGCCTGAGCCTATTGGCCCTATTGACCATATTGACCCTATTGATCCTACTGACCCTACTGCCCCCGCTCATCGCCCGCGTTTACTCCGCGCGCCCGCCTTGAGCCAAAAAAAAATTCTGCTTCTTTTGGATCGAGCTTTTCTTCAAGAAGAGGCTATTTGGCGGAAGGCCTTACCCCAGGCTTTAATTTATTTTCCCCAGGCTCAAGGCGAAGCGGCCAAGACCTTAACCGAAGCCGAGGCTCTTTTAACTTTCATGGCGGAAAATGGCTTAGATCGGAGCGATTATCTGTTGGCTAAAGGCGGGGGAGCCTTAACTGACCTGGGCGGCTTGGTCGCCAGTCTTTACAAAAGGGGCTTAAACCTCATCCTCTGGCCGACCACTTTGTTAGGAGCCGTGGACGCGGCTATTGGCGGTAAAACGGCGGTGAATCTGGCTGGAGCCAAAAACCAAGTGGGGCACTTTTATTTACCCAGACAAGTTTGGCTCGATCCCCAGACTTTGGCCTATCTACCGCGCCCCCTTTTGGCCGAAGGCTTAGTGGAGGCCCTTAAAACCGGGCTATTATTTGATCCTAAACTTTATGACTTAATCGAGCGCGATCTAGAAAGACTTTTAAACGGCGATGGCCCTTTAATCTTGGAAGTGGCTAGACGCTCAGCCTGGGCCAAGGCGAGGTTAGTGGAAAAGGACTTTCGCGAGAAAAAAGGCCTTCGCGACGTTCTAAACCTTGGCCACACCTATGGCCATGTCCTGGAAAGCCACCATGGCCCTAAACTTAGCCACGGCCGAGCCGTGGCTTTTGGGTTAGCCGTGGCTTTGGAGGTCTCCTTGGCTTTTGGCTTGGCTCCCCAGTTAGCTCGCCAAGCTCAAAATTTATGTCGGCGCCTGGCCGGGGAATTGCCGGCTTTACCCCCCCCAGCCGAGGCCAAACGCCTTTTAACGTTTGACAAGAAAATCCGGGACGGAAAACTTAAGTTTGTCCTGCTGAAAGCGATAGGCGCGCCCCAGGTGGAGCCTGACTTTAAGCCAGAACTGGCCTTAAGCGTGGCGTCTAGGCTTTACGCGTCTTTCGAGGGCGAGGGTTAGGGCTAATAAACCTTAGATTTCTAGAGCGCGGGAGCTAAAATCAGCGCGCCCTTTTTTAATCAAAAGAGCTTCCCCTGAACTTGAGCCTTGGACGCGGCCAAGGCGGACTTAGCCCTTTCAACTTTGGCCAATATATCTTCAACTTTGGCCATCCAATGATAAACTTTCTAACAATTATTACAGCGTTCGATAAACGAATAGATCTTCTTAACTAACTCTTTAACCGAATTCAAGGAGCCCCTACGAATGAACTTATCAGCGCGTTCCTTGAACCAGCGCCCAATCAAATATTGATTTTATAGACTTGTTTCATGCCACTATCCTCCTGAATAATGATTATAATACAGGAGAGAGGAATCATTATCAAGCTTTTATAGTCTTTTTTTAGTTTTTAAAATGTAAATAATCGCCATAGGCTCCTTCGCTCTACAGTTCTTAATTTACAGCCAAAAAATTTTTTTCTAAACTCTAACCCTAACCGTTGACTTGAGTCTGAAAAGGTGGTACCGTTAAATCATGAAACCTTTAAATCTATCCGCTACCCCTCGTAAATGGCTTGAAGTAGCCCTACAAACCCTCTACAATCTTGGGGACATTGGCTATACCCCCGAAATGTATCAAGAAGCCGAAGAATTGTTCACCAATATAGCGATCACCTTCGACCGACTCATTACCACAAAAACAACCTTACAGGCTAAAGCCAAGGAGATAGAAACCAAGATTGAGAAACTTTCATCCAAAGATTCGCCTTTAGAGGCTAAAAACAAGGCTAATCAAGCCGAAATCGATAAACTTATGTCCCAACTTTTGAACGTACAGTCTGAGTACAACGCGAATGAAGACGAAATCAGGTCATTTATATTATACATGATGCCCGAGGCTACTGACTTACTCTAACTCAGTCTACAAAAACTCCATTTACACAAGATTAGATCATTTTTTTACTGTTAATTTTTACAAATTTAATCTTTTTTTAACTTAATTCATTCTCTTAAAATAAATAACACTAAATAAATAATCATTCTTAATACTTACCAAAAAAAATTCCAACCACTGCCAAAAATTTGATAACATATAACTGTAACTATATACATTTATTATTATATCGCGCATAATTATGTTTATCGCTACATTTAGCTTTCTAAGATTTTTTGGGGTGGGCGTCAGAGGTGACCGTAATTAAGCGCCCGCGGGCTAGAGTCTAAACGACTAACCCCGCGGATCTAGAGCCGAAAACGGGACTAGCCGCGACTTTAAGACGCGAGCCTTTAAACCACCCCGCCCGTTAAATTTTAGACGTCTCTTCGCGATTAAAATTTTAGGAGAATTATTTTGGGCAACATCTTTGGCCACCATTTTCGGGTCACCACTTTTGGGGAATCCCATGGCCCGGCCGTGGGAGCGATCGTGGATGGCCTGCCGGCGCGGCTGACCATTAACCTGGCGGACATCCAAAAGGATCTGGATCGTCGTCGACCTGGTCAATCCCTCTACGCGAGCGCTCGTCAAGAATCGGACACGGTGGAGATCTTAAGTGGTTTAACTAACCAAAATATGACCAATGGCTCCTCCTTAACCATGGTCATTAAAAACCAAGGGGCCCGAAGCTCCGACTACGTGAGCTTAGTGGACAAGTTCCGGCCAGGGCACGCGGATTACACCTATTATAAAAAGTATTGTCTGGCGCCCCAACCCGGGGGTGGTCGAGCCAGTGGTCGAGAGACGGTTGGCCGAGTCGCCGCGGGGGCGGTGGCTCGGATTCTTCTCAACTACGTCACGAACGGTCTTTTGAAAGTGCGGGCTGGGGCCTTGGCCATTGGGCCGGTGATGGCCTATAAAACCGACTTTGAGTTCGCTGAAACGGATCCTTTAAGATTTCTCGATCCAGACGGGGCCCAAGAAGCCCAAGGTTATGTAAAAAAATACATGAACTGGGGCGACTCGGTGGGAGCGACCATCTTAGTTAGAGCGGAAGGCGTGCCAGCGGGTTGGGGTTCCCCGGTGTTTGATAAACTAGAGGCTCTTTTGGGGGGAGCCTATTTTTCCATTGGCGCGGTTCGGGCCGTCGAGTTTGGCGAGGGGATCACCTTAGCCAAGGGTCTAGGCTCCCAGGCCAATGACCCCATTGGCCCCAAAGGCCCTTTGGAGGATCGCCATGGCGGCGTGTTGGGTGGGATCTCCACTGGTCGGCCGATCTTGGCTCGGTTGTTTGTCCGACCCACCCCCTCCATCAAAATACCCCAGAAAACCGTTTCGCTAAATGGCCAAGAGGTAGAGATCACCATCGGCGGACGCCATGATCCCTGCCTCGCCCCCCGCCTCGCCCCAGTGGCCGAAGCCATGACCCTTCTGGTGTTGGCCGACTGCTTCTTGGCCCCGAACTCTCGCGTGTCTCAGGCCGTTTACCCTTAATAAAACATCTTTATCAACTCCAATAACTAAGAAGGGGAAGCCCATGGCCCATGGGCTTCCCCTTTCTTATTCACTCCTGATTGGCTATTAGCCGTTTAATAAGGACAGAGCCATTTGCGGCAAGGAGTTGGCCTGGCTCAACATGGAGACCGCGGCTTGAGCCAGTACTTGGTTACGCACAAACTCGGTCATTTCCGTGGCCACGTCCACGTCAGAGATGCGGCTTTCCGAAGCTTGGAGGGCTTCCATTTGGATTTCCAAGTTAGTTATGGTGTTCTCCAGGCGGTTCTGGAGGGCTCCGATATCGGCCCGAACTTTATCTTTCCTTTCCATGGCGCCATTGACGGCTTCTAGGGCTTCCTGGGCTGAGGACTGGGTTCTAACTTCCGCTCCCGACCATTGCCCATTGGCGGCGTTTTGAATTTCCACAAAACTGTGGCGATCGAGGCCGTTGATGATCCCGGCGTTTAAACCAGGGGTGGTGATCTCGTTTTTGCCATCAGACAGGGCGGCGATCCACATATCGCGTTCTTTGCCCACGTCCTGACCATGGATGGTCAGGTTCCAAACTTCCTTGCCCATGCCGGCCTTGGTCTGAATGGGTTTGAAGGTTCCCCAATGTTCCCCGCCCAAGGAGAAGCTGGTGCCGGATTCATTAATCACATTGCCAGCCACGTTCTCAAACTGGATGGCCTTAAGAGCGTCACGGGAAGCTAAATCCCCGTCAGCCACGTCGCAGGCCAATAAACTATTGTAGTCGCCTCCTAATTTAGTGAACACGTAAACCATGTCCGCGCTGTTTCCCTGGGAATCAAAAGGCTGCACCATGGCCCAGAATTGGCTGTTGGCGTTGTGGTTGATCGCCGAAGCCAAGGCCCAGGCTCCAAAGTTGGAGATTCCCGAGGCGTTAAAATAATCGGTGCCCGCGCTGGCCACCTGATAGACAAACTTGGTCTTATCGACAATACCGGTCGTGGTTACGGTCTTCGGACCGGAGGCTTCTTTGTAAATATCCTCCCATTTAAGCTCAGGTATCTGGGATTCCAAAGTCGGTCCCTGGTGAACCGAAGAAGCGATCTTATTTAGTTTTCCAGCTTCCAGGCCTGAGCCTTCAGCCGCGTCTTGGGCGAATGAAAGAACGCCGGCTAAATCAATGTTTATCGCGTCCAATAACTGCCCCATATTGAGCGTGTCAGGTTTAGGCGCGAAGGAAACCAGAACCGGGGAGCCCGCCAAGGTAACCGTGATATCCAAATTGCCAGCTACGCCCGAGGGGTTAGCGGTATTAATTTTTGGCTGAGCGATGTAACTGGTCACGCTCGGTTGCGCTAGTTGAGCTATAGTTGGCGCGGGTGGGGCGATTTGCCCGGCACGGGCAACCCGACCACTATCAGCGTTCCCTGCTTGAAATTTTTCGATAATCTGTTTAATGGAAGCGTTGATATCCGAGCCCAGTTGTTCTAAACCTTTGGCCGAATAAGTTGAGTAAAACATCTCTCCACCTTGTGGAGTATACGTTTGGGGATTTGTGTCGCCATAGGTGATAGCTACGGTATAATTACCAGTGTTTTCGGTGACTTTGTAAACTAACGCGCTTAAGCCAAAAGCCGAGGCTAATTGAGCGTCATCCGTCCAGTTGCCCTTGCCGTCTATATAGATCCCCGTGTTGACCGTAATCACTTGGCCGGAGAGAATCTGGTCTAAGGGGCCAGCTCCTTGTAACGCGGCCGCGTTAGTGGGGTCGCTACCTTGTATTTCCGCTGGCTCCATGACTGGGATGGTCGCTCCAGTCGCGCCTTTACTAAAAATCACTAAATCCATCAAGCCATATTTATTATTCCAAAGAGTTTGGCCATCGCTATACAACTTGGCCAAAGCCGCGGCTGAGGTGGCCGCTGAAGCGGAAAAAGAAAGTTTGGTGGAGCTTAATCTGGCTATATCCAGACCGGCCGCGCTCATCAAAGTTTTATTGTTTAAGTCAAAAGTATAATCACCGCTCGCCGTCCACCAGGCGGTGGTGGAAAAAGTCGCTGAGGCCTTAATGGGCGTGTAGTTGTTGTTTTCGACCGTGTAGATGATTTCCTGTAAACCTAAGGCCGAGGCTAAAGCTTTATCGTCTGTCCAGTTGCCCTTGGCGTCGGCGTACACCCCAGTGTGGACGACAAAACTTTCTTGTTGATTTACGGTGGCGACCGCGCCTACTCCATTTAGATCGCCCACTTCGGCGCTCGCCGTTAGCCGCGCGATAGTTAGAGGGTCAAAACCAACGGAGACGCCAACTGACACGGCGATGGCGGACATGCTAGCCATGTTTAAGGCCGACCAGAGTTCACTAATCTTGGCCAACAGATTGGCTCTAGCCTCAGCCGAACTAACTGTGGAGCTAGCCGAAGCCGATATTATGGCGGAAGCGTAGTTAAGGTTTGTTAAATCCAAGCCCGCTTTGGCCAAAACGGCCAATTGGGCGCTCGTTAAGGCGTAACCCTTGGTCGAGCTATAGATGTCGCCACTATTATAATAAGTTCCAGTGGCCACGCTCCTATCCAAGGTGCCTGAGTAGAAACTCTCCACCACGCTTTGGTCGTACACTTGAGCCAGACCAGTGGGGCCATAAGGGGGAGTGGCCGGGTCAGTGACTATCCGCCCCAATCCCTTTAAGCCAGCCGCCGTTCCCGCCGTATTGAGATCCGTCAAATGGGTGGATAACCCTTGACTCACGGCCAAAATCAGATCGTCCAAAGTGGTGGTTTTGGGCAGGACGGCCAATTCCCCAGCGGTTAGAGTCGTGGTCACCCCGGCCACGGTGATGTTCGTCGTCAAAGTTGACGGAGGCGACACGGAGTTAACGCTCGCTCCATGAGCGGCCAATTCAGCCCAGTCCAACGGTGGGCTAGGATTAGTGGGATGGTCGGGGTTATAGCGAATCTCGCCTTGGGCGCCCTTCCCTAATGTCGCGTTTCCTTGCCTCGCCGTTATTTCAGCTCTAATCGCGTTAGTTAATACCACCTCTATATCCGCGAATGACGAATCGTCCCCGGTCGTGGCTATCGTACCCGCCTGTTGACCTTGAAGGGTGATGTGTAAATCGGTCGTGGAGCTATTGGCCACTCTATAGACCAATTCCTCAAAAACCCCACCCTGGAATAGATTAACAATATTAGCGTCCGTGGTAAAGTTACCAGCGCTATCCGCGTATATCCCCGTATGGATCGTAATGCCATAGCCAGAATGTAATGAGCCTGAGGTATTATTTGCGCCACTTAAAGCGTTGGTGATGGCGGCGGCGGAATTATATAGATGTCCACTAGTAGGGCCAGCGAGCCCAGTCCCACCGCTTTGTTCAAAATCCAACTGCGTCATGCCCGTATATTTGGCCAACCACTGCGTCCTGACCGCGTCATAAAAGGCGGCTTCAGCGTCGGCCTGGGTGTCGGCGACTTGCGCGAAGGCCGCCACGGAGGCGGATCCAACCGGGAACTTCAGCTGATCATATAGATTAGCGCCATTTTTACCACTCAAAGCGGCCGCGCTTATGGCATAAGAGGTACCTCCAAAATTTCCAGTTTTAAAGGTTGGGCTTTTGTAGGTGTTCCCAGTGTCCATTTCAGCCCGAAACTGGGTCGTGTCTTGATTAGTAATTTCAATGATCACCTCTTCTAAACCTAAGGCTGAGGCGATTCTCGCGCTGTCCGTCCAGTTGCCATTTTCGTCGGCGTATACCCCAGTATGGACTTTAAGCGTTTCGCCGGCCGAGACCGTCGCGTTTAAACCCGTCCCCACTAAAGCGCTACCAGCGCTAGCCCTTAAAGTAGCCGAAGTGATACTGAACCCAGAGGTTAAGCCAGAGGTTACGGATAAACCAGATAATTCGTCTAAGTTCAGATTTTGCCAAGCCTGAGTCAATCTAACCAAAAGCTGCGTTTTGGCCTGCGCTGAGTTAACCAAGGAAGCCCCACTAGCCGAAACCATGGCCGAGGTGAGGTTCATCGCGCTAAGATCCAGCCCCGCGTCCTCTAACAGTTTGATTTGCGCCTGAGTCAGGGCGAATCCCTTCCCAACCCCACCGACATTATTAAACACGAAGTCTTCGCCCGCGTAGGTTCCCGTGGCCACGGTTCGGTTAACCACCCCGGAAACCGCCGGGATGATGACTGTCCCACCAGCCACCGACGCGCTACCGAAGACATAGGCCTCGTTTCCGATGCAGACGGCGGCGGTGCCTAGATTTTTCACCGCCGCGGCGAGATCCTCACTATTCAGCTTAATCCCCACCCGACTCTGGGTGCCCTCGTTGACCTTGTTGATCAGATCTTGCAGCGACTCGCTGGAAGTAACCGTGTAACGGCCAGCCAGATAGCGACCATTCAAAAGATCCGGGTCATCATCCTCTGTCCAATCCCAGTTGTAACCATAAGAGAAAGTCTGACCGGACTTAAATCCCGCGTTCCCATCCAGAGAATCATAACCAGCGGTGCAGCAACCCGGCCCAGCCAGACCAGCGGCCCCGGCGGCTCCTTGACCCCAGATGTCGTTTTTGGCGTCCCCGCCAATCCGTAAACCGGTGTTACTAGTGGCCCGGACATCGCCAGTGTTAATGAAGTAGTAATCCTCGTCAGCCGAGTTACCCACCCCAAAGTGAATCTTCATGCCTAAGCCGCCGTGGAGGTTTGTGATCGTCCCATCCAGGAGCTTAACGCCATTAAAGTTGGTGGAAGTGGCGATGCGGTCGATTTCCGCGGCCATCGCTTGATACTCGGAGTTGATTATTTCCCGTTGGAGAGTCGTGTACGTGCCGGTGGCGGCTTGTTCGGCTAGCTCCTTCATGCGGGTCAATTTTTCGTCGATGACGGCCATGGCCCCATCGGCGGTTTGGATCATACTGATGGCGTCGGCGGCGTTCCGGATACCTTGCTGCATAGTCGTGATGTCAGCCCTCATGAGTTCGCGGATGGCTAGTCCAGCGGCGTCGTCAGCGGCGGAATTGATGCGTAGACCCGAAGATAGTCTTTCGACGCTTGAGTTCAGACGGCCGTAGGTATTGTTGAGGTTCCGGGCGGTATTCATGGCCATCATGTTGTGGTTGATTACGAGACTCATGACGGTACTCCTTCTTTATGGAACGCCGTGCCCTCCGGCTGGCGGCGGGTTTTTCGTAACGGTGTGGTTTTTCCGGCCATACCGGTCGGAGGGTAAAACGGTTTTTAGGTTGACCCGTTAGCTCAGGCTCTACGGAACTTCCTTCAGGTATCTTATCGGTGTTCTTGGAAATGTCTTTAATGTTTTTAGAAAAAAATTTACCTAAGTTCGGAGAGCGCCCAAAATAAGCGGGTGGTTTTTTCAAACGCCTCAATATTTAGTTTAAAAAAATTAAATGACTTTAAATTTTTTTTGCTGACGAGTCGAACAATGGTCGGCGATCGTGGAGCTTAGCGGGAGGATTGGCGAAATAAATTACAGCGAAGGCCAATAAATCGCCTTTTTACTGGAGATATATCTGAAGCTATTTCTTACGATTAAGGTTGATAGACCGCTTTTTTGGCCTTAAATTCTAGGCGTGGGGCGAAAATTCTCTTCCCAGAAATGAAACGTCAATTATTAATGAGCCAGGAACTCTGACCAATAATATTTGACCGGGCCTTAAGCCGTATAAACCTAAAGAACAAGCCATGCTTTTTTAGATTAGCTCTATCTAATAATTTTATGAGGTTGGTATAAATTGAGCCTAACGACTATATCGCGATTATAGGCTCGCGATTATAGGCTCGTGGTTATAGGCGCGCGATTATGGGATCGCGATTATGGGCTCGCGATTATGGACTCGAGCTTTTCATCTGCTTGGAGTTTATAAAATGATTAAGTCTTTTGGCGTAGTTACGGTTAAGTTAGGAGCTCTCGCCACAAAATATTGCCCAACAAAATCTAGGTCTACAATCTCTGACCTAACCATCTCTAACCTGACCTGACCATCTCTGGCCTAACTAGCTCCCACCTACCTGGAGTTAGCCTACCAACCTTTAGGCTTTAGGCTAGCCAATTCAAAGGTTAACGCGCTTAAAACCAGAAACCAGACCAGCCTGGACTTTAGATCGAGAACTAAAATAGTAAATAAGTAATGTCGCGCCCCAATCCTCCCCTTCCCAAAGACCTTTTTTACTTGAGGCGATATTTAAGTATTTTACGCGGTTGATATAATTGACCAAGATTTTTGGCGGCCAAGGCGGGTTCTTTCTTCTTTAAGCGCCTTCGCTATTAGGAAATTAGGTATGGCTTATCCGTTAACTCAGGTTTAGGCTCAAACTCCAAAGCCCTCATCAAATTAGGGGCTAATTTACTCCAATGTCCATCGGTTACCCACGGCTACGGCTTGGAGAGCTAAAGCGAATTAAATCTTAAGGTCAAGACAAGTTTTCCGTGAGGCCAACCTCAGACTGGATATTGGCGACCCCAAGACTAAAAGCGTTCTATATATAATGGTATTGGACAGGCGCTAAGATCCAAAAAGGGCCAGAACATTTGTCCCTAATGACGGAAGGTTTGTCTTCACTGTCTTTCAAGCTAGTCAACTTTTTAGTTTCAAATAAAATCTATTTAGCTTTATAAATTTATTTAAATTAAGTAATTAATATATTATTAGATATAATATGATGTTTTTATTATTAATATTTACTATTATTATTTACTAATAAGATTAATCATATTTTCCATTATGACAATATTTTAGTTACATTTGAGACCAAACTTCCCGTCTGTTTCTCTTTGCCAAACCATCCACCAGGACGATACATCCACCAGGACGATAAGGGTTTTTTGGAAAATCTGGGTTTTCAGAAGCTAGCGACTATCGGGGGAGGCTAAAAAATTGCCGGCTAATAAACTAGCCGCTTAGACGCTTAAGAAAGTTAAAAGCCAGAAGGGAAAAAAAAGTTGGGCGGTTGGAAAGCTGGAAAGCAGGGAAGTTGGAAGGTTGGAGAGATTTAATTTTGGTAGCTTGAGGTTTTTCGGGCTAGATGTTGGAAACAGAAGACTAGGCGAGGAGGCGGACAAAGACTTAAAGACTTTATGGTTCCTAAAGCCAAACCACTAGAATATGACCAACCCCCCTCAAAAACAGGCGCCACCGCCAAGCGACCAGCGACCAAACCCCGCTTGGCTAAAAAAACCGACTAAAGGGCCGGCTCCCCAGTTTAAAACAAGCTGGGATGGAAAAACTGAGCCAAGGCTTCCACGGTCTGGGCCACCCGAATCCCCGGGCTTAAGTCGGTAAGTGACATGACCAAGATTTTATCGTTCGCCACCGCCGCCAATTTTGACAAAACCGGATCAGCTTTCAGTTTCGCCACTTTTAGCTCCACCGGCAATTCGCCATAATCTGGAACGATGATGGCCTCGGGCTGGCGTTGAAAGATTTCCTTGACCGTTACCCGAGACCAGTAGGGTTGGTCGGAAAAAATCTCGTTTCCGCCAGCCAGACCCACTAAACGCGTCACAAAATCCGTTCGTCCGGGAGCGAATATCCCCTCCACCCGAAAATCAAAAACCAAAGTTTTAATGGGCTCATACTCTTTTAGACGGTTGGTGACCTTAAAAAGACCCGCGCTCAAAACAGCTAAAAGTTTCTCGGCTTGTTCTGGGATCTGAAAAATCTGGCCCAGCTGCCTGACCTGTAAGTACAAATCATCAACGCTACCGCCGGCTAAAACGTAAACCGGCGGCCAGACCTGGCTCAACTCCGGCGATCCTAGGGCGAAACGGCCGATAATTAAATCCGCTCCCGCGATGATATCTAAAGTTTTTTTGTCCTGGGCGGCGTCAATCTTCGGAACCACTTGGAGAGCTCCCTCGCACTCAGGCCATAAGTCACCGTCTTTATGAGCCCGGCCAGCCAGAGACGACGTTAACCCCAGAGCGACCATGAGCTCCGCCGCTGGAACGCCGTAAACCAAGACCTTTTTCGGTAACCTCTTGATGGTGATGACTCGGCCATTGTTCTCAAAAGACATGGGATATTGGGCCAGGAGAAAATTGGCCCTGGCCGAACCCACGACCACTAGACTCAGAAGACCAGTGGTCAGAACTATTTTTTGGATCCTGGCGATCAATTTCATAACAAGGCCGTCTTCCTTAGGCGAGATAAAAAGCCAAAAAAAACTATCATTCCATTATTAAATAAAGCCTATATAGGCTAACCCCACCTTAAGACCACTCAATCTCAATCTCAATCTAATATTTAACTAATAAGTCTCCAATCTCTCACCATTAAGAAATCTTAAAGTCATTACAGCTCATCAATAGTTCTATATAATAATAATCTTAGATTATAATAGTCATAAATAAGTTAATCATGGAACAAATTAATCCTAGAAAAGATTAATTATCGAACAGATTAGTCATACCACAGCTCCGTCGGTCATTGGTTAAATATTATATAATTAATCCCCCCCTGAAAAGACATGGCTTTAGAACTAACTTTCCTTAAATCCCAGGAGTTGACTTGCCGGCTCACATCCCGTTGGGCGTGATCCAGCCAGCAGAAGGTTTTCAGTTTCTTCGCTTTGGATTTAGCCTCCAAAATCTTAACCGTGGTCTGGAAACAACATGGTTCCCAACCTCCCCAATTAGATGAGTAAAAGGAGAACAATTCCTTTCCCGGCGCGTTTTTGGCCAACCAAGGGGCGTCCTCTGGCCCATGGCTAACGTGGAGCCGCAGATCGGTGACGTTGGCCAGCTCTTGTAAACTCGTCCGCCACATCTCCCCGCCATAGCCAGTGGTCAGCCCACCCGTGACCACCAAGAGCATACTCTCGGGGAACCGAAATAGGCGCTGTCCCTCTTCCAACCACCAGCCCTGGATGGAAGACAAGGCGAAAACGGCCTCCTCAATATCCGTGTCCAGCGTAAACAGTCGCTCTCGCTCGCGGTAACCAAGCTCATAGAGCCCACGATCCACGAACTTATCCCAATTCGCGTCCGCGTAATAATAATTTTCCGGGTCTTTGGCCCGATCCGAACCGAGGGCCGCGATTAGAGACGCTGGGGGTGGGATCTTTTTCGTCACTATGGCCAGAACCGGGTGTCTCTTCCGCTTCGTCACTTGGATCAAATCTAAAATATAGGGTATCTGCCGATTGAGAGTCTCAATCTTAGCCAGTCGATACTTCTCCTGTTTTTCCTCGTCAATACGGACGAACCCCAACCTTTCTAACCACGTGGCCAGGTCTTCGAGCCGGATCGGCAACCCCAACCGCTCCATGGCCAGGAGCATCCTTTGGTTAGTCTCCGCGCTCCACAAAAAAACGGGCTCATCCTCAGCCAATAACTCCTCAATAACCCGCTTTAAGCCCCTTAAAACAGGCAGATCTGGCGGTTCCTCAGGCTCTTCGATCCCTTCCCAGGCCTCGGCCCATAAATCATCCGACTGATGGGGATCTTCTTGTTCTTCCTCTCCCCACTGGGCCAGTATCTCCAAATTTTTCAGGCCTAACGAATATTCTTCCGCCCAGAACGCCCGATCCGCCTCATTGGCCTGGTCAGCCTCAGACTCTGACGACGTTTTTTTCTTCTTGGTCAGTTTTTTCGGGTCTTCGCTCATGAGCCGGTATCGCTCCGCTTAAAGATATTGTTAATATTTTATATCAACAATTTTAACAGTTTACTTATATTATTTATTTAATTTATTTAAATATTACTTCGACTATTTTTTTATAATTTTAATAATTTATTTTTTATCGTATAAAAATATTATTTATCTAGATTTTTTAATAATAAACTCTAGTTTATTATTTTTTAGTATTCAAAACTCTATAATAAACAACCAAAATTCCCGCCCCCCAAAGTCCACCCACCCCCTATTTTTTTTATTTAAGGCTTGCCAAGCCCAATCTTATTAGTTATAATGCCGCCAGCTCATCAATGGAGCCCCTCGGCTCGGCGTAACGTTCAACCACTAACCCCGTCAGATCTGGAAGGAAGCAGCGGTCCGTGGAGCTGGGCGTGTCGTGGAGACCCGGGGGGTTCCACTGATGAGCTTTTTTAGCTCTCTGGCCTCTACCCGCCCGACCCAGCCTTAAGCGATCCGCCAAAACCTTAAAATTGCCTTAAACCAAGAAAAATATCTAAACCGCCCGCTTGGTTAAAACCTAAAAACCTTAAACCCTAAAATCCTCAAATCCCCAAAAATAAGGATAATTTTCCAAACGTTAGCTTTCCAATGGCCATCTAATGGCCATCTAATAACCCTCCAATGACCGCCTTCGGGAAATTCTAAGGAAGGCCAAGGGGGCTAGCGCCTTGGCCTTCCTTAGATATCGTTCAATTCCGCTAACTAATCCGAAGCGCCTGGTCTAAAAAATCCGGGCGCCCTCGTTAAAAGAACTTGAGCCATATAGTAGTCGCCATTAGGCCCAAGTGACTAGCCCCATCACAAAGGGGTTGCCCAGTTTATCCCGACTGGGGGTGATCCGAGCCGTGAAACCAAACCGGCCAGTCTTAACGCAATCAATCTTGGCTTGGTACAGCCAAAGGTCATTTTCCTGGCCCACCGCGGTCATGGGCAAGATTTCCCGATCCACGAACTCCCCTTGGTGATCCATGGTTCCGTAATAGACCTCCACGGTCACGTCGGCGGGGGCTAGGCCGCCTAACTGAGCCTTGGCTTTGACGATGACCGACTCGCCCACGGTTTTGACCCCATCGCTTTCCCCATGAAGCTCCAAAATGGCCAGATCGTTCCAACTGGTCATCAGCTTTTGCCGCCAAGCGGCTTGCTCGGTGGCCACTTGGAAGTTATTAGAGATCAAAGCGTTGTACCGATCGGAGCTTTGGCGATAGAACCGTTCGTAATAATCCCGAACCATCCGATGGGAACTAAACTGAGGCACCAGATCCCGGATGCTGGAGCGCATCATCTCGCACCAAGCCAAAGGGATCCCGTCGGCGGTTCGGGTGTAGAAACTGGGAGCCACCTGACGCTCCAAAAGGTTATAAAGGGACTGACTCTCGGTCAGATCTTGCAGCTGTTGGTTGGGTTCTTCTTCCCCATTGCCAATAGCCCAGCCGTACTGAGGGGCGTAACCCTCATCCCACCAACCATCCAGAATCGATAAGTTCAAAACCCCGTTGGCCAGGGCCTTCATGCCGGAGGTGCCGCAAGCCTCCAAGGGTCTTCTGGGGTTGTTGAGCCAGACGTCGCAGCCCGAGGTCAACAGATTACCCAAGAAAATGTTGTAGTTTTCGATGAAGAGAACCCGATTGGCGAAACGCTTTTCCCGGGAAAAGTGGATGATTTTCTTAATGAAAGCCTTGCCGTCGTTGTCCTGGGGATGGGCTTTCCCGGCCACGATGAGCTGGATGGGCCGCTCGGGATGGTTTAAGATCTTATCCAAACGTTCTGGATCGGAAAACAAAAGCGTGGCCCGCTTATACGTGGCGAACCTTCTGGCGAACCCGATAGTTAAGGTATCCGGGCTAAAGATCTCCATGGCCCGCTGGAGACTTGAGGCCGGGGCTCCCTGACTTTTGAGTTGCCGGAAAAGAGCGCGTCTGGCGAAGGCGATCAATCTCTCCCGGCAATGGCAATGGGCGCGCCATAATTCCGACAGAGGTATTTGGCTAATAAACTGCCAGATATGTTCCGGATCCGGATCCTCTTTCCAGTCTTGGCCCAGATAACGACTATAAAGACGAGCGATTTCCCGGGAGGCCCAAGAAGACACGTGGATCCCATTGGTGACGGAGTCGATGGGGGTGTCCTCCACCGGCGTCTTCGGCCAGATGCTTTGCCACATGCGGCGGCTAACTAGGCCATGGAGCTTACTAACCCCATTGGCGTGGGCGGCCAGACGCAAAGAAAGCGGCGTCACCCCAAAAGGCTCGTTGTCATCGCGAGGGTTAACCCGGCCATAACCTAATAGAACGGGCCAGCTGATCCCCAGTTCTTTGCCGTAATCCTCCAAATAGGAGCGAGCCAGCTCCGGATGGAAAGTGTCGTTGCCCGCCGGCACGGGGGTGTGGGTCGTAAAGACGGTGGAAGCTTGGACAACCTCCCGAGCCGCGTCAAAGGAGAGCCCATATTCTTTCCGCAGAAGATTAATTCTCTCTAACGCCGAAAAAGCGCTATGGCCCTCGTTCATGTGAATAACCGTGGGGGTGATCCCCATGGCTTTTAAGGCCCGAACCCCCCCCACGCCCAGAACAATCTCTTGGCGGATGCGCATCTCGCGGTCGCCCCCGTACAGCTGGGCCGTGGTGGCCCGGATGTCGGGCGGGTTTTCGTCGAGATCGGTGTCTAAGACGTACAGAGGCACCCGCCCCACGGGCACCTTCCAAACCGCGATGGCCGCCTGACGATCTTTAAACCGGACGTAAACCTTCAAAGGGTCGCCGTTTTTGTCCTTGATCTGGTAGATCGGCATGGCGTCGAAGTTGTTATTGGGATAACTCTCCATCTGCCAGCCGTCGTTATTGAGATACTGGGCGAAATAGCCCTCTTGGTACAAAAGCCCCACGCCCACTAAGGGAATGTTTAGATCCGAGGCGGATTTTAAGTGATCGCCAGCCAGGATCCCCAAGCCCCCAGAATAGATCGGCACACAGGTGGTTAACCCAAACTCGGCCGAAAAATAGGCCACGCGCGTCCGATCCTGATCCACTGGCGGGGCGGCCATATATACGTCAAACCGGTGGGCCACTTCCTCCAGTTGGGAGGTGAAACCAGTGTCGTTCTCCAGCTCGTCCAACCGATGTTGATCCACCAGCCCCATCAAGACCACGGGGTTGTGGCCTGATTGTTCCCAGAGCTTGGGATCGATCCGTTGGAAGATATCCCGAATCTCGCTCTGCCAGCTGAAGAAGACGTTGTAAGCCATGCGCCTTAAGGCGGCCAGCTTCGCCGGGAACCTGGGGACAACTTTAAATTCCTGCTTGGCTTTCATTCATTACTCCTGCGCCGAAAATTTCCGCCGTCGCGAATGGGGCGGAGACGCTGTGTGTTGGCGAAATAAGGCCGCGATTTTAGCCACCGGGAAATCTGGCTGACCTTACCAAAAGGAAGATGGGGAGATTAACGGGAAAACAAACCTGGGCTCGCTTTGGCTCTTTAAACCATTAGCTAAACCCTCAAGCTAAACCCAAAAGACCCATAAAATAGTTCCAAAACTGGCCACGACCGGTTAAAACTGGTCAATCCTTGTCTTGGAACCAGTCCGGGGGAACAAACCTAGCGTTTTAACCAAAACAAGAGCCCTAGCTGAGGGGAAAAGACCAAACTTTTCCAGAACTATACGTTGGTTACTGAAGCCGCCTTATTGACGCGCCTTCGCTGACGTTCCCTAACTGATATAGTTCGCCATTTTACAACGAAATCCCGATTAAATCCAATATTCTCAGATCCCGCGGATAGAGGCCAGAATCCGGGCTATCCTGGCCCAAGAGCCTCAAGGAAACGTCGGAATCAACCTAAGGTTTACGCGAGGTTGACGCGGGGGGAGCCATGAGGTGGATTAAGGGGTGGGTCAAGGATAAAAACCGCCCTTCAGTTAGCCAGGTCTCGCCCTAAAATCATGAATCTTTGACCGATGAGGTTCGCTTGACCAGCCCATTTAGGGCTAGAAAATTGATAATAATACTATATCTGTCTAACGCGCGGTCAATGTCCCCGAACGCGGGCTAAAAGCCCGCGCCCGAGCCGGCCACGACCTTACTGGCCTCCCCTGGCCTCTCGAAATAATTGTTTTCTCATTAACTCGACCTGAGGCGAATTCTTGTTTCGGGGAAAGCCTTAGCCGATCTTTAACAGCCGCCCCTGCCAGGCCATCTAATTTTGTCTAAAAAAGTTAATTATAGTAAAATTAGACGCTTTTTTATTGGTAAAAAAGTTATAAATCAGCTCTCTAGCAAAAAAATCTGATTCTACCGTCAAAAAGCGCTCTTGTAGCACCCTCAATTTTTAATAAGGACTCTTTTTGTAGACTTTCGGTCGGTGTCATATTATTTTGGCTTTATGTTTATTTCCAAAATCAAAACAGGCGCCTCTAAGTCGGGCGCTAACTACTATATCTTATAGACTCATGGCCACTTATAGAGTTAGCGACTCTGGAAGCCCTAGGAGGCGGACTATCCTCAATCTTGAAACTGGCTAACTGTTTCCCAGTGAGCTTTGGTCACAACTAACTAATTAGGATCAAGGAAATTCTTACTGGCCCCCTCTTTGTTTCCAGGTCGGCCTGAGTTGGAACAGGCGGAGAGGTCATCCGGATAGCCTGTGAAAAAGGAGGACTACGCGAAGGGAAATCAATTATCCCATCCAGGCGTTTACAATATTAAGGCCAACCAGGTAACCAGGTTGGCGGAGGGAATATAGAGGATCTACATCCGCCTAACCAAACTGGAGAGCGTGTTCCCGGTCTATAGTCTGAACTTGGGCTTAAGCCGATTCAGCGTCCAAAAAAGTGGAGGATTAATAGCCATCTTTTCGTATCAACCTTGGCCTACCAGTGTATCCACAAGATTCGGCCGCTGTTACAGGGGAAAGGAATAAATGACAGCTGGAAAACGATTGTTGACACATTA
>JAISYP010000064.1 GCA_031269825.1 Deltaproteobacteria bacterium
ATTGGCGGTTACTCAAATAGCTCGTTTGCGGACAACAACACGGTGATTCTGACCAATGTCAGCGTCAAGGGCGACGTTTATGGCGGCTATTCCAATACGACCTCTGATGTATCTAATACATCCAACAATACCGTGACCTTGGCGGGAGTCAAAATTGGTGGAAATCTCATTGGGGGCAATCAGGCTGGGGATAATAACAACATAATTTTTTATAGTGGCCCTGGATTCAACCTGGTCAAGGGCTCAGTTAACGCCAGTGGAGAGCTATTAATCGTGGATGGCTCGAACACCATCACCAATTCAACTAATGTTGGCAAACTGAATATCATCGGCGGTCAAACAAACACTTTTGAATCGAAAGTTAACGTCACTGGCGATATTTTTATCACCGGTGGCGACAATAATATCTTTTTGGATGACCTTTACTCGGATGGCGACATGGTTATCGCTGGAGGCGTGAATACGTTTCACGACCTAATTACTCAAACGACGAACAACATCACCGTGACTGGGCCATCCGTCAACTATTATCAAGGAGATATCACTACCCAAAAATTATCTCTTAATGGTGGAAAACACTACTTCGTCACCACTCAGAGCGTAGACACTTTTTTTGATGTCGAGGCCACCAACTCTCGGTTGGAGTTGGGATCTGGAACGGCTTTAACTTTGAACCAGTCTTTGAGGATCTCCCAGGATAGCTTCCTTAAACTGGCTGGCTCAGCTAGATTAACGACTACTGGCTCCACTGGTTTAGGCCTAGAGGGGGAGTTGGATCTGGGCGTTCATGATTTGAACGTTGAGGGAAACGTGACTTTTACCTCAGACTCCACCTTAAATATTAACTTTGATGGAACCGACCAAGGCTCTCTTACCGCCACCGCTCAAATTACCTTGGACGGAGAAGAGCCAATTTTTTTAGCGCTTTCCAATAGTAAAATTGATCCAGATTCACCCATTATTGTCGCCACAACCAATGAAGCTCTTAAACTTACCGCGGAGAATTTTGAGGCGCCATCATATATTATTGTTAATGACGAGGTTCCTGATGAAATATATATATATTTAAAGCCTCCTGATGAGACTATTGATGATTTAGATAATACAACTGAATATAAACCTACTAATAATGATAAACAGTTTGTGGACGCAATTAAAGATGAGGACTCCCTCGACTCGTTCTACAAGGCCGTTAAACAGGCCGAGGATAGCGGAAATATGGCTATCCTCCAGAGGTTTATGAAGCAAAGCTCTGGCGAAACCATGGTGGGCGTTAACATCGCCATCTTGAACGCGGTTAATAAATTTCAGGGGGCGGTCTATAAACGTTTGGATCGGATCCAGGGCAACCTTTACGCCGCCGATCCCCCGGCCGCGGGGTCTGAGGACGCGTTCAATCGGCTTTGGGTTGGTGGGCATGGCTCGTGGGCCAGCCAGAAGAGCCAGGCGGCTCTCTATGGTTACGATTTCCAGAGCGTACGTTTTGGTCTAGCGGCTTCGTTTTCCACTGGCCAGATCAAAAGTTTGAATGGTTGGACAACCATTGACTCGGACACGGCCGGCTTTGGGGTTTATGGCTCTTACCAATTGGATAATGACTTATTTTTTGACGCTAACGTCGCTTACGCCCTTTCGAAAAACAACGCCAAAAACATCGGCGTTAACGGTGGTTGGAAAGAGGGCGATTTTAATATGGACACTTGGCAGATTGGGGCCAGGGTTGGTAAGATCTTTGATTTGGGAAACGCTACGCTTACCCCGACGGTGGGTCTGAGGTATATAAACGCTCGCCAAGACGGCTGGGCGGAGTCGGTTCATGGGACTCCCTTGGCGTTGGTCAATGTGTTCGATAAAAAATCCATCCATCTAGTGGAGGTTCCATTTCTTTTGCGGCTAAATGGCGCTTTCATGGCGGGAGCGGCGAAGATTATCCCTGAGATCCGTTTAGGCGGGACATGGGCGCTTCATAAACCTGACCACCATCTGTCCGTGGGGCGAGTCAACGGTGGCCCAAACCGGTGGACAATCACTGGAATTAAACCGGCCAGTGGCAGTTTCCAAGCTGGGGCTGGGGCCAAGGTCGAGATCAACGACTTCTGGGATGTTTTCGTCAATTACGAGTTAGACGCGGCCAGAGGTTATGTGAATCATAAAGCCGCTCTGGGCGTGGGATTTGACTTCTATAATTAATGGCATCGCGAAAATCCTAGTTTAATGGAAATCGTCAACTAAAAGAGTATTAATATCAATAATTTATAAATTAAGGTTCTTGAATTTTGGCCTTTTCGCGAGACCATCAAAATTTAAGAGCCAAAAAAAACGCCGCGTTCAGTTGTGGTGGCTGGCGAGAGGCAATGAGCTGGAACTGGTTTCCATAAGGCGCTTTTTGAAATTAAAAAGGGGTTAGTAAGTAGTTAGGTTAGTCAAGTTTTCATTTCTTTTGACCTATTCCAGTGTATACGTCCTTGTATAGATCCGTGTATACGTCCTTGTATAGATCCAGTGTATACGTCCAGTATACACGCGCGCCCAGGGCGCGTCTGATCAAAGCGGCCTAAGCGCGCTTGGGGAGGTGGTCATTAGTCTCGGAACCAAAAGTAACTCTCGTCGTCAAAGGGTGGGTTAGGGAGCGACCGGAGGCGCGAGAGCTGTTCGAAGGCGAGAGGCCTAATTGGTCTGCGCGTCGTGACGAGCGGACGGATAGGTGGACAAATCTAGAGGGCGATCCCATCGCGGTGGCCCATTTTTACTGAGAAAAGTGGTCCATTATGGCTCAGTTTTTATTGAGAATATCCACCACTAGGATTAGGGGTTATGGAGCGGCCTTAAGGTCTGATCAGGACAATCATCCGGCCACCAGCCCCGGGTTCCTCAAACCTCGCCGCGACAATAAAAACTAACCATCCAGAATCCAGAATGAGGCCTAGCCAAGCCACCCAAAACTGGTCTGACCCTACCCGGCGACAACCCAAAAAGTAGATTTTGGGACAAACGAGAAAAACAGATCAAGCCGTCAGATTTGTTAAGTCCAGGTCTCGAGCCACTTTTAAATGGTTTTAGAAACCACGAGAACGGTTAGCTAAAACACATAGTGAAAATACGGATAGTCCTGTGAAAGAATATCTAGAAAGTCGCGTTCGTAGTTTTTTAGTCTCCATATATTTTAAAATAGTCACTACTATAGATATAAAATTTATTATAAATGATATATAAGATGTAACATAAGATTAAATATAATTGCTAATATATAGAAAGTTGCTCTATAAATCACTTTATTATTGTATTTAGATCTAATCATCTAGTGATTTAGTGACTCTCTAATCTTGATTCATAGTTAAACAAAAAAAGCGTCAATAGCGATAATATAGATATTAATAGATGATATAAATGTTTAATAACTTATAATTCAGCCTGATAAATAGTGGCCCGGCGTCGCCGGACGGGGCGCGCGAAGAACCGGATTTGGTGGCTGTCCTGGGCCTGTGTTATGATCGGTAAAATTTACCCTTGGGAGGCTTTTGGGGGGATGCGAGTCGATGATTATAAAAATTCCCAGATCTTGGCGATTAAAGAACTCCAACAGCTCGATCCAGCCCAGATCGCGGCTCGTTCGGGAGCCGAATGGGAGACAGTTCGCTTAAGCTTAAAGTTTATGAACCGGTTGGTCTGGGTGTCTGTCCCGGATTACGTGGTTACCTGGGCGGATCAGGGAGAAGGCGAGGAGTTTAGCTTAACGGACGGGGTTTTGGTTCTCCATTATCTATTGGGCGCCAAGGGGTTAGAGCCCCAAGGCGAATGGGTGGCCTACCGCCAAATACCTGGGGGCGAGTTTTACCACCAAGCTTTCCATCGGCGGGCCGAAATTCCCCTCGCTCAGGTTTTTGGCCATAAACCAGGGTTATTCACCAAGGTCACCGCTCTATTAGGTGGGGTGGAACGACCGGGACTGGGCGATGAGGCGGCCAGTTTTCGGGTTTTGCCGCATCTGGATATCGCGCTCTTGGTGCGTCATGGGGACGAGGAGTTTGAGCCGGACGGCCAAGTCCTTTTCGACAAGACGATTGTGATGTATCTGAACATTGAGGATGTGGCTTGGTTGGGCTCGGCGTTGGTTTACCGGTTGATGGGGGCCGCGAGAGGTCTTTAGCCAGGGCGTTTAACTGTTTTTGGGGATTTTCCAGAAGGAGTCGGCATGAAATTAGCGGTTTCCGGTAAAGGCGGGGTGGGCAAGACCACTTTGTCCGCGACCTTGGCCTATATCTTTAAAGAAAATGGGGCCAAGGTTCTGGCCATTGACGCCGATCCCGACGCTAACTTGGCTGGGGCCTTGGGGTTCGCGGATCTATCTGGTTTAACGCCCATCTCCGAGATGAAGGAGTTAGTGGCCGAGCGAACCGGTAGCGAGCCTGGTAGTTACGGGACTTTTTTTTCCATTAACCCTAAAGTGGACGATCTGCCCGAAACCCTGGCCAAGGAGATCAAGGGGATTCGGTTCATGACTTTAGGTGGGGTCAGTAAAGGCGGCGGCGGTTGTATCTGCCCGGAAAGCGTCTTACTAAAAACTCTCGTCATGAGCCTGGTTTTGACGCGCGACGAGGTGGTTATTTTGGATATGGAGGCGGGGCTGGAGCACTTGGGGCGAGCCACTTCCACCGGCGTGGACGCCTTAATCGTCGTGACCGAGCCGGGACAAAGATCTTTGGAGACGGCCCGGGCGATCAAAAAATTGGGGGCGGATTTAGGGCTAAAAAGGATCTGCGTGGTGGGCAACAAGGTCAGGAATCAGTCGGATCGCGATTTTATCGCTCAAAACGTGGGGGGGCTCCCGGTTTTGGGGTTCATTCCTTACGCTGACAGTATCATCGATTCCGATCGTCTGGGGCAAGCGGTTTTTGAGAAATCCCCCGAAGCGGTGGCGGCTTGTCGAGAAATCTACCAGAAGCTGGTTCATTGAAACGCGTTTTTCGTGTCTAACGACCCTTTCCAGGCCCGTCGTCGCCCGATCTCTGAGTTGGAAAAATCGGATCTACGCCCTCCGTACGCCCTAGACGTGGATCGCGTCCTCCATTCCCGGGCTTATACGCGGTATATCGACAAAACCCAGGTTTTCTACCTGTTGAAAAATTCCCATATCACCCACCGGGTTTTGCACGTCCAGTTGGTCTCGCGCATCGCTCGAACCATTGGCGGGCCTTTGGGGTTGGATCTGGATCTGATTGAGGCCATGTCTTTGGGCCATGATCTAGGTCACCCGCCGTTTGGGCATGATGGGGAGCGGTTTTTATCGGAATTGTGTCTAAAAAGTGGCTTAGGGCAATTTAGTCACGCCGTCATGAGTGTCCGGGTCTTAGAGCGACTAGAAAAAGGTGGCCAGGGTCTTAATCTAACCCTGGGAACGTTGGACGGGATCTTGTGCCATGACGGGGAATCGGACTACGCCTCGCTCTCCCCCATGGGCGAGGGGACGTTTGAGGAATTGGATCGCCGCCTGGCCATCCGTTCCCAGAACCCCCAAGCCCTCATCAATCCCATGACCCGGGAAGGTTGCGTCACTCGCCTAGCCGACTCCATTAGTTACGTGGGTCGGGATCTTGAGGACGCCATTGAGATTGGGCTCATCCAGCGCTCGGAATTGCCAGCCGACATCAGCGAAGTTCTAGGCTCCACCAATGGCCATATTGTTTATCGATTGGTGGAAGATTTACTAAAAAACGCCCGCGACGAGCCCCGCAAAGTGGCCTTTTCCCCGGAAGTGGGGCGAGCTTTGATGGATCTAAAGAACTTCAATCGAGCTAATATCTATTACAATCCCTTGGTGAAAAGCGAGACCCCCAAGATCCGCCAGCTTTACGAGTTTCTTTTTGAGACCATGACCGCGGAATTCGCCCAAGAGCCTAAACTCGACTCGGCCCGGCTCTTCCTGGACAAATTGGATCCGACTTACCAGGAAACTTGTTCGCCAGAAGAAAAAGCCCGCGATTTTATCGCGGGCATGACGGATGAGTTTTTTTTACACGTGGCCCAGGGGTTATTGTTGCCCCGCTGGAACCTGGATTCATTCAAGTGATATTATGAGGTCAAAGACTTTTAAAATAGCCCATGTCCCCGTGGGGGGAGACGCCCCTTTATTACTCATCGCTGGCCCTTGCGTGATTGAGTCAAGGGGGCTATTAATCCAAGTGGTCGAAGAGCTAATGGAGGTAACCAGTAAGCTGGGTATTGGGCTGGTTTTTAAATCCAGTTTTGACAAAGCCAACCGCTCTTCCGGCTCGTCTTTTCGGGGTCCGGGTTTTAATGAGGGCCTGGGCATGTTAAAGGAGATAAAAGAGCTCTACCAGGTTCCCGTGGTCACGGACGTCCATGAAGTTTGGCAAGTGGAGCCAACGGCCCAGGTTTTGGATTTAATCCAGATTCCGGCTTTTTTGTCTCGTCAGACGGATCTTCTTTTGGCCGCCGCCCAAAGCGGTAAACCGGCGCAGGTGAAAAAAGGTCAGTTCATGGCCCCCGAGGACATGCTCTTAGTGGCGGAAAAAATGGCCTCGCGCCCTAACTTCGCTGGTTTAATCCTCGTGGAGCGGGGAACTTTTTTTGGTTACCACAACTTAGTCGTGGACATGCGCTCATTAGTCACCATGGCTAACTCGGGATGGCCAGTGGTTTTTGACGCCACCCATTCGGTTCAGTTGCCTTCGGCGGGGCAAGGGTCTTCGGGCGGGCAACGGGAATTTATCCCCGCTTTGGCCCGAGCCGCCGTGTCGGTGGGGGTGTCGGGCGTCTTTATAGAGACCCATCCGCGGCCAGCCGAGGCGTTATGCGATGGGCCCAACCAATGGCCTTTAGCGGAGCTGGAACCATTATTAAAGGATTTGGTGGCGTTGGATAAATTGGCGCGCCAGCCAAAACCGAAAAAGTGAGGCGACCATGGAGCCGGGATTCGCGGGGGGGGAACGTGATAAAAGGTATGACTTTTTTAAACAGATCCAATGGGTTGGTTTTGACGTGGATGGGGTCTTGACCGATGGCGGGATCATCATTAATGATCAAGGCGTGGAATCTAAACGTTTCCACAGCCGTGATGGCCATGGGATCAAGACGCTCCTAAAGGCGGGGATTAAAGTCGCCCTCATCACGGGTCGGCGTAGCGAAGTGGTGGCTAGACGCGCCGAGGAGCTAGGGATAACGGAAGTTCGCCAGGGCGTTTTCCATAAACTGGAAGCCTATGAGGCGATCCTCAAAAAAGAAGGCTTAACCCCAGAACAAACCGCTTTCGCCGGGGATGACATCGTGGATCTACCGATCCTGGTTCGTTGCGCTCTCCCCATGGCCCCGGCTGACGCTTGCCCCGAAGTCTTGGCCGTGGCTAAGTTTGTCGCCACGGCCAATGGCGGCCATGGCGCGGCGCGGGAGATGGTGGAGTGTATCTTGAAAGGTCAATGGCTTTGGGATGACTTGCTCGCCCGATACCGGGCTTGAGCCCGACGCTAGCGTTATAGTCGACCCCGCCGCGACCAACGAAGAGCGTTTAAGCCGTTTGCGACGAAAAGCGCGAGATCTGCCGCCCTCGTCGGGCGTTTACTTGATGATCGACGCGGATAGTCGAATCATCTACGTCGGCAAAGCTAAAATCCTGCCTCGCCGGGTCAGCGGTTATTTCCAAAAAAATCTCCCCCCTCGGGTGGCTTTGATGGTGAGCCAAATTGAGTCTTTTGAGTTTGTGGTCACGAACACGGAAAAAGAAGCCTTAATCCTAGAAAACAATCTGATAAAAAAACATCGACCCCGCTTTAACGTTATCCTCCGCGACGATAAAACTTACCCCTCCTTAAGGCTCAACCACCACGAACCCTACCCTTTTTTGGAGATCGTCCGCCGTCCAGTCAAAGATGGCTCGATTATTTACGGCCCCTTCCCTTCGGTAGGGGCGTTGCGGGAGACGATCCGCCTGGCCAACCGGCTTTTTCCGCTCCGTAAATGTCGTCGGCCAGAGGTGAAAAAAGTTAGTCGCCCGTGCCTTAATTATCAGATGGGCCGCTGCGTGGGGCCTTGTCGACCGGAGATGAGCCAGACAGAGTATCAGGCGATCGCGGAAAGAGTTCGCCTTTTTTTTCGGGGCGAGTCAGAAAAGTTAACCGAGGATTTGACCCGGGCCATGGTGGAAGCCGCCGAGCGCTTGGATTACGAGGCCGCGGCCAAGGCTCGCGATAGTCTTAGGGACATTAAAACTACCCTGGAGCGTCAAGTGGTGGCCAAAGTCCATGGCCAGGATCGCGACGCCTGGGGGTTGGTGGTTAAAGATGGGGTGGCCCAGGCCGCGGTATTGACCATCCGGGCTGGGGTGGTGACCGGTTGTCGACCGGTGTGGGCGGAAGGCGAGGGCGCCCCAAACCAGATCCTTTTGAGTCTATTGACCCAGTATTACGGGCAAGGGCATTTTGTTCCCCAACGGATTTGGCTCCCAGAGGATTTGGGCTCCGAGCGCGAGGGGTTGGAAGACTGGCTAAGCGCTTTAGGCCAGCCAGTGAAAATCGGGGAATATAGGGGCGAGGATGGTCGCCGGATTTTGGCCATGGCCCAGGAGAACGCCCGGGTCAGCTTAGAGGAGCGACTGGAACAATCTTTAAAAACCCAGGGAGCCATGGTGGAACTAAAGGCTCGGCTGGATCTGGCGATTATCCCCCGGCGCTTGGAGTGTTTTGATTTGGCTCATCTTCAGGGTCAGGCCACCACGGCGGGGATGGTGGTCATGGAAGCGGGGGAGTTAAAAAAAGAGGCTTATCGGCGCTTTAAAATTAAAGCTGACGTGGGGGGCGACGATTACGCGGGCCTTAAGGAAGTTCTCACCCGCCGGTTTGACCCGAATAAAGAGCCCAATAAGTGGCCCAACCCGGATCTAGTGGTGGTGGATGGCGGGTTGGGTCAACTGTCGGCCGCCCTGTTAGCCTTTAAGGAACTAAATATCCCGCCCCCGCCTTTAGTCGGAATCGCCAAAGATCGAACCGGCGGCGGGCCGGATCGGATTTTTAAGCCTAACCGCAAGAACCCCGTGGATCTTCGACCTGGCTCGGCGGGGTTATTGGTTTTGGCTAAATTAAGGGACGAGGCCCATCGTTATTGCCGGTCATACCATCATCTTTTGCGTTCCAAAAGCCAGGTCGAGAGTTTGTTTGACGGTCTAAAGGGGATCGGGCCCAGGCGTCGACAGGCGATATTGAACAAGTTTGTCACGCTAGAGGCGATCGCCCAAGCCACTCCTTCGGAAATATTAGACGTGGCCCACCTCCCCAGCGAGACTTTGCTGGAGTTAAGGAAAAGGATTGAAAAAAGGTTGGCTAGCCAGGTCAAATCCCCCAAGAGCCTAGAGTGAAAAACTCTCTTGAAAGGTTTCTTTAATCTCTTTGGGGATTGGGCTAGCGTTTGGCTGACCAGGAAGGCCTGGTCGGAGTCAGCGCGGGGTTTGTCGCCGAGTTCTGGGCGTAGGTGGGATTTTACAAGGTAACTAAGTGATTTTTATAATTATTATGGCCTGACTAATAATAGGCGGTCAATAAAAAATGATTAAAATCAAGAAGTTAGCGGGGGTAAAAACCTAACCTCCGACCGGGGCCCAAGGCCAGAGATTGGCATGATTAATGATTTGGTTAATTGTAGGTAACCGTTCACGCGGTATTAAAATCAGTTAAAAGTGGCTCGAGACCTGGGCTTCACCAATCTGACAGCTTGACCTGATTTTCTCGTTTGTCCCAAAATCTTCCTTTTTGATGGTCGCCGGGGAGGGTCAGACCAGTTTTGGTTGGATTGGCCAGGCGTCATTCTGGATTCTGGATGGTTAGATTTTTTTTGGCGAGGCGGTGTTGAGGTAGGTACCCGGCTCTGGTGGCCAGATGATTGTCCTGATCAGACCAAAGGCCGCTCCATAGCTTCTAGTCCTGGTGGGATGGCGCCCCCGTTTATCATGAAAAGTCTTGAACCATAAGACCTCCAAAAATTCTAACTAACTGGGTTAGTGGTAATAATGGCCACCGGTCACTAGCCTCAAATCCTAATAGAAAGAGGAGCCCTGAACGGAGGCCAATACCGTAACACAAATTTTTTGACCACCCTGAGTAACAAAAAAACAAAAAACCTGGCCAGGCGAGCCACTCTGGCCAGGTTAAAGAAAAAAAGCGGCGAAAAAACTTTACAGTCCCTTAGGGTTCGGCCCATAATTGTTCGCGCCAGGCTTACTATCAAATAAAGCCATAATCAGCGGTATAAAGCCTAAATAAGTCAGGTGTAGTAGCATCAAAAGACCGGATTGTCCTATATCGTGCAATCGACGCACGCCAAGGGCTGTGGAGGGAACCACTAGGGCTATCAAGCAAAGCCCAATCACGCCATAAATGAGAAGGCCTAAAGTACCGCTGATCGCGGAAAAAATCGCGGCCACAACCCCCAACGCCATGGAGACCAAAGTTACCCATAGGTAGAACATCCAATATTCCCGCCGTCTAGCCCGCCCCTGGAAAAGAGCGTATTTCTTGGTGATCACGTCTAAAAAATCCCTCTGAAAAGACTCCATCTAAAATCCTCCATTGATAAGAAAAAATGAAACAAAACCCCGAGGTTATCAGACCAAAAACAACGTGATAAAAAAATGGTCGCCCAACCCGCGAGCCTTGGAGCCACGCGTTGATAAGCTATGATGGGCTATGATGGGCTATAATGAGCCAAGATGGCGACTAATTACCTGGCCACCCAAAAAGCCCCTGGTAAAATAAAAATTCCCTTACGCGCCATTTAAACCATAAAGATCGGAAACGATAGATGGAAAAAGGTTCCCCAACCGATCGGCCAGCTTAAGCGCCCTGGTCATGGCGGAGACGAAATCCCCGGATCGACTGATGTTCCGTAAAATTGGCTCCGCCTCGGCTTGGCTATCCGGTGGCAAAACCGCCAAAATGCCTCTAGGCGCGTGTCAAGCCCGCG
>JAISYP010000098.1 GCA_031269825.1 Deltaproteobacteria bacterium
CAGAGACCGGATAACAAAATGACCGTGGGCTCTATTGAAAGCGGTGACTATAGGTGGACAGTTGGGGGGATTAAACCCGCCAGTGGCAGCCTGCAAGTGGGAGCTGGGGTCAAGTTTGAAATCAGTGACCAATTTGATGTTTTCGTTAATTATGATCTAGACGCCGCCCGTGGCTTTGTGAGCCATAACGCCGGCTTGGGTATTGGTTTTAATTTCTAAATAATAATGTTTTGAATCCCCTGGCGAGTCCCCTAGCGGGGCTCGCCAGGGAAATGTTTACGGAATTGTCTCTCAGAGCCGGTTCTCCGCCACCGGTTTTCGCGGGACACAAAGCCCTGGGTTTTTGGGGTAACTGGCTGTGTCCCACCCCTAGATCCAGGGTTTAACGCGCGTTGACGAGACCTTTTTTATCGATTCGGAGTGGCGCCACGCGCGCGCGTGTTTAACGTTCTTTTCCCGCGACTCCTTCCTTCGTCCGATTCGCTTAAACTGTTGGCGGAAAAGATTTTTGGACGCTTTGATCTAGACCAAACCCAACCCAGAACCAGTCAAGAGGAAATTTCATTAGCCTAAAGCTTACTTTGTTCAAAAATAGGCGAGACGTTTAGTCTATTATTAGCCTAAAACCTTGTCCTAATGGCTTGCCTAACGACTCCCCTAACGACTATTCTGGAGGCTCTTCTGATGGCTCTCTTAAGGAATTTATGGCTGGGAAAAAATAATAATATCTTATAAATATGTCAAATAATAGTTTCTTATATATTATTTTAAGTAACTAAGAGGGCTATTTTGGAACTTAAAAAATGACTGGCTTTAACGAGACAATAGATCAACAATTTCGTCAATCTAGAGACAAATTGTTTTGGCGATTTATGGACATTTTTAGGGGTCAGAAACAAAATGTTGGCTAAAGTGGAAAGCGTGATGTCCGCGGATAAAAACTGGCTTGGTCACGCCGCGCGCTCGGTTTTTCTCCCAAAAATAGTCGAGCGGCCGCGTAGAAGATCAACCCTCAACGCTCATCTTTAACGCTCAACCGCGCGACAAAAAAATTAGCGTCCCAACGCCTTAAGTTAATTAGGCGGGGTTTTCGGGCTAGTCGGGGCTGGTTGGTAACCTAGGGCTTGAGCCTCCGCGGGGGTGTTGAGATTTTTAAAGAGCCCGATGGGGAGGGCGTCTGGATCCAGATCTAGGTATTTTACCTGAAGAAATGGAAAGCTTCGCCGGATGGCCAGCTGATTTTGGGCCAGACTTCGCTCAAAAACCGCCGCGCAATTGGGCCCATAAAAGGCGTAAAGCGGCTCAATGGAGCCGTCATGTCGCGGGAGGGCTATGTCGATGGGCGATTTTTTCCATAAATCCTTAAGCTGTAAAATTACTCCCAGATCCAGGATTGGTTGATCTCCGGCGAGGATAAAAATCGTCTGACCTGGTTGAGCCAATAAAGCTGTCCGGATGGCCCCCACTGGCCCGGTCAGGGGATGCAGATCGCCGACGGCCCGATAAGAGCTTAATTCGGGAAAGGGAGCCAGTTTTTGGGGATCATCGGCCACCAAGATCGTCGACCCAAACCAAGAGGCCAGCTTGGCCGCGGTCTGGGCTAACAACAGTTGGCCAGATTGATCCCGTAAAAAAGCCTTGTCAGAGCCCATCCGACGACTGAGGCCCCCACAAAGGATAGCCGCGACGTGGCGCTTAAGGTCTCTCACGCGGGGGCCCCTGGTTCGGCTGGGGCGTTGGTGGGCGGACTGGTCGGGCGGTTTTTTTCTAGTTTATCCGCTAGGGGATCTTGATGGCCATTTTCTAGGCGCTTTGCTAATTGGTCTTTTGATGGGTCTTCTGATTGGCCTTCATAGGGATTAATCTGTTCTAGCTGTTCCAGCTCTGGGTCAACGGGCTTTCTGGGCAAAAGGAGCGCGCTTAACTCATAAAGAAACCAGAGCGTTAAAGCCAAGCAACATTGGCTTAAAACGTCCGGGGGCGTGAGGATGGCCCCAATGACAAAAAAGGCGATGATGGCGTAAGGGCGATATTTTTTGAGGGTTTGGGCGGTGATTAAACCCAATCGGCCTAAAAACATGAGGATTAAAGGCAGTTGAAAGGCCAAAGCGAAGGCGACCGTTAGCCCAATGATCAAAGATAGATATCTATCCCCGGCCAAAAGGGGGCGTATGGACGATGAGCTAAAACCTAAAAAGAAGTTGAAAGTGATGGGCCAGACCAGGAAATAGGCGAAACAAACTCCGGCTAGGAGCAGCGAAAGGGCCAATAGAGCTAATAAAGGGACTTTTTTCTTTTCCGAAGGCTTAAGAGCTGGGGCGCAGAAGGCCCAGATTTGGTAGAGCGTGATGGGCGAGGAAAAGATGAGCCCGGCCCAAATGGAAACTTTAAAGTTAAGACTAAAAGCGTCTTGGAGGGCGAAGAATTTTAAACTCTCGCCAGGGGGCAAAAGATCCAAAACCGGGGTCATGAGAAAGGCCAGCGTTTGGTCTCGGAAGGGCCAGGCTCCCAATGAGGCCACCACGAAGGCGCTCAGGCAGACGATGAGCCGGAAACGCAGTTCCTTCAGATGGCTGAGAAAATTGACTTCCGTCATAGGACGATCCTAACGGGGTGACTAGCGGCGAAAACTCGCGAAAGACTGTAGGCTTTAAACTTTAGACTAAACTTCTACTTTCTTTTAGATTAAATTGGCCAACCGTTTGGCTTTTTCCAGATCCCGCCACATGTCTTTTTTTACCTCCAGGCTCTCCAGCGTTGGGCCTAGATCATAGATGATCTGGAGGGGAATTCTTTGGGGCGAGTTTAAAACAAAAAATGGTTTTATCCGCAAGAAAAACATCGATTTATTGGATTGAGTGAGAACCTGGCCGGGAAATTCCCCCAAGGCGATCACGATTTGGGGATTGACGAGAATTATTTCCCGGGTAATGAGCTCAAAGCATTTTTTTTGTTCCAAAGGCTTTAAATTGGCCAGGTTTTTGACGCGGCATTTGAGGATTCGGGTGACGTAGACCTCCTCAACCGCTAGATTTAGCCCGTCGGTGATAATCTCAGTCAATAGTTTCCCCGCCGCCCCAGTCGGCCAAAGATGGTCGCCTTCCGTCGAATTTAACACCAGCGTGATCGGCGGGTTTAAGGGGCCTTGGCCTAGGGTTTTGGAGGGTTGGGCCAGGTGGCAGCGCTGGCAGTTGAGAGTGAAGGCGGCCAATTCTTCCAAGGTGTTGGCCTGGCTAGGCTCTGGGAAATTGGCCTGGCGGGCGGGGAGACTGGGTTGGCGAGAATCAACGCTAGCGGGTGGGGGAATATAATCTGAGTCAAAAATGGCCTCAAAAATAGGCGTGGCGCGCGAGTCAAGTGGAGGCGCGCCGGCCGCGTTGGCGGCGGCGGGGCGCGCGGTTGATCGCGGCGTTGGCGGCGGAGACATGTGGTTAGAGCCGTGGTTAGGGATTAGGCTTGGATCGACCAGCGGCTCTAGCCCCGGAGCCAGCCAAAATTCTGGTAACTGGTTGGGTTTAGCGGATAGGTTCCTGGCCGCCCCCGGTACCCGGGGCGGGGGAGCGTATTGGTATTGGGGCGGAGCGAGCTGATTTAGTCTTGGCGGAGCGAGATCTGGCGGATCTAGCCCTGACTGATCAAGTTTGGGCGGGCGCCAAGAGTCCGCTACTTGGTTAGGTTTAGTCGACGGGTTCTCGGCCCCCAATAACCGGGGCGGGGGAACGTGTTTGGGTAGATCCACGCCCAGGTCGTTAAGACCTAGCTCTTTCATGTATTCCAGGAAAACTCGCGCCTCAAAAGCCAAGTTTAAGGGCGAGGGCTCCCGGTCAGGTTTATTGCTCACGCAACGCGACCGTAAAATTATCGACTTGGTAGACCTCCAGGCCATCGACGGACAAGAGGCCGTTAAAAGTTAAGGCGCGGTTGTGGGGATCGCTTTTGGTGACGCGGAGACCCAGTTCCATGATTTGGCTGTCTGGCGGAATCTGGCCCCGGTAGAGCCAACTATGTTTGCGGCCGGGTAGCGGGGCCGCGAAGGAGCCGCTAAAAGTTTCCGGGGGATCGGTGAAATAGCGGCGAACGGCCAAGAATTTGGCGGCTTGGAAAAAAGCTTCCAAGCCTAAAGAACCAGGCCAAACCGGATCCCCAGGGAAATGGGCTTGAAAAAACCAAGCCTTCGGATCGACTTTGGCTTGCCCCCAAATCCGACGGGTGTCATCGGCCAGGAATAATTCCTCCAACATCAGCCACGGTTCCCGAGGCCAAGCTTGGCCTCGCGGGTAAGGGAAGCCGGTCAGGGGTGGTTTTTTGAGGGCCGCCAATAGATTGGGCTCGGCTCGCAAGCCGCGTTGTTTGGTTAAAGCGTCTAGACTAAAGAACCCAAAATGGGTTTGCCCCTCGTAAACGGCTTGATGGCCTTGGCTGGTGGCGAACTCGTAATGCTGGATGGTCATCGGCCCCAAGAGGCTGGATTTGGTTAAAGTGGCCCGGGTCACCAAAGGCTCGGGGTGGTTGGGGAAGATCTCTTTTAAGACCGTGGCTTCCCCGCCCAGGTTACGAAAATACATGGACTCATTAAATAACAAAGCCGTGCCCATGAAAGAGGACAAAAAACCGCAGGCTTGGAGAGCGACCTCGTTTAAGGCCGCGTAAGGCAGGGTCGGATTCTTGCCGCCGGCCCGCTCAAATAGCCAACTATCCGCTCGCGGCCGCCAGGCGGCCGTGACCGAGGTTCCCAGATTGACGCGACCTACCTGGCCTTGGGTGACTTCGGCTTGGTCGATAAAATCATAGGGCGCCTGGGGGAGACGGGCCACAAAGGAGCCATCGTCAAAACGGCTAAATTTTGAGCCTAAAGCCTCCGACATTTGGCCATGGATTAAACAGTTGAGCCGGGCTTTGTCAAACAAAAGATCCGTCTTAACCCGGGTTTTGGTTTTGGCTTGCTGGGAACGCGGTTTGGCCGGGGCCCAATAGCTGGCCACGTCATTAAGGTTAACCCCCGATAACCGTAAGCCTAGGTTTCGGGCCTCGGCGATGGGTCGACCATCCGCCCACATGATGGCCTCCGCCAAGGCCACTAGCTCATCGCGGCCTTCATGCTTGTGCGTTAAAAGCTCTCGGACGTGGATCTCGTAGGCCACGATTTTGGTATTGGGGGTGACTTGCCCCCGACATTTTAAGCTTTGGGCCACGCCTAAGGGTGGTTGCCAAGCGCTCGCGCCGTGGTCAGCCACCCAGCCTAAGGTCAATAAATATAATCTTAAACTTTGGAGACAAGCGTCGTACATTAAAGTTCCGGGCATGACCTCATCGCCCGGAAAATGCGACACTAAATACCAAGCCTTCGGATCGACCTGGGCCTGGGTTTGAATGAACCCGCGGCCATAAATGCCGCCCACCCGATCGATGATGGGGGCCGCGTCAAAAAGGGCTAGTTGGCCGCTCGGCAAAAGAGGCGAGGCGTTTTCCCCAAAACCGCGGCCTAAAGGTCGGCTGTCGCCGCGGCGGATTTTTTTCAAATCCTGGGCGGAAAGCGCGGCGGGCGAAGTCCGGGTGAAAGATAGATTCTCAAAACGATCCGAGGAGCCCGCGGTTGGCGGGGCCACTAACCCGCGCCCAGACTCCAGAGCTTTCGGGGTGAAGAAACCCGCCCGGCCTTGACGCATGGTTAATAAGGGTTTGCCATTGACCGAGCCGTCAAACTCAAACTTAAACATCAAGGTGTCCCCGTGATGGAAGAACTTTTCAATCTTGATGTCATAGCGGGCCGTTTGATTGACTTTAGGCAACTCGCCCTGGAAGGTCACTTCCGCGTCTAAGAGCCGATAGCTGGCCAAGCCTTTAGTGTTAAAATCCGCTCCCAGGTAAGCCGAAAGCAACAGATCGGCTTGGCCAGACTCAATGGCCATCCCTGGGGAAACGCGTCCTTCCTCTAGGTACCAGTCCCCAGAGCGCAAATCTTTTTCCGTGACAATCCGGCCCGGGCCTAAGGATTTAGCCTGGCCTTCCAAAACCAAGACCCGATCCACCAGCATCAAAGGCTCGGCCGGCAGTAACGTCCGGGAGGGGTAAGAGTCGACTTCCTTAAACTCGGGGCCGAGGACTTTTTCAATGGAGCCGATGGCGAACTCCAGGCAATCGGCTCTGGTGAGAACCGGTTTATCCGGAATGGGTTTATCTAGGCTAGCTGGGCTCGGGGCTAGTGGCCTAGGGGTAAATTGGTTAAAGGTAAATTGGTCAGAGGCCGGTTGGCCGGTGGTGGTCGCCTCTGGATAGGCCTCGGCCGAAGATGACTCCGCGGGCTCCCTTAGCCCCAGTTTAGAGCTATCCCGCTTGGCCTCGGATTTCTTGGTGGTCTGGCTCTGGAGCCAGTTCATGAAATCTTCCTTGGGTTCTTCGCTATCCTCCGATTCCGCGCCGCGCGGGGTGGGCCAGTTAATTTCTGGTGGATCGAGTCGGATGGGCGTCAAGAAACGGGGATCCGGCTCGGGGGAGGGGCGCGGTTGGCCTTTAAAAGGATCTTGGGCTAGACCCGTGAGCCAAAATTCCGTTAAAACCTGGGATAGACCCGCCCAACCTTCGTCCACGGCCGTGCCAGCTAAACTAACCGCTAGATGGGGACGCTCGCCTAAGATGGCTTTAATGAGCCGGGTGGAGCCGCTACCTGGGCCGATTTCCAGAAAATAACGGATCCCATCGGCGTAGGCTTGGTTAATCAGATCCGGAAATCGGTGGCCCGTTAAGGCTTGGGCGGTTAAGGAGTCGGCCACCAGATCGCTGGTGGGCTGGTAAGCTTTGGCCCAGGCTGAGGAGTAAAGGCGCAAATGGGGCTGGTTAACCACTCTTCGATGGTGAAACTGGCGATAAGCCTCTTTCACGGGGTTAACGGTGGGGGCGTGCACGGCCGCCACTTCCTCCACCGGAAAGAAGGGCGCCTCCAAAGCTTGGGCCAGGGCCCCCACCGCTTCCGCTTCCCCACCCACGGTCACTTCGTCATTGGCGCTGATAATTAGGATAAAAACCCGGAACCGGTGGGCTGGGGATAAAGACTCCAAAGCCTTTAAAACCGCCTTTTCCGAGCGCGGAATAAAACCGGCCAACCATTTTAACGGTTTTTTGACTGGCCAGTTCCAGTGCGCCCGGGCCGCGGTTAGTTCGCCGGCCAGATCTTTGACAAAAAGGGAGGAGTCCATCAGATCTTGATAAAGCTCGTCGCGATCTGGCCACAAACCCATGGCCACCAAAGCCGCCGTCTCGCCTAAGGAATAGCCTAAGGCCGCCTGGGGGACGATACCTAAGGATTCCATAACCCGGGCCCCCAATAGACCAAAATTGACCTGGGCTAAAATGGCTTCCCGGCAAGAGGGCTTTTTGGGGTTAGGCTCCCAAAACAATTCGCTCTGAAATTGACCCACGGGATCCTTAACTTCGGACTCCAATTGGCTCATGACCGCGGGGAAGGCTAAGCCTAAGCCGCGACCCAAACCTTTGTAAGCGTTACCCGAGCCGGGAAAAACAAAGGCCAGCTCCCCGCGGGCTAGTTCGTCCGATAAGGACTGGGGCGGGGCTTTAAGGACGCGGGGCTTTAAATCCCGATCCTCTTCCCCAGCCAGGGTTTTTTTGAGGAGCTCGGCCAGTTCCCGACCAGAGCGAGCTTGGATGGCCAAAGCGGGGAGCCCTGGCCGATTTAGTTCTTCTCGCCAAAAATCAAGGGTTAACCGGTGGAGCTCGCGGTTGGGGTCAGACTCTAATTTGGTGGCTAAGCGTCTTAAGCCTTCTTCCAAAGGATTATCGGGACTAGCTTTAAAATAGAACCACACGTCTGGTCGGATGGGATCCGGCGGCACGGTTAAAATGTGGGGTTGGCGCCCTTCCGCCTCGACCATCTCGTAACCTTGGCCCGTGAGCGTTCGGCGGTCGCCCGGGTTTTTGAGCCAATAGATCATGCCATGACCCCGGCCCAGGGGTTTTAAATGGTGGCGCAGATAAAAAGCGTGCCGATTTAAGGTGAAAAGCCCAGATAAGGGGCCAATCCGGCTATCTTTGGCCAAAAGGTTTAACTGGGCCAGGGGCTCCAAATATTTGGCGGCTTTGGGGCCAGCTAAAATCATGATGGCCGCCCCTTCCACCCAAACTGTTCGAGGGGCTAAAAAACCGGTCTTCGGATCGCCAAACGTGTCCACCACCCCCACCACGGCCAGATCCAGCTGATCTTGAGACAGTTGATGGGCCGCCTCCAGCAAGGCTCTAAATCCACTATCGCGTTCCTCGGACAGGGTAAAAGCCGGCCCACCGCTGCCCAAATATCGGGCTAAGCGGCTGGCCACTAAGCTACCTAAAGCCCCCATGACCCGGCTGTGGGTTAAAGGCGGTGGGCCATTGGCCCTTAAACTAGCTAGGAGGATGGACTCATCGGCTGGATCCAATAAACCCCGCTTAGTCAATTCCGTCCGCGCCCGTAAGGGCGCGGTCCATCTTAAAGCCAAATCCGAGGCCCGGGGATCGATTTCCACGCCCATGAAAATACCCAGGCGATCCCGATCCAGCTCGGGGGGCCAGCGATCGGGGGAGAGCCCGGCCGCTTCCAAAGCGGCCACCCCGGCTTTTAAAACTAAAGTCTGTTGGGGTAAAGCCTCGGCCAGTTCCCGGGGCGGTAACTTTAAGGTCGAGGTGTCTAAAGTCACTCCCTGGAAAAAAAAACCCGTGGTTTTTAAAGCCCCTAAACGTCTTGTTCCGGCCATGGGGGGTTCTTCCGGGGTTAACCAGAAACGGGCCAAGGTGTCGTAAGAGGGCCAGGGGGCGAGCATCGTGCGGGCGGCGATGAGGCTAATCGGCGAAACGGCTTTTTTGGTGGGACGGGTTTTTTTGTTCCACAACTCGGGCCGATACTCCTCAAACAGAGCCTGGGCGTTGACCCCGCCAAAACCAAAAGCGTTGACCGCGGCCAAGCGGGGGCCATGGTCAGGCCAGGGCTCGCCGCGTTTAAGGATCCGCACCGGGGCGTTGGGGTGACCAGGGGCCAGTTTCTCAAACCCAGCCGTGGGGGGTAAAAAGCGGTTTTTGATGGCTAAAATGGCTTTAACCGAAGAAGCGGCCCCGGCCGCGGACAAGAGGTGGCCGACGTTGCCTTTGACGGAGCCTAAAACCGGGCGCGGGTTGATTTTGTGGCCAGTGAATAGTTTGGCCAGAGCCGATAGCTCGGCTTGATCGCCTAAGATAGTGGAAGTGCCGTGGGCTTCCACTAGGCCTAAATCGGAGGGCGTTCGGTTGGCCAGGCGGAAAGCCTCCAGCATGACGCGGGCTTGACCTTCGGGATCCGGAGCTAAGAGGTTACCGGTTCGATCGTTGCCTATACCCACGGACAACAAGACCGCGAGCACCTCGTCTTGGTCGGCTAAAGCTCGATCCAAGGTTTTTAGCACCAACGCCGCGGCTCCCGAGCCCACCACCAAGCCATCGGCTTGGTGGTCAAAGGGGCGGCTTATTCCCGCTCGGGAGAGGGCCCTGAGTTGACTAAAACCCAATTGGGTGAACAGGGGATCGGCTTTGGCTAACCCGCCCGTGATGACGGCCGTTAACTCCCCCGTGATGAGGCGCTCCCAGGCTAAACGGGTGGCGTACAGGGAAGAGGCGCAGGCCGCGTCCACGGTGAAGGCGGGGCCGGTTAGACCTAAGGCCACCGACAAGAGCCGGGCCGAGTAACCCACGGCTCGGAAGGGATTGGTGCGCGGGGGCGGGGCGAAGGGGTTAAATTCCCAGTTCCGGGTGGCTTCCCGGCCATAGAGCGAGACGGCCGCTTCCGATTGCGTCGAGGTCGGGAGGATGACGTGGCCGGCGATGACCCCCACCTCTTTGGGGTCATGCCCTTTTAAAACATCGTTGGCCAGGGCGCGTTTGCCGGCTAATAGCCAATATAATAAGGAATCGTCGCACTCCAGGGGATCAAAACTGGCCGGCAGACACAAGCCTTCTAAAGACTCTGGGCTAGGCCGACCCTCGATCCAGGAGCCCACCAGACTATAGGCTTTATCCAAAACGGGCGGCTCGCTAGGGTCGTAAAAAAGCTCGGGCTCGGCCCCAAAATCTTTGGCCGTGGCCGTTCGAAAGGCGGTTTGGTTTTTTACGATCAGATCCCAGAATTGGTCAAGGTCATCCGCCCCGGGAACCATGAGCCCCATGGCCACCACGGCGACGACTTTTTTTGGATCGCCAATCACCTTTGACCTCTAGTGTTTTGGCCTCTAGCGTATTCGGTTAAGGCGGCTAAATTGGTGCCTGACCCCAAGACCACCACCTCGGCGGGATCGCCCACGGGCGAGCGAATCAGGCGCACAAACGTCTCGGCGCCCTCTTTTAAGCCAATCAACCCCACCCCCTGGGCGTGAAATTGCCCAGCCAAGGTCTCGTTAACCATGCCGCCGGCCCAGGGACCCCAGTTGACGGCTAACACCCGGGTGTTGGGGTGGAGGGAGGATAGTTCCCAGGCGGTTTTGTTTAAAACCTCATTGCCGGCCGCGTAGTCGCTCTGGCCTTGGCGACCAAACCGGGCGGTGGAGGAGCTAAAAAAGACCACTAGCTTTAACGGCTCAGTCTGGAAAGCCTCCAACAGGTGGGCGGCGATCTGGGTTTTGGTGGCGTAAACCCGGGCGAAATCGTCTTGGTTTTTGCCTAAGATCGGATGGTCGGCTAAAACGCCGGCCCCGTGGATAAACCCGCGGATGGGCCCATGTTTGGCCCGCACCCGCCGGGCCACCGCTTCCAGAGCGGCCGGCCGGGTGAAGTCCCCAGACAGATATTCGACCTGGGCCCCCGTTTCGGCCAGGGAATCAAGGTTCTTTTTTAATTCCCGCGACTTAAGGATTAAGCGGGCCCGTTCCCCTAACTCGCGCGGCGTTAGCCGCGCGCCTGAGGCTTGATGCAAACTAGCCTTGATCTCTTGGTCAGTGGTTAGCGCGGCCAGCCACTCTGGCTCAGGCGGGCCTAAGGGGGTGCGGCCTAAGATGACCAGACGTGGCCGAAACAAACGGGCCATCTCGCGGAGAACGGCCGCGGTCACGCCGCGCCCCCCGCCAGTGACGACCACGGTGTCGCCAGGGCTTAACAACGGCTCGGGGCTTTCCTCCGGCGAATAGGGTTTTAAGGCTAGGCCGGTCAACCGGTCAATGGCCGATAAACCTAATTCCACCGGTCCCGGGGCGGCGGCGTTTTCAATAATGGCCGACACCCAGCCGGGTTGAGGCATCTCATAAACGGCGAGAGGTAAATCCAAGGCTCGGGTGGCCACTTCGGGCCACTCCCGAGCGGCGCATTTTAACAAACCCACCAAGGCCCCCGAGATGGAGTTACCCAGGGCCACGCCCTCGGAAGGTCTGGGGAACCCAAAAGAGCCCCCCAAGAACGACAGGCCCACCACGGCTTTTAAACTGGGGCCGGACACTTCCAAAGCTTTTAAAGCCTGGGTGATGATCTGGGGGCCCCGGTCTGGGCCAGGCCAGACCAAGAACAATAGATCGGCCGGGGAACCGCGCCATTTTTCAAAATCATAGCGCCAAGAACGGCTTTCGACCCGGTAACCACGTTTTTTGAGTTCTTTTTCCAAATCCTTGGTTAGGCTATCCGTCCCCACTAGCCGGGCTAACCCCTCGGTGGGCCAAGGGCTGGGGCCACTCTCGGGCAAACGCGTTTCCGGCTCCACCTGGAATAAACTCGGCGGGGATTGGCTTAATAAAGCCTGATCCAATAGAGCCCGGCCGTTACCCTTGCCGTTGCCGCGTTTGGCCATCGGCGCGGGGGCTTTGATGGATTCGGCTATTATTAATGGCTCAGGCTCAAAAACGGCCAACCAGTCGCCTAAAGTCGTCGCGGCGGCTAAATTGGCCTGATCAACGACTAAGTTAGGGGCTTTCTCGGCCAAGGCGGAGAGGATCTCGACGCGTTTAATGGAGTCTAAACCCAGATCGTTTTCTAGCTCCATATTCGGCGTTAAAAGATCCACGGGATAACCGGTTTCCTTGGCGACTAATTCCATCGCTCGCTGGGCGGAAAACTCGGCCGAACTGGCCGAAGAGCTCGCCGCGGCTAGGCTAGGCGCTAGGTTAGAAGATAGACTGGGCGCTAATAAATTAGGTTCCGGGTTGGGCGTGGTCGCTAGCCCCTTGGCTAGCTCGGTAGTTAGTTCGCCCACGGTCGTCGCGCCCGCTAGGGTGGCTGGGTTAAGGTTAGGTAGCCTTTCCGAGAGGGTGGATAAAATTTCCACGCGCTTAATGGAGTCCAGACCCAAGTCGCTTTCTAGATCGAGATCCGGTTTTAAGCTATCGGCCGGATAGCCCGTCTCCTGGGTTAACACTTCCAAGAGGATAGCTTGGGGATCCAGAGCGGAGGCTCCGGGGGGAGTCAAGGGAATAGTCGCGCTAATAGTAGTAGTAGGCGCGCTAGCCGCGAGCGTGGGCGCGTCAGAGAGCGTTAACTCCGAGCGCTCTTGGTCAGAACGTAGCCCCGGATCCTGACAAAAACGGGCGAGCTCGCCCAAATTACGGGGCTGAATCTGACCCATTGGCAAGGTGGGAAAGCGTTCGGCTAAAACGGCGAAAAGCTCCATGCGTTTAATGGAGTCTAAGCCTAAATCGTCTTCGAGATCCATGGACTCGGTCAAGGACTCGGCCGGGTAGCCGGTCTCCTGGGATAGGATCTCGAGGATCATGGGCCAGACCGACTGGGGGCTCGACTCTGGGGTAAGCGGGGCGAGAGAAGTCTTGGCGGTGGATTTAGTCGCCTGGCTAGTCAGTTGTGTGGCCGGCTGTGTTGTCGGCTGTATAGTCGGTTGACTAGACGATGATATAGATGATGGCGTAAATGATGGTATAGTCGCGGGAAAAGCCATCGGCGAGCCCGTAAAGCTCCCCGCCGGTTGGGGCGCTCGGCTTAAACGCATTTCCTGGGTCAGTTCCCTTAAGGCCCTTAAAGTCTCGGCCTGGAGAGCCACCAGATCTTTTAGGGAACTATCGCTTAAATTATCGCGCTGGGCCAGGGCTTTTTCGGCCACGGGGCAATTGACTTGGGGTTCTGGCGCTTTTAAGGCTTTATCAGCCTTTTGGGCGTTAAAAAGGTTCGCCCCGGTCAAGGTCACGTAGTGACCTTGGGGGGTGGGGAACGACGATGGGCTGGTGGCCCACATGTTTAGGGCCAGACGATGGCCCTGGCTAGCCAGGCTCGCCACTATCCGGGCCAAAGACTGGGCGCTCCATTGGCCATCCGCCAGCTTTAAGACATCGCGGCCCATTAAACGGGAACGCGCGCCAATGACCAGATAAGTTTGCCGCGGATCTTGGTGATACTCCGGGAACAGCGTTTTCGGATTCCCCAAGATCTTGGTTAGGGCCAAACGTAAATCGGAGGCGTCTTTAATGGGTTGATCCTCGTCGAACAAAGGCGCTCGAGGGGTTGACCAGTCGATTTTAGCGACTAGCTCTGGGGCTAGGCTAGGTTGGGCGTAGGCTTGAGCTAGCTGAAAAGCGTCTTGGATGGTTAAGGCGCCAGCCAAATAAGCGGCCGTCAAAAAGCCCGAGCCAAAACCTTCCACCGAGGCGGGGGATAAACCTAAGGATGACCAAAGGGCGCCTTGGGCTAACGACGAGATGACGCCCAGGTAGGGGGATTGGGTGACGGCCTCGGGATAGGAGCCTTGGGTGGCGGCTAGTTTGGCTGGGAAGAGAATTTTGCCTAATGGCCAGGGGGCGAGTTCGTTGGCCAAATCCAAAGCCGCTTGATAGGCCGGAAAAGCTATAGCCAGAGCCCGGCCTTGGTTGGGTTGATAATCCTGGGGGCTGACGATGAGCCTTAAAGGAAAAGGTTGGGTTTGGGCCGACCAATGGAACCCATCGGGCCAATTAGGGTATTGGCCGCGCTCAATGGCCGAAAGAAGACGTTTGGCTTCGGGCCAAGCTTCGGCGATCTCGACGAAATCGCCAGTTAGAACCAACCGAAACGGGTCGTCGGGCCGGAATTGGCTGTAAAGGGGATGGACTTTGGCGTCCAATTCCCTCGGATCGTCGGCCCAGGTTAGTTCGTCCATCTTGGCTAGTAAAGCTCCGGGATGGGGGCCAGACAAGGGGATTAAGAATTGGCCCGCCTCATCTAAAGGTTTGGGAACTGGGCCTTCTTCCAATAAACAATGGAAGTTGGAGCCGCCAAACCCAAAGGAAGAGACCGCCGCCCTTCTGGGGTGCTGGGCCTGGGCTAGCCAGGGCCGAGCCTCTACGTTTAAATATAAGGGGCAATCTTCGGCTTCTAGGGGCGTCAGAGGTCGTTTGGCTTTGAGGCTGGGTGGGAGGACTTTATGATAAAGAGAGAGGATCGCTTTAATCAAGCCCGCGGCCCCGGCCGCGGCCTTGGCGTGGCCAATCTGGGATTTGACTGAGCCTAAAGCGCACCAGGAATCGTTAACGCCGGTTGGCCTTTGGTGACCCATCAATTCGATGAGAGCCGACACCTCGGCGTTGTCCCCGGCTTGGGTGCCGGTGCCGTGGCCCTCGATCATCTCCACGGTGGCTGGGGAAAAGCCGGCCTCGCGATAGGCCGCTTCCATGGCCCTTAATTGGCCTTTGGGACTGGGCGCGAAAATTGAGGTTCCTTTGCCATCGCTGGATCCGCCTAAACCTCGGATAATGGCGTAGATTCGGTCTTGATCCCTTTGAGCGTCGGTTAAACGCTTCAGAATCAAAACCCCTAACCCCTCGCCTAAGACCGTGCCATCGGCCCTTTGGTCATAGGGTCGGGTTTCCTCGGAGGGGGACAGAGCCGGGGTTTTACAGAAACAGGTGAACATGAAGGGATCGGTGAAGGTGTCCATGCCGCCAGCCACCACCAGATCCGAGCGGCCGGAGCGCAGTTCCAGCGTGGCTTGGCCCACGGCGGCCAAAGAACTGGCGCAGGCCGCGTCCACCACCATGTTAGCTCCGCCCAGGTTTAAGCGGTTGGCGATACGGCCGGCCACGACGTTCCCCAAAAGACCGGGAAACGAGCTTTCGCGCCAGGGCGCGAATTGCTCGCCATAGCTAGCCAGAATTTTAGCGACGAGAGCTGGCTCTAGGCCATTGGCCTCCAACGCGCGCTTAACTTGGTTAAAAGCCAGCCGAGCGCTCATGTGCCCTAGCATCTCCAACCCCCCGGTCACCCCCATGACCACGGCCGTGCGGCTGTGGTCAGACCGATCGGCTGGGTAGCCGGCGTCGGTTAAGGCGGCGTCGGCCACCACTAAGCCCAGCAATTGGGCGCTGTCAATGGTTTCCAGATCGCGAGGGGCGATCCCAAAGCGCAAGGGCTCAAAGGGCGTGGGCGAGAGGAAAGCGCCCCGGCGGCAGTACATCCGATCCCGGGCTTTGGGATCCGCGTCGTAGTAGTCGCTGGGGTTAAAGCGATCCAAGGGAACGTCGGTTATGGCGTCCACGCCGCCTTTGATGGTATTCCAGAATCCGGCTAAGCCAGGGCGGCCGGGGAAAAGGGCTCCCAGGCCGATGACGGCCACGGCCCGGCTTGGGTCTGGTGAATCTACTCTTGTCTCTATCTCGTAGCTCATGCTAATCCTGGGATATGGGAAATACGGGCGAAAGGCCAACCCCCGGCCCCATGTTTGGGTCAATTAGGGTCAATTGGGGACAATTAGGGCCCATCTAAGTTTAAAAGAGCTAAATATAAATAAACCGGTTAATCAGAAAAACTGAATGGGCGACCGAAAAATTTTTCGCTCTAGTTTCTGAGCTAGTTTCTGAGCTAGTTTCAGAACTAAGTTTCAGAAATAAGTGTCAAATCTAGGACTCTGCCGATTAAGGCCCAAATGGTTGGGTCAAAGGAACTAGCCTATTGGCGGGATCCAGGATCCCCCTGGATCGGGAATCATGAAAGCGATTAATTATTATGACATAAACGGGTGGAATTTTCAAAGGAACAAATCCGAGGAACGTAGTATTTTTTTATACCGCGATTAGAGGTTAAAAATTTAATAATATGTGAATAAAATATAAAAAAAATGATGATTAATCTGGTGTATATTTTTTTAAGCTAGTTAGTTGCTTTTATAGAAAATACTTCCATAGAAAAGTAATATTTAAAATATAAAGATTCTGTAAAGTTTTTATATGTATTTTTAGTTCGTTTATAGAACTTTTTAGCTCCTAAGTCAACAACCTGTCCTGGCCCGGGGGAGCGGTTGGCCAAAGTTTTTCGCTTCGAGACCCGCGCTCCACTTTGGGCGATGGCCAAGAGCTGGCCTGTCCGTCAATAGGCGGATCCACGAGCGGGGTCTTGGTCAAACGGAATTTGAACATAATCAACGATGTTTATCCTAAAAAAGAACTCGCCCGCCTCTCCCGCTCTAATCCAATCGTGGGAAAAAGTTTAGTCAAAAAATTTTAGGATAAAAAAAGCTCCCACTTTTAACAACGGTAGTTGGTTTTTATGATCGTCAAAACCAGACGTGGTTTTCAAAGTTTCCGTGGATAAAATTGAACCGTAATAATTTTATCCATCAAACCAAAGAAGTCTCGGCCAAGAGCGTAGGGTCTAGAGGGTAGGGTATAGAAGAGGTTCATATTTTATCCATGATATTATTTAAAATTAGGTCTACCATGAGCCTTCAAGTTAGGTTGTCAATTATGACAGGCGTTACCGGAACTTTATCCAACCAGCCATTGAGAGTAATACATACGATTGTTTCGTTAAAACGTATATCCGAGACGGACATTATTCTGACCAATTCCTCGTCGCCTTAATCTCGAAAAGGTTTTCGCCAATGAAATATCTTCTTTATTTATATAAGGCGCTGTCTTAATAATTTATGATATATGAATATAGGATCAGTTTTTTATTTAATAGCCTCAAAATCTGGTTTAACTCGACTATACTCGATACTCGGTACTCGGTACTCTTCGCGCTACCTTCTCCGGGCGTGAATTTACCCTGGGCGTCCAGGTGAAGGATCATTTGATAAACAGGCGTTAATTTGAGGAAAATATCCAGAAATTTATTGTTTTTAGGTTGTTGAGAGGGAAATCTTTAAGGCCAAAATAAGATCCACGCGAAAGGAGCGACAAACTGGGGAAAATATCATTGGGTAGTTTCGACTCCACCAATATAAAAACCGGACGTTAAAGATTAAGTGGAGCGCCTCGCCCAGAAATCCTGGCTCGATCTTAACGACAAGGACTCGCCTAAGGCGTCTAAAGCCAAAGAGCCGTGACGCTTCTTAACATGTCGCGTCTAAACATGTTTAGTTAAAGTTTTGATCCCCGCGCGTAAAAAAGATCAGAAGCCAGTTAAGGCGTCGAGAACTAGGTGTCCGCGAAACCGCGAAGTTTAGCCGTTTTAGACTTTGTTTTTTTTATTGACCAGGGCCCTGGAAAAATGGGGCCAGTTTCGGCGGGGTCAAGGGTTTAAGCGGCCGACAGAGACTCTCGGGCAAAAGGCCTAGATCTCGGGCTATGACCAGGCGCTTGTAAACGGCTAGGCCATACAGAAGATTCTGAGCCACCACGGCCACGCGCCGGTTTTTCGGACTGGTTAAGAAAGTCCCGGCCACCCACTCGTTAAAAGCCCCTAAGGATGGCCCACAGAAGACGCACCAGTCGGCGCGTCGATCCGAGACCCCGTTGATGGCCCAGCGGGAAGCTTGGCCTAAATACCACCGAAAGACTAAGGCTAGCTGGAAATGGGGATCTTTTTGGGCTTTGGCCAGTTGCTGTGGATCGCGTTCCTTAAAAAACGCCTCGGTCTGGTTCCAGATATCCGTTAAAGGGGCTCGGAAAATCTTTTCCTCTAAATTTTGGCGCTCATCGGCCGGGATGGCTTCTAAACTAGGGCATTGGCGGTATAGATCCACCAGTTTTTGCGCCCGAGGGGCGAAGAGAGTGCCGTATTTAAGAACCTGGACACGGGCTCCCATTTCAAACATGTCCGCGGCTGGGGCCGCGGCGACATCGGTTTGGCTCGCCTTGGCCAAAAGTTCGCGCGCCCCTTCGGATAACCCAGATTCCACGCAACTTTGGTTGATAGAGCCCACCACAAAATAGGCCGCTCCCAATTCTTGGGCGGCCAAAAAAGCTGGCGGCGCGCCCAATCCCCCGGCCACCCCAACCCTTAAAGGTTGTTGGTAACGGTGTAGGTCAGTCATCTCCTTGGCCAATTCGATGGCGCTCGGCCACAAGGTTAGGGCGGGACGGAAATCCGTGTGCCCACCGGAATCAGCCTCCGCCGTCAAATCTTGCGCCATGGGGATATAAGGGGCTAGGGCCGCTTCGCTTTCCGTGATCCAACCCTGGGCGAGAATTAGTTGGACTATTTTGGGGGGTGGGGGACTGAAAAATCGTTTGGCCAGTTCTAGCCGGGAGACTTTGGCCATGATCCGGTTAGGCGCGATAATGGTTCCGTCTGGATCGGAGCGTAGCCCTTTGAGGCGGTAACGAACCAAAGAGGGCGTAATCTGGGTGAAAGCCGAAGCCTCAATTAGGTTGACGCCATGATTAAGATAGATCTCTAAAACTTTCTCTTCCCAGGCCGGATCCTGGGGCGAATGGATAAGACACGAGCCAAAAGTTCGGGTTCCCAGAGAATTTTTGAGGCGCCCGATACTATCCTCAACCACCGAGGGCGGTAATCCCGAAGCCCCAAAAACCCCCAGCACCTGGATCTCGGCTAGGGCCTCCACCATGGCCACGGAACTGATACCGCCCACCATGGCTCCGCCGACATAAGCGTAATGGAGGTTAAATTCCTTGCGGAAGGTCTTGGATCCGAAGTTGGCCGGCGCCATGACCGGAATGATGGCGGCCAGGTGGCTATCGCCGGGCCCGCCCAAATCCCCGCCAGGCAGGATGTGTAAAGTTTCGCCCGGATCGCTTAAAGCCGTGATCAGATCATCGTAATATGGGGTGGTCATGGTTTTATCCATTATTATAGTTAAAGGGGGCGGGGCGGGCCCATGGGCCTACCCCGCTCCGTTCGGTTCGCGCTCCATCATATTGGTGAGGCGGGTGGAAGTAGCTAGTGGCTCAATAAAAGCCACGTCCGTCTCTTTTTTAACAGGGTCACTTAGTTGGCCGAGAGAATCGCCCGAAAAGCGCCCTAGGGAAAACGGAACCGATACCAAAAGTTTAACATATGGATTGGCGGCTTGACAAATAGTTTGACTGACGAACTGACGACTGACGATCCAGAGCTTGACTTTAAAAAGAACCATGATTATAATCGTTTTGAAAGAATAGGAAGAGTTGACGCTGAGACTTCAAATCCCATTTTGGTCTTAGCCGGTGGATTTTTATATTTGTTTAGACTTCCATGGGCTTATTAAGCTTTTGGCTTTGGGTTGGAAGCTCTGGACTTTAACAGTCATGTTTGATAAAATTTCTCCATGGTCTCTTTAGGCCGTGACTTGATAATAGGGCTAATAACCTACTCAATTATAAGGCTTATTATGGTTTACTTCACCAAAAATAGCGGCTTTGTGAATCTTAAGGCGTCCAGGCCAAAGAAAAATTTCGACGCCGTCTGGAAAATGGCCTTGTCTTTAGGAGCGGTGGAATTTATTCGCATGTTCTATCCTAAATTATTCGCCCTCTTGGATCTAACTAAAAAGTTAATTTATATCACTATGAGTGGAATGGAAGTATATGCCGCTACTTTTTACTCTAGTATTGGCATGAGGATTTCTGATGTTATAATTGTCCTTCCATTGAAGAATGGTAAATTACTTTATTTACTGATTGAACAACAACATGAGCCAAAGACTGATATCAGCGAGAGAATGCATCAATTCGCTTTGGATCTTATGACTAATTATCCCAACGCCATCGTGAAAATATGTGTTGTTTACACTGGTCCTCCAGACAAGCCGCTGGCTCCCAACTGCGGGACTCATGAGGGGTTTTACTGTTATAACCAGGAAGATTGGTCAAGTACCACCCGTTTTCCAATTAAAACAGCCCTGGGTTATTCAAATGAGGAACTCATAAAAGACAATCAGCGTTTTTCCCTGATTTTTCTGGCTTGGCGGCGGCTCCATGAGTATGGCGATTCCGATAAAGCGGCGCGCGAGCGTGGCTACAAGGAGCTCTTTTCCAGGGCGATAAAATTGGGATATCATCCATCCCGCTCTGAAGATTATTTTATTTTCCGTTTCTTCTGGGGAATATTCATTTTCGAGAAAGACACGCCCTTCGCCAACAAAATCCACCAGGAGTGCTCTATGAACTTTATCACTTTATCAGAATTGAACCGATTGTATCCCGAGACGATTATCGAGGGCTACCGGAAAGAGTTCACCGCCATAGGCATCGAGCAAGGCATCGAGCAAGAACGCGCGCGAAGCCGCGAGCTAATCCGTGAGCGAAACCGCGAGCAAATCCGGCAAAAACGGCAATCCCAGATCGATTCGGCCAAAATTATGTTGGAAGCCAATTCCCCAATTGACTTAATAATTAGGGTTACCCGTCTTAGTAAGTCTAAGGTATTGGCCATCAAAGCGGAGCTGGAGCGCGAAAGCGCTGACCCTCCCCAACCTCCCGCCAAAGCGTAAGTCTTGGTCGTCTTGATGAGTCGGTGGTAACCCCTCCCGCGAAAACCATCGTCGCCAACGCCAATCCAGCTAGTCGCCCAAAAAATCTAACTTTTGGGCGTTTTTTTTACCTTGCCTTAGTTGATGGCTTCGCGAAAACCCCAGTTTAAAGAAATTAAGAAAAAAAGAGTACTAATATCAAAGAGTTAAAAAATCTGTTTTTCGATTTTAAGCCTTTTCGCGAAGCCATCTTAGTTGGTTTCTCTCAAAAACTGGGCTATAAAGGCCCACTTTTACCGTGAATCACACAACATGTAGTATTTGTTCTAATTTTCTTCCACTAAATGTTGTAGTCGAGCCAGCGTCATCGGTCAAAGATTCATGACTCGGGGGCGAAGCCGGGTTAGCTTAATGGCGGTTTTCCAGGAAAAAATGGGCCACCGTTATTGGGCAAGTTTTAAATTCTCAAAAATAAAAAGTGGGCCACCCATAAAATTAACGTATAGACTTCTTTAAATATAAATAAATTTTATTAAGTATAAAAATATTATATATATTTTATAATAACATATAATAAAATTAGTAAATATTGCTTTGATTTACTATTTAAGATTAATAAATTATAAATTGAAATATTATTAATTTTTGAGTTTTGGGTGGATGATAAATTAAGGACATATAAAATTATACATTACACTAGTAATTAAAATAATATACATAATATTGAAGCTATAAAAAGTAATAATATATATGATTATGCTATAAGAACGTTTAACGCTGTTTTTTAAAGATTTTCGACAATGAAAGAGTAATTTAATATTTATAAAACATGGGTATAGCGATCACGTGAGGAAATAAATTTTTCCAGCAGTTTTAAGCGATCACGTGAGGAGCCTTATATTTCAAGGGGAAAATAATTTTAGCTTGTTTAGCGGTCTTACC
>JAISYP010000138.1 GCA_031269825.1 Deltaproteobacteria bacterium
CCGCAGGCTTTAAATTTAAATTTGTTTTGAGGACAAATTTACCATCATATTTTTGTTCTTCGACCGCTTTTTCATGATCAATTTCGAAAACATCCTTGCCAGATTTAAGATATCTCTTGTAACCCTTATTAGCAACCAGGTTTTTTTCTCCTTTCTTTAAGGCAGCCGTTAACGATGTTAATATTTTATCCCGATCGTAGCGATCTTTCCTCGCTTCCTCTTCATTTACGCATATGATATATCTACTTTCGTTTACAACAACCTCTTTGACTTTAAGAGGCGCGGGATCAATTGATTTTGATCTTTCTGGAGTGACTTCTTCATACTCGCCAGAGTCATCATCCATAACAGTTCTCAGTTCCTTATCCAGCCTCATTTTGGGCCCTAAAATATAGGACCAGCCCATTTTTAATAATTCACATATAGTATCCTTACTTATCATGCCACGATCGGCTACAATACAAACTTTGTCGATGTGAAAACGATTTTTAAGTTTTTCCGCGATAGGCGTCAATGTCGTCACGTCAGCGGTGTTTCCTGGCCACATCTCAGTACAAATAGGCCAACCAGAATTATCAATTACCATCCCGACAACGACCTAATTCAGATCTGGACGATGATCTTTACCGCGCCCACGCTTACCTAGTTCACCTCCAGCTCCCTCAAAATAAATACTAGTCGTGTCGAAAAAAACTAAATCTAGCTGTGTAAACAGATCCCGACTCGTGGAAAAAATTTCTTCTTCCAAAAGATCTTTGTCACATCTAACGCGGGAAGCCCTCTTGGCGGACTTAGTGTCGTTAACTTCGGAAGTGAGGCGACCGGCCTCCTCATCTTGAAATTCACCAATCCATTTCATCGCCCTGTATAGATGATGAGGCTGAATATCGTCGCTACCATTAAACTGGTTAGTTTCGAGCCATTTGATCCCAGCTCGATCACTGTCCGGGTTGACCAGTCTTTGGAGGACAGCGGCAAAGATGACTCGTTCCATGGAAAACTCATATTTCTTCCCTTTAACTAGCTCATTTATAGCGCTATCAATGCCAAATTTATTCCAAATATGGCCAAAAATTTACCCAGCGCCAATCTTTTTATGTTTAAGAGGTTTAACATCCTCATTTTTTACCCCGGCAAACATAATCAGTTTGTCCAAATAGCGGCCTGCCGACATGACCAGCCGTTCCAGGACGCCAGAGTTGATCGCGTCCTCTATAAGCCCAAAACTGGCTATAGACCGTTGTTTGACCTTCCCTTTTTCTCTGTAGGATTCCACCAAGGAAAGATAGGTTCTGCCCTTAATAGTTGATGTCCTGAAGCGCGCAGTTGACTTCCTGTTGAGTTACTACGACAAGAATATCAGGTAAATGCGGCGATGTCAAGGGGTTCCAGCGATAAACTATGTACCGGGTTCCACTACAAATAATGGAAAAATCGAAAATTAGGCGGCACCGCTGAGTTAAAATTCTTGTAATTTCAATATGTTAGCCTGTTGGGCCCCGGGAAAATTATTATCAACCGTTCAAGTCGGGTTAGACTTAATTAAGTATTATTAAGTAGTTTATTAAGTTGTTATAATAATTAAATAGTTAATTAACTATAAATAATTTCTTTAATAAAATATAATCCAATAGGAAATAATATATAATATATTAAATATTGTTTTTAGCTATTTGAATGTGATAAATAAATTAAAAAACTATTTAATATTTTGATAGTATTATTAAATTAATTAAATTGAATTATTATGAATATAATTAGCATATAAGCATTAAAATAATTAGAAAAGTTTAAATAAATTATATTAGTAAGAACAAAATATTATTTTGACTAAGTATAATAGACGAAACATGATCTATAACGATTCGAATTGGTTGTCCATTCGGTTGTCCATTGGACAAGACCAACTGTTTTTGAGCTTATTAAAGCGCGGACTTTGGTTGTCCGCCAACCTAAACAACTATAAAGGTAGTTGGTTCGCGGAGGTTAATAAAAAGTTCGATCCCCGTCAAGCGGTTGGTTAGGCTCGGGGAACGAGATCAGAGTTCCGTTGGCTTAGATTTCTGGTAAAACGGCTTTTTTGACCCTTAAACCAATTTAGGCCCCTTTTTCTCCGCCCAAAAAAAATCTGGAATTTTATCAGGATATGGAGTAAGTTTAAAAGTTAGTTAGAGGCGAAACACGGGTTTTATTTTCGCCTCGACTCCGACGCGCGACCTTAATTTTTTCCATTTAAATATAATATATTTGTAATATTTAGCAGTTCGCGCTAAATTTTTATTATATATTTGTGTGTAAAAAGTTTTTTTTTGGTTTTATTGTTGTCTAAAATTAAGTTAATAGATTTTCATAGATTTTTGTACGTTTTTAATTGGTTCTTTTTTTTCTTATCTTAAGGTTCTTCGTCATGACCCTAGACCCCTTGACAATATTAGCCCAAGCCCAAAATTCCGGTCAACCGGTGGTAGGTTTGGATTTGGGTGGACAAGATCTAGATCGTTTGAACGTTAGATCTTTGGTTTTTGACCATTGTCGCCTCGTTGGCGCGAGGATCGCTGACAGCTCTTTCTTGGACTGCCTTTTTCAGGACTGTGATTTTTCTGAGGCGGTTTTGGTTAATAATTCGTTTTCGCGTGGTCGGTTTATTGGCCCTTTGACCAAGGTTAACTTTAATCATTCGGTTTTTAAAGCCTGTTCCTTTGACGCGCCTCTTTTTTCGGCCGTCGATTGGTCGCGGACTTCCATTTACGATAGTGATTTTGGCCCTCAAGCCAAATTTTCGGGTTGTGTTTTTAGCTCGGCTATTTTTGGTCAGGTCAAGTTCGGCCAGACGGTTATTAAGGACTCTCGTCTGGATTTTTGGATCCTCCGGGAAAGCTCTTTTGGCTCTTTAGAGCTTTCTAACTCTTTTGGGGCTAATTTTCAGGCCGCCAGTTTAAGCCTTAGGGGAGCGCGGGCCGTCAATTGCGATTTAACCGGGGCTAATTTCCAAAATAGCGATCTGACCAAGGCGACTCTTAAAGATTTGACTCTCGTGGGGGCTTTTTTCGCCAACGCCAATCTGGCCGAGGCCGATCTGTCCGGAGCGGAGGCTAGTCGGGCTATTTTCCAAGGGGCTAACTTAACCGGAGCGAACTTAACCAACTTAAAGGCCACCTACGCGGATTTTTCGCGCGCCCACTTCGCTTTCGCTAGACTTAAGGGGGCGGATCTAACCAGGGCTAATTTCCACCGGGCTAAGGATTTGGATTTGCGGGACGCCGCCCAAGTTCATGGAGCCCGGCTCACCGATGAGGCGTTGGCCCGAGCCGAGGATTTTCAACCGCTTTAGTTTTTCGCCCGTTTGTTTATTGGGGTTTTTCGCCAGCGCTTATTAATCTAATATTTGGGAGGGCGCGCATGCCACAAGTTTTGGAGTCCATCCAATTTTCGCTGGATATTTCTGGCTCCCTTAAACGCGTTCTAATCGCCGAGGCCTTTGATAACTGTTACCTGGCTCATTTTGAGGACGATGGTTATGAGGATAATAGCTATGAAGACAAAGTTGGTCTAGCCATCTACCGGGCGAAACTGGCCCCCTCTTGCCTTCTGGTTCCGCAAAAAGGCGATTTGGCCTTAGCTTTCGTGGATCGCGAGCTAGTCTATATCTTAGCCATCTTAGAGCGTGACGCGGCGCGGGGAGCGACCATCGCTTTACCGGATGAGGCCATGATCGCAGGACGAACCTTAACCTTAAAACCAGAGGTTTTGGCTTTAACGGCCCCGGTGACTAATATCCAAGCCGACCAATTAAGGGCGGAAGGGCGAATTTTTCGCTTGGATTTTCAGATTGTCCATTTTTTGGCGGGCCTAGTCTCCTCGGTCTGCCGTTCGGTTTTAACGACCGCGAAAAATTTAGCTTTGCGCGTGTCCGGCTCGGCCAATGTCTCCAGCCAAACGCTTTTGATTTCGGCGGCGGAGGATTTGCGGGCCCGGGCTGGGGGCGTGGATCTACGCGCCGAGGGCTCCGTCCAGATTGACGGTCGGGATATCAAATTAGGTTAATAATGGTTCGGGAATTATAAATGGCCTGGGAATTAATGATCGCGTTGACCTTAACTGGCTGGCCGCTCGCGGCTAAGTCCCTTGACCCAGGCTGGTTAGTCTGGCCAGCCAAGCTCAGGGCGGAGGTAGTTTGTCCGTTAATCTAAACGCGCCGAATAATGAGCCTAACCCAATCCCTTTGGACAACTCCTGGTTCTTATTAGCCGAGCTTTTTGAGGGTTTAAGCGCGGAAGAGCGAACGGCGCTGGCTCAGGCTCTGGCTTTGGTTTGGCCGATGGAGCCCCGACTAGATTCTTTGGAGCGGGCTCTGGTGGAGTTGGACGGGGTCATCGGTGGCTTGGATCAGGCCTTAGGGGCTCAACTGGACGTGATTCTCCATGACCGGAATTTTTTGGAGCTAGAGCGGGCCTGGCGGTCTTTAAAATTTCTGGTGGATCGAGCTGATCCCAGGGAAAACGTGGAAGTGCATATTTTTGACGCCACGGCTCGGCAAATTTACGAGGATTTGGTCGAATCCCCCGAGATCATCCGCTCAACCATGTTCCGCAAGATCTATTCCTTGGAGTATGGGCAGTTTGGTGGCAAACCCTACGGAGCCATCATCGGGGCCTACGAGTTAGGTTCCGGCCCGCTGGATTTTGGTTTGACCCGGGGACTAGCCAGCGTGGGCTCCATGGCCCACGCGCCCTTCATCGCCAGCGTAGGGGCGGGCTTTTTTGGGTTAGACAACTGGCGAGAGATGACGGCCATTCAAGATTTAGAGGCGATCCTCTCCAGGCCGAGCCATTTGGCCTGGCAAGCCTTGCGAAACCAGGAAAATTCCCGGTATTTGGCCTTGGTATTGCCAGGGTTCTTGGCTAGGAACCCTTATAGCGAGGATTATGGGCGCTCGCCCGGTTTTCATTACGTGGAATCGACTGGTAACGACGAGGACTTCGTTTGGGGTTATTCCTCCATCTTGGTGGGGGCGTTGATGGCCCAAAGTTTCGCTAAGCACCGTTGGTGCGCGAACCTGACTGGCCTAGAGGGCGGGGGGTTAGTGGAAGGGTTGGAGTCTTGGTCGTTCCAGTCCATGGGCGGGGCCCAGAGACGGATCCCTTTGCAAGCTCGGGTTGGCGAGAAATTAGAACAAGATTTAGCCAATAATGGCCTTATTTGTGTCTCTCTAAGAGACGATCCGGGTAAAGCGGTCATCTATTCGGCTCCCACGGTTCTGGCTCCCCGAACCTTCGCCGGCCAAGACGAGGGCGACTCGTTTAATTATCTGGTTTCCACGATTTTGCCGTACATGATGATCATTAACCGGTTAGCTCATTATATTAAGGTTATCCAACGGGAAAATATTGGGTCTTGGAAAGATCGCGGGGTCATTGAGAGCGAATTAAACCTGTGGCTTAACCAGTATGTCACCGACATGGATAGCCCTTCCCCGTCTTTAAGGGGGAGAAGACCTTTAAGACAGGCCCGCGTGGAGGTCAGCGATTTGCCTGGGGCGCCTGGTTGGCGGCAGATGGCCTTATTTATTCGGCCGCATCTGACCTTCATGGGGGCCACGTTCACTCTTTCCATCGTCGGGCGTTTGGATGAGGTGGATTTTGAGTTGACTTAAAAGCCTCACAAGCTTCAACCCGCGACCAAAAGGCGACTTACTTTTTTATATATCTTTTCCCAGGCTTTCGGCCTGGTCTGGCGGTCAACATGTCCCACGTCAATCAAATTAGTTTCACTTTTGATTTCTTGGCCCACCCAGAATTGCCGGCCCACGTGGTCAAGTTTTCCGGCCAGGCCCATTTAAACCGCTTGTATAATTTGTCGGTGGCTACCCTCGTTCCGACCAAGGAGCTGGCCAACGCCCAGTGGTCGGATTTTTTTGGGACGCCCATCCGGTTGACTTTGCGAGATGACCCAGGCCGAGGTCAGGGCGCCCAGGCCGGGGAGACCACCTGGACGGGCCTATTGAGTCGGATGAGCGCTGGAGCCCGGGTGGGCGAGTTCACTTGGCTGGAGCTAGAGTTAACGCCCAGTTTGGGTCTTTTGGCTGGTCAAATCCAGAACCGCGTCCATCTGGGTCTTAATTGTTTAGACATTTTAAAGGACAGTTTTCAGTTTGGGGGTCTCCAAGCCGATCGTTTCCGTTTCCAGGCCCAGGCGAACAATTACGCGCCGCGGGAGTTTGTTTTCCAATACGAGCAAGATCTGTTGGATTTTGTCTGGCGGACGCTCCAATTTGATGGTCTGGGGCTTTATTACGAACCAGGCCCGGAGTTTGAGGTGGCGGTCATCACGGACGCCAACGCCCATTTTCCGGTCTTGATGGACGGGGATCAAGAATTGGTATTAAATAGCGTGGCTTCCTCTGGTTTATTGACCGGGGAAAATCGCCCCGCTTTTGATTTTCGGGTGGCTAGTTCCTGGCCGCCCAAATCTTTGCTTTTAAATGATTACAATTGGGAAGATCCCAACCGACCTTTGACGGTTCGCTTGGAAGTTTCGCCCCAGGGCCGTGGGGAAGCGCATCTGTATGGGGAAAATTTTACGACTAAAGAGGAAGGCTTAAGACTAGCTGGAATCCGGCGGGAAGAAATTCTAGCTGGGGCGGAACTATTCCATTTGACGACCAAGGTCGTGGGATTCCGGCCAGGGGTCACCTTCACTTTGGCCAATCATCCGTGGGGTGGTTTCAATCAACGTTATTTAACCGTGGGAACGGAGTTTTTCGGTAGTCAAACGGGGCTTTTAAGCTCTAAACTGGGTTTGGATTTGGGCCGCGAGGATTTGACTTTTAGCCATAACCTAACTTGCTTAAGCCTGGATCGCCCTTATCGCCCACAAGCCAACGGGCCGCGGAAAAAAATCGCGGGCTCTTTAACCGCCTGGATTGATGGGGCGGGATCCGGCGACGCTCCAGAAGTCGATAAATACGGCCGTTATAAAATTCTATTGCCCATGGACGTGTCCGGCCGGGGGGCGGGAAAAGCCTCAGCTTGGATCCGCATGGCCCAGCCTTACGTGGGCAATGGCTATGGCCAGAATTTCCCTTTAACGCCCGGAGCCGAAGTTTTATTGACTTTTATTGATGGCAACCCCGATCGACCAGTCATCTCGGGGGCTTTGGCCAACGCGGAAAATATTAGTTTGGTTAACGCCGTCAATCCCCATATGAGTGGTCTAGGCACCAGAGGAGGTAGTGGCTTAATATTCGATGAGCGAGCCGGGTCTCAGAAAATAGTTATGAATTCTGGCTCTAACCGCGGAACTATCGCTTTAAGATCCAGTTCCCCCTCCGACGCCCTCATCCAAGCTGATTCTTTAAGCTTAATGAACTACTCCGCCGTCACGTCCACGGCGGGCAAAAACTCAAACGTAGTGGGGAAGGAATTTAGCCTTAACGTTGAGGAAGACACGTATCTTAAGTCGATGATTGGTCTTCAGGCGCTGAAGGATTCTTACAATGAGGCGGTGTCTTGGTGGAACAACGCCGATGATAATGACAGCCCCTTAAAACCGGCGGCCACGGCTCAGAAGGTCGGCCAGATCGCGGATGTGGCCGCGGGTCTGGCTAGCAAATCCGTCACGACTGTTTCCGCGTTTAGCGCTTTGAAATCCAGCCTTCTGTTGCCGCATAGTAACATTGTGACGTTAAAGGCCACCCCCAAAGGCGCTAAAACGGTGATGAGGGCTAAGAAGACCACCAATTATAATGTCGTTAACTGGTGCCTTCTTTATGGGGAATTGGTTAAAGTGGTCAAGAACGTCGATGATATCCTGCGTGATGAAAAAGATAAAGACGATTATGAAAACCAAACCGGGGCTTACGCCAAAGGGGACGCGCCCACCGATGGCAAAAAATTGGCTAAGCGCCTTTCGGTCTGGATCGCCGAAGGCTCTAAAGCGGCCGACATTTTGGCTAAGATTTTAGGCGACGTGGCGCTCTTCATGGCCATGACCAAGCCTTTTGGCGAGCCCAAAGGCTTGGTGGTGGAAAACACCGACTCCTATGTGGCCATCCAGGCGAAACAGTCTGGGACTTTATCCACCTCTGGCCCGGCCATAGTGGAGTCAGCCAGCGCTTTGGTGGGGGAAATGGGCCGTTATGGCGTGAGCGATAATTTAAGGCCTAAGGAGCTATTAACCCCCGACGTAACCGTTTTAACGAGCGCGATTGATTATGACCAATCCAAAGCCGTGGTGGCTCGAGCCGATGATCTGGTTAGGCTTCGAGCCGACGAAGTCAATCTGCAGGCCTATAAGGCTATCGCCGCTCGAACCCCAGGCCCTGTCCAGATCTTCGCTGGAGCCTCCGTGGCGACCAAGGCCAAGCTTACGGCGCGCCAGGCTCTATTGGCGAGCTTAGTCAGGAATAACAAGACCTTGGCGGATCTGTCCGAAACGGATGAGCTTTATTTGCCGACCAAGGCCGAGTCGCTAGCCCAACAGGTTCTCTTGTTAGCCGATGGGTTCCCGGGGGAGGCGGAAAAAACCTTTCTCAATGGGGTTCTGATCCGTTCCGAGGGCTCCGGCGACAAGATTGTCATCCAGACCGCCGAGAAAAACAGCGAGATCGCGATCCAGCAAGGCGAGGGATCCATCACCGCGGGCGATCAAAGTCGACAGATTAAGTTAACGGGCGAGAACACCACTATCCAGGAAGACGATAAGGTTCAGCTTAAGTTGGTCAAAGACGACAGCGCCACTTTAAAAATGAGCGATGACTTGGGCCTATTCATGAAGTCGACCGAGGTTAAGCTGGCCTTAAGCGACTCGAATAATCTTCAACTGAGTAACGATGGGGTTAACATTAAAGGTAGCGCCTTTAAGGTCGCCGCTGGCGATGGGGGACAGGTCTCCATCACCGCTGACGCCTCGGGTTTGAAAATCTCCTTTGGGGGACATAATGTCAACATCACCGCCGCTGGCTGCGCCATCGATTGAGCTTTATAGATTGACCTCGTCATCGCTAGACCGTGTCGCTAAGCCTTACGCTAGACCTTATCGTCGCTAGACCTTTAGATAGATCGGACAAATCGCTTTATGAAAACCTACGCCCCCAAAAGTTTGTTCGTCAATTCCTTAAGCCACCGCTTCGCCGGCCGGGATTATCTCGCCCTCACCCTGGGCCTGGGCTTTTCTTTAATGGATGGCTCCTTACTGGTTCCAAACTTGGCCTATGGGGCGGCCATTAAGGCTTTGGCTCCTTTCGCGGCCCAGGGGTTATCTTTTGATCTGGGGATCGCGAAAAAGCGCGGCGAGTTTTTGTGCTTGGGTCAGGCTCAAACCGATCAACCCCAGACCTCGCCCTTACGGGTGGCCATTGAGGTGGGCCCTCTCCGCCGAGAATTCTTGGTCACTCCGGAAGAGTTAGTGGATGGGCGGATTCGACCTTTTAAATCCCAGCTTTTGACTTGGCAAGTGACGGAGTTTGATAAAATTCGCAATCCAGTGGGCGTCCAACCTAAGGTTAGCCGCTCGGCGGAGGGGATTTTGGCGAGCGCGCGGGTTTTTGATTATCAGGCCGATCCGAGCGGTAGGTTGGGTAAAGCTCGCTCAGGGCCGGCTTCGCCTTTACCGATGGCTCCCTTGGCTAACTTAGAAAAATTGGGCTCTTTTGACCAAGCCTGGCTAGAGAGCTCTTGGCCAGGCTTGCCCGCGGATTTTGATTTTGGCTTTTTTAACCTGGCCCAAGAAGCCCAGAGGCTAAGATCGGGCTATTTTAGAGGCGACGAGCCAGTCGCTCTTTTAAACTTGCATCGTCGTCGGCTCATTAAATCGGCTTTACCGGGGTTACGAACCAGAGTTATCGTTAAAACCGGTTCTCTCCTCTTTGAGGCGGCCAGTCTTTTGGACACGGTCTGGCTTTTTCCGTCTCAGGAATTGGCCATTATTTTGTGGAAAGCGGCTATCCCGGTGGTGGACGAGAAAGCCTCGGATTTGGATGTCTTGGCCCTAGCTTTGGAGCCTTTGTCCGAACAGCCGGAGTTAGCTGACCTTTTATTGGCCCGAGCCGAGGCTGGGCAATGGTTGGAACCCCCACTAGCCGATCCTAGCCAACCCCCCCCGGCCGTCGCCACGCCGGCTCAGAGCTTGGCATCGGTCGCGCCGCCCAAAGAGTTAGCGGCCGCCCCAGTCCCGGGCTCGCTAAAAGCGCCCAAAATTCCGCCTTTGACCATAACTCTCCCGGCGATCCCCGCCGCCTTAGCCGGTTGGCCCGCGGCGATCTCGGCGGCGGAGGCGTATCTAGACGAAGCGCTCCCGGCCATTAACGAGCGGTTAAGTTCTTTGGGCTTGGCGCCTCTTAAAAAAGAGACCATCACGCCGTTTTTGCGCGAAGAGGCCAAGTCCATGGACACGGGCTTTAAAGCCCTCCAAAAGGCCGAGGCCGAGACTCGACCGCCGCGCGCGGTGGCCATTGAGGCTATGGTCAGCGGCGGCTTAAGCCCACCTGCCGCGGAGGGGGTCGCTCAGGCTTTGGAATTAGCCCCGCCCAATAAAATGGCGTTTGAAAACGTGGCCGATTTTGAGGCGGCGGCGAAGGATTATGGCCAAAAATGGGGGGCTTTATTGGGTTTGCCGCCCCGGGCGGGCCAGGAGATGGGCCAAAAAATTATCGGCCTAGCCAGCCAAGATCCCACCCAGGTGGTGGCGGCCTTGGTTGGCCCCGAAAAGGCCCCCGAGATCGCCCAGGCGCTGGCTAGCTCTTCCCCAGCCGAATTGAGCCCAGTGGATTGGAGCCAACTGGGTTTAGAGCCCGACACGGATCAAAAACTAAAAATGGCCTTGGAACATTTGGAACAAACGACCGAGGCGACCAAAAACTGGTCTTTCGCCGATAAAATGGTCGGTCTTAAAGACGTGGGCCAGGAGTTTGAGTCCACCCTGGGACTGCCCGCCGGAACCATGGCTACGAGTTTGGATCAACAGAGCCAAATCTTTAAACAACTCCTCTGGGGCTCGGAGGACGTGGCTCAAACTTTGCGGGCTCAAGCCCTAACCAGCCCAGATCTGGCCGAGCGTTTGCCTCAATTAACCAAATTGTTGAAAGCGCCGCCTCTATCGGCTAATTCTTTGACGGATTTAGGCTTAATGGCTGGGCTCACGGATCCGGCCAGTCTGGGGCTTTTGGCCAGTTTAGATCCCTTAAACCAACAGAGCCAAATGCCCAAGATTGAGGCTATTTTGGCCCCAGCTGGGGAGAAGGCGAGCCAGGCGAACCAAGCCGCGGCCGCCGCCGCGGCCGCTAACCTTAAACCTAGCCCCGCCGAGCCGACCCCTGGTTTAGCCGCCGCGGCGTCCAACGTTTTCCCCACCCGAGCCCTGGTGGAGGAGCGCCTAGTTGATCCGAAGGCCAGTTTCGCCGGCGCGCGGATGGTTGGCCTGGATCTAGGCGGTTTGGATTTTTCTGGCCGGGATCTGAGCGCGGCGGATCTGCGCGAAAGCGATTTAACTGGGGCAAATTTGTCGCGGGCGACGTTAAAAAATGGCTTTTTAACCGGGGCGCGTTTATCGGGGGCCAATTTAACCGAAACTAATTTTTCCGGAGCCGATCTGACGGGGGTTAATTTTGGGCTGGCCACGGCTCTGGGGGCCGACTTTAGCCAAGCGAACCTGGCCCAGGCCGATCTGGGGGAAACTTGTCTAGGCCAGTTTTTGGCCCCTAAAGCTTATCTGGCCCAAACGAAGCTGCCTAGTAACTTGGCTGGGGCCAATTTAGCCGAGGCGAGTTTTCGTTCTCTGGATTGGACGGGTTATGATTTGACCGGGGCTAAGCTGGATGGGGCGGATCTAAGGGGCGTCAATTTAACCAGCGCCGATTTGCGGGGGGCCAGTTTAGCCAAAACCAGTTTTGGCGATTGCGATCTGAAGCGGGTCAAGGGCCAAAATATCCAAGCCCCGGGTTTAAGGGTCATGTCCTGCCGGACGCTGGAGGGAGCGGATTTTAGTGGGGCCGATTTAACGGATCTGTTGTTAAATCAAACCCCGGCCGCGGGCGCGGTTTTTCGGTCGGTTTCCGCCAATAGGGCCAACTTCGGGGCCGCCTCGTTAACTGGGAGCGACTGGTCGGGGGCCAGCTTAAAGGAAGCGGTTTTATTTCGGTGCGATCTGCGTCAAGCCAAGGTTAAAGGGGCTAATCTATTTAAAGCCAGTTTGGGTGGGGCGGATCTGCGGGGAACCGATTTGGGCGGGTCAAGTTTATACGCCGCGGATCTTCACCGAGCCCAATTGGATAACTTAACGAACCTGGCTGGGGCGGATTTAACAGAAACAGTTTTAACTAAGTCTAAGATTTAATTAATTAGGTTTTTATTGTCATTATTTATTAATGATTTAATATACTTCATTAGAATGTTTTTAATAGATAATTTTAATGAATATTATTAATTATCATCCTAGACCTTATTGTCTCTGGCCAACTAGCTAAATTCCCGTAGCTGAAGTCTATTTTTTTCGGTTTTATTTTATCTATTATTTGCCTCTTATCTACCAATTAATTTGTTAATTTGATCTATTTTTTTCATAAAGCCAACTGGCCGCCGCGAGGGCGAGACCCCCATAAAGTGGTGGAGTCAGGGCTTTTTTCCCCATATCTGGGATGGGATGGGGCTATTGGCTTTAGACTCGGTGGTGGGGGCGGGCTTTTATGTTATAATACGGTGGAGTTTAATCAATGGTGAACCCATGCGTCCTCGTCTTTTGGAAAGAATCAGGCAAAATCCCGGCTTTTCGGGTTTGTCGGCCACAGAGGTTTTAACCGCTTCCTTGTCCAAGCATTTGCGTTTGATCTTAAACACCCATCAAGGTAGCTCGGCCAGCGCCCCAGATTTTGGCCTGCCGGACATGGCTAGTCTCGCCGGGGACAGCGAAATCGAGACTTTTCAGGAAATAGCCCGGATTTTGACGGCCATCATCGCCAAGTACGAGCCGCGCCTGAAAAACGCGGAAGCGATAAAAATCCCTGGCCGGCAAACGGGGATTTTGGAGTTTTCCATCACGGGATTGGTGGAGTTGGACGGGGAGAGGCGGAGTTTGTTGTTTTCCACGGCGATCCATCCGGATGGTCAGATCCAGGTGTTTTAAGGTCAAGGCGACTTCATGGTTCTGCGCGATTTGTACCAGGAAGAGTTGGTTAAGCTTCGCGAGCTGGGGGCGGAGTTTTCTCGGGATAATCCGGCGTTGGCCCCCATGCTGGGGGCTAAAGGCGACGATCCTGACGTGGAAAGGCTCTTGGAGGGGGTGGCCTTTTTATCTAGCTTAACCAGGCGAACTTTGGCCGAGGGCTTTCCCGAACTGATCCAGGCCTTAACCCGGATGGTTTTTCCCGCGGCGCTGTTACCGATCCCGAGCGCCACCATCATCGCTTTTCAGACCGCGCGGGGGTTCATGGAACCCATTAAAGCTCCCGCCGGGACGGCTTTGGCCTCTAATCCCGTGGCCGGGGTCTCGGCTCGTTTCACCACCACTACGCCCATGACCATTTTGCCCGCCGCGGTGACGGAAGTTAAGCTTGAGGAAGGCCGAACCGGGGAAGCCACGGTCAGTTTGACCATTGGTTCCTCGGCCCCGTTAGGCCGTTGGCTGCCTAACTCTTTAAACATTCATTTGGCGGGGGATTATCCCGAAGCCAGCGAAAGGTGGCGCGTCCTTTTAAGGAAAACCGTGGCCGTGGAGGTCGAGGCCCAGGGGCAGACCCTGCGCCTGGGCCCGGAGAGCGTCCAACCTAGTGGGTTTGGGCCCGGGGAGAAGGCTCTGCCTAATCAGTCGCTATTGGCTTTTAACCTGGTGCAAGAATATTTCGTGATGCCGTGGAAACTATTGTTTCTGCGGGTGGAAGGGTTAGCCGCGTTGGCGAGCGATCCGAGCCAAAAATTGACCCTTAAGTTTCGGTTGGCCAATTTAACCGCCCCCTTGAGCCCGGCCGGGCCGAGGAATTTTCTTTTGAACGCGGCTCCGGCCATCAACGTTTTTCCCCACCCGGCTCATCCCTTGGTGGTGGATCATCGGCGCGACGAATATCCTTTAAGGCCCCAGGATCAAGCCGCGGAAAAGTTGGAAATTTATTCGGTCGACGCGGTCACGGCCATCACTCAGACCGGCCAGACCAAAAAATACGCCCCTTTTGAGAGTTTTTTTCGGGAAGCGGATGGTTTTTACCGGGTCATTCGTCGAGTCTCCCCCACCACGTCTCGACCAGAGCATTTTTTAAGCCTGATCTATTATCAAGGTCAGAATATGGTTCCCGAGACGCTTTCGGTTTCCTTAAGGTGCCATAATGGCTCGTTGATCGATAGTCTCCGCACGGGCGAGATTTGTGACCCCACCGACACTTCCCCGGCCATGGTCACTTTCGCCAACATCATCCCGCCGACCCGGGCTATTCCGCCTTTGGGCCATGATTGGCAGATGTGGCGCCTGGTGTCTCACCTCAACGTCAACCTCATGCCGGAGCTAACCACGCAAGGGTTACGGGAAATTTTAGGCTTACACGCCCGGCCTAATGACCCGGATATAGGGCGGGCCCTGAGCAATCGAAAGCGCTTAGAGGCGATCCAGGATTTAACGAGTAAACGGGAGGATATTTTTGTCAAGGGCTTGCCTTATAGAGGCAGTTTAGTGGAATTAACCTTGGATCCGGCCGGTTTCGCCTCGGCCGGGGATCTGGTTTTGTTTGGGGAGACTTTGGATAACTTTTTCGCTCTTTTTCATCAGATAAACGCTTACTCAAGGCTAAAAATTAACGTTAAGGGCGGGGGCGAAACTTTAACCTGGCCGCCAAGATTAGGTTTAAGACGGCTAGTATGAGTAAATAAAGCTAGTCTGATAGTTAAAACTAAACTGATAGAAAAAAGTATTATGTTAATAAGAGCTAATTGGTTGTCATAGGAGTAATTTAAGGCCTGGTAAAGCTAAATTATGATTGAAGAACTCAAAAAAGACCCTCAAGGGTTCGCCTATTTCCAGGCCCTCCGTTTGTTATGGCTGAGCGGTCGCGAGCGGAAACCGTCGTTGTCCGAGATGATCAACCAAAATTTGATCATCAAATGCTCCCCGGATTTGGCTTTCCCCACGGCTGATTTAATCGCGGTCGAGGAGCGGGGCGAGGATCGTTATAACCTGACCGTGACTTTCATGGGGCTAGTTGGGGCCGTCTCGCCGCTACCGCCTTTTTACGCTCGCGAGATCTTGGAGGATGTTCTTAACGACGACTATGGCTCTAGTCATTTGATCGATCTGATCACTTTGCCGTCGTACCGTCATCACGCGGCCGCTTATTTTCATAACAAATTGGCTTTTCGGCTTTTAGAGGAAAATGACCCCGAGTGTTGGGCCATCGTGTGGTCGCTTTTGGGTTTGGCCAACGATGAGATGGTGGCCCAGTCCGAGGGCGGGGATCTGGCTTTTTTGAGTCTCCTCTCGACCCAGACCCGGACGGCTGATGGGTTGTTGGCTTATATCAAGGGGAGTTTGGATTTAGACATTGAGGAATTAACCCAGTGCGTTCCCCGTTGGGTGGCCATTCCCCCGGAACAGCGCTTGACTTTGGGCGGCGATCGTCACCACCGGGCCTTGGGCGGTTGTTGTTTGGGCCAAATGGCCCGCGACAATTGTGGTCAATTCAATTTAACCATTAAAGTCACCACCCCGGAATTGTTTGAGGGTTTAAAACCTGAGGCTCCCTTACGGCGCCAACTAGAAAAAATCGTGGATCGCTTCGTCAACGCCCCTTTAGTGTATAACCTAATACTGATCTTTAGCCCGGGGGTGGTTCCTCGGGCTCGGTTAGGGATGGGCTCGGCTTTGGGGCGATGGGCTTGTTTATCGCCCCCAGACCAGCCAATTACTCTCCACAGCCCGGCCGCGGGCGACCGCGGCTCTTGGATGGTTCACTGATGTTTCGGGCTCTCGCCCTCATATTAAGTTTGTTTTTGGCCGCTTGCGCCAAGCCGAGCGCGGCTCTGGTTCCCAATCCGGGCCCGCCGGTCAAGTCTTTGGATCAGTTGCGGTTTATGTACGCCCCCAAAGCTATTCGGATTGGGGTCGTGGCCTCTTTGGATTTGAATCTGACCGAGGGAGCCCCGGCCGCGTTAGCGATTTGCTTGTATCAATTGTCGGAGTTGAGTTGGTTCAATGGCAACGCCAGCACCCCGGAAGGGTTAAGACAATTGCTAAGTTGTCCGGGCGGGGTGGGGGTCACGCCGCCGAAGGGGGTAGTGGCTGGGCGAAGACACCTCTTTCAACCTGGACAAACCCAAGATCTGGTTATTGATCGCCTAGGCGAGGTTCGGTACGTGGCGGTGGTGGGTGGTTTTAGCGATTTGCCCAATATTGGGGCGACGGGTTTTTTATTGACCCCAATCCAGGAGAATAAAAACTTCTTCTTCGCCAATACTTTCGAGGTGGCGGAGTTAGACGCGTGGTTATTGTTAAAAAAGCAATCTTTAGTCTTTTTCCCGAAAGAAAAAAAAGATTTAAAAAGCTCGGCTAGTCTTTACGCGGAAAAAGATCCCCAAGGAGCGCCAAAACCGCGCGTCACGGTTTGTCCGGCCCCAGCGGTGGCGCCCGCGCCATTATCAACCGCGCCAGCTATAAGCGCTCCAGCTATTACCGCGCCAGCTCCGGTGACCTTATCCACCGAGCCATCGTCGGCGATTTCTTCGGTTCCGCTAGCGGCGGCTCCCTCGTCAGCCCCTTCGTCGCCAGCTCCGCCCACGACCAGGGAGTTGGCTTCGAGTTTCATCCAGTCTAAAGGGCTAGCCCCAGGCGCGCCCGTCGTCGAGACGAAGCCGTAAAACCGGTGAATTAGTTTTTAACCCAGAAGGTCGGTTTTTTGGGAGAGCCTGTATGAGCCAACTTCGCCCCATTTATTGGCGACAGGGAGCTTTTTTAGAGCCCCAACATTTTCAGTTAATGGAATTGCGTTCCATGGACGCGGTCTCCTTCGCCATGGGCCTCCAATTACCTTTCCCTTGGGGTTTGGCCGACTTGGAAATCAGCCAAGAGGCTTTGCTCAACCGGGTTTTTGAGGTGACCAAACTGGACTTGTGGTTAGCCGATGGGCGTCGCCTTTGTCGGCCGGGCAACTTAGAGATCGCCCCACGCTCCTTCGCCCAATCCTGGGCCAATTCCGATGAGCCCTTAACGGTCAGTTTAGCCATTCCGATTTTTTCTCGGGTCTCGGCCAACGTCAACCAAGGCGAGCTGGGCCAAGGTTTTCGGCGTCGCCTTTTTGAGGCCAGCCCCACGCCAGATATCGTGCCCGATCTTTTGGGGGATGGGCCAGCCAGTCAAGTGGAGACGCTAAGTTATTACGCTTATATCTTGTTTGGCTCCGAGACGACCCAAACCAAAGAGTCGGTGACGTTATTGCCTCTGACCAGGCTCTTAAACGAGGGCGACAAGGTGGCTATCCATCGGGAGCACGCCCCGCCGTCGGTTCGCTTGTACGATGAGCATCCTTTAAGGCGCCTGATGGTCGACGTGTTGGAGATTTTGAAAGCTAAAAGCCGGCAATTGGAGGAATATAAGTTTAACCCCGCCGGGCCGTTGGAAAATTTTGGCGGGCGGGCCATGGCCTTGATCACCGTCTTGGGGGTGGTCAGTCGGCATATCGCCCGTCTCCATTATCTGTTGATCCCCCAGAACCTTCATCCCTATCAAGCTTTCGTGGCCTTAAGGGAATTGACGGCGGAATTGACCATCTTTAGCCCAGGCCTATCCGCTTTGGGCGAGTCGTTAACGGGCTCTGGGGGGTTAAGGCCTTATGACCACTTGGATCCCTATCCGTCTTTTAGCGACACTAAGTTAATTATCAAACGCTTATTAGAGGCGGTGGCGGTGGGGCCAGAGCTCACCTTAGTTTTTCGTCGCGAAGGGCCGCGGTTTGTGGTGGATTTACCGCCTTTAAGCGAGAACTATCTTTTTTGGCTCTCGGCCCGTTCGGCGGAGCCAAGGGATAAATTGGCCGCCTCCTTGATCGCGATGGGTAAAATCGCTTCCCCCGAGCGGGTGGAGAGTTTGGTCACGTTTAATTTACCTGGCGTGGGTCTAAGTTTATTGGACTCCCCACCCTTGGGACTGCCGCGGAACGCGGACACGGTCTATTTTAGTTTACGACAAAACGACCCCATGTGGCGGGAAGCCTTAAAGGCGCGGCGGTTGACCTTGTTTTGGGATCAAGCCCCAGAGTCGACCATGCTCACCCTTTCGGGCAATCGGTTGTGAGATGCGTTTCGCGGAACGTTTTTTTCAAGTTTACTATTACGGCTTAATGGTTGAGACCACCCCAGAGGCGGATTGGGAAAGGGTGGCTAGCCAAGCGGAGGAGCTTTTAGAGCGCGAGGCCAAGTTGTCGCTGCCGCCGGGGTTTTCCTCTTCGGATCGCGAGGAGGCTTTGAAACCAGTTCTTTTATGGTTAGATGAGCGTTTTCAGACCTGGTCGCGCGATGACGCGCGGGTGGAGGTGGATCAGTGGCCGGCGAGAAGTTTCCAAAGGCGTTACTATGGCTCTAACCTAGGGGGGGAGCTTTTTTTTGAGGGGTTGCGCGATCTGTTGGAGCGGCGGGCGAGCTCAATGCCCATCCCGGTTCCGGGCCCAGGTTTAGCCGATCTGTGGACGCTCCCTGGGACGGGGCGGGATCCTTTGGAAGGCTTATTGGATTGTTACGCTTTAAGTCTGGTTTTAGGTTATCAAGGTCGTTACTACCAAGGGGACGTGGAACTATTGGCCTTAAGGGAATTAGCCAAAACCCAGCTAGCCGCCTGGCGCGAAAATGTCGAGCCGTCTCGAGCCCCCACGAGGCTAGCCCGCTTAAAGCGCTCGATCCAGCGGGGTTGGCGTGATTATGGTTGGGTCTTGGGGCGCGTTTTATGGCCATTGGGGTTATTGACTTGGTTATGGGTGAGGCGGGGGGCGATCATTGATAGCCTGCCGTTTTAACTGGTCGCGTAAGCTAGGGCGTTGGGAAAAAACGTGAAAAAGTTTTTGGTTATCATCCTTATCTTCTTTTTGGGAGCCATAACTTTTGTGGCGATGATGGCCTTAACTTTAGTTAAAGGTTGGTCTTTTTGGGCGCCGGCGATCGCTTTGGGGATCATTTGGGCGGGGCCCTTAATCTATCTATTGGGGAAGAGCTTTTGGGGCTGGTTGGCCCGCCGTGGTTACGCCAAGGCTTTACGCCTTAAAGAAACCTCGCTGATTAATAACGAAGGTTTTAGTTTACTCCAGCGCCAGTGGGCCAATGGCCTAAGGGCTTTAAGCCCCAAAACTTTGCGGGGCCCCATCGATCCAGTTCGTGATTTGGGTTGGTTTCTCCTTTTGGGGCCAGCTAACTCGGGTAAAACCGAGGCGGTCTGGGAATCGGGGTTAATTAATAACCTCCGCCCGGAGGCGACCGCGTTAGACGCGGAAAATGGCCGCGAGCCGGGTGGCTGCCAGTGGTATCTGTTCGATAATTCGGTCGTTTTAGACGTGAAAGGTTTGGTCGCTGAGCCCAAAGAAACCGAGGATCCGGCTGAGTGGGCCACTTTTGTGGAATTACTGCGCTCCACGGGCCGGGCAAAACCGTTGGAAGGGGTGGTTTTAACCATCCCAGCCGAACTATTGTCGCCCCAAAGAGCGGAGGATTTGCGAACTCTGGTGGATCAGGATCGCGAAAAACTGCGCGCCTTGGCCCAGGAATTGGATCAAGCGGCCCCGGTTTATTTGCTTTTGACTCGGTTGGAGGTCATGGGGCGGTTGGCCGAGGGCTTAAAACTTCTGGAAGCCAGTGGTCGACCGGTTGGGATTCTTTTGGAGCCGGATAATAAATCCCCCGCGGAGTTTGTCCATGAGGCTTTGGAAAACCAGTTGCGCGATCTTTTCATTGAGGCGCTCAATTCCCAGGCGCCCATTGGTTTGGCCCCGATCCTCGCTACCCCAGAAAGCCTAGGGGATCTGGAGCGGGCTTTGGCTTTGATTATGTCGACCCTGCTGCATAAAAGCGCCCAGATCCCGGCCCCCATAATTAGGGGGGTGTTTTTTTCCACGCGGGTGGCTAAGGAGGAAAGGACGGCTAGTACTGATAGAACTGATAGAACGGCTAGGCCCGTTTTAGGCGCCTCTTCCACTGTCAACGCTTCTGACTCTAATTCATCTAGCCTGGGCGCCTTAAGCTCTCTCTCGGCCTTAACGCGCCCCCAACCGAAAGGTTTGGCGCGAAGTTTAGCGGATTTTTTTAGGCGGGTTCTCCCGACTAACCGGTCGATGACCGAGCGTCTGAATTTGCCTAGCGGGCGGCGTCAAAAGATTATCGTCACAGGGCTTTTGATTTTTTACGCCCTGACCTTTTTAATGATTTTAGCCTTCCGTTGGGATGTTAGCTATAATCGCGACGTTAATCAAATTATAAACGCGACGGAACAATTGTCGCTCTCCAATGGGGACAATAAAGGGGCTTACTATTTGGGTCACGTGGATGGGTTAGACTACGTTCTTGATCAGTTGGAGGCGTTAAAAAAACATTTCTGGTTCCCGCGTTTATGGAAGACCCGAGCCGATTGGCTCGTTGAGGAGAAGCGGCGGGAATTTTTTTTTAGTTTTGAGTTAGCTAACCTTGGTTTAACTAGAGCTTTGTCGAGTCAGGTGGAGGCGCGCAAAGATCCGGCTTCCCGGGACTATGGGGAGACGCTTAAGCAGTTGTTGTGGTTGTTTGAGGTCTTTAACGCCTATGACCAGGGGGAACCCCTCGAGGAATTGGCCATGACGTTCCCGTTTTTGCCCCAGGATTTCCAAGGGGCCAGCGCCTCCATGTGGAGTCTAGCTTATAATAAATCTTTATTTGATTATTTTAGGCGCCAGCCTTTAGGCTTGGGGCCAAAAAAGGCTTTGGAAGCTTATAAGCTCTTGATTGAGAAGTGTTTAATCGATTCGTCACCGAATAATTTTGACTGGTTTTGGGGGTGGGCGGCCAGCGTTTCCAATACCCAGCTAGTGTCCATAGCTGGCTTTTGGGAGCCTTTTGGCTTGAAAACCCACGATTTTCCCCTCTCGCAAAACTACCAAATTTCGGGGGTTTACACCTTGGCCGGACGCGAGTCCATTTGGCGGGTAACGAAACTTTTGAATCAAGCTTGCCAAGTTTATCCAACCCCCATTATCCAGGCGCGAGATGATAAATTTAAGGCCAAATACGATAGGGATTACCTTAATCATTGGCGACATTGGATCAACCAGTTTATCGCCATCTCTAACAAGATCGCCCCTCGCTATTTAGTGGATATCAAAGACGAGGTGGTTGAGGGTGGCTCGCCTTACGTCCAGGCGTTAGATCTATTGGATGAGAATTTGAGCCCGTTTTATAGCGATGAGGCCGAAATTTGGCTCAAAAATATTGAGCTGGATGAAGCCATCGTCAATTGGGTGGCCATTGAGACCAACGTCGAACAAGAAAAATCTCTCCTTAGCCAAGCGCGAGCTTACGTTAAAGCGTTGGAATTCATTAAACAAACTTTACCTAAATATTATAAACGACCCGGGTTTTTAAAAAAGATCCTAGAGGCCAAACCTCTGGCGCGACAGTATCAAACGCAAAGCGCGTTAATTAATAGTGTCCTGGATGGCTCGCCGGACGAGGCCCTGAAATTGGCCGCGAGCCATTATGGGGGCTCGGTCTACGCTATTAAGGATAAATCGCCCTTTAGCGAGGCTGAGCGGGCTTTAATCGCCTACGAGGGTTTGATCTTCGCCTCGCCGGCCGACCAAAAAGATTTGATGGTCTCGTTGCGTAAAGCGGATCTAGAGTATTTGAAAAACCGGTTTGTGGCTAAAGTGGCTAGACGCGTGGACGCTTTGTGGCGTTCCGAAGTGGTGGGGCCGACCCGGTTTCTTAACGAGGAAGAGGCTAATAAAGCCCTTTATAGCGCGGATGGGTTGATTGTTAAGTTTCAAAAAGCCACGGTCGCCCCTTTTTTGGTGGATAGTGGCGTTCGTGGTTTTCGGGCGGCCCAATGGGAGAATAGGCTTTTTCCTTTCACGGATGATTTTTTGCGTTTATTGACCCAGGGCCATCAGCCAGCCGCTGAGCTAACCAATAAAGATAGTTATGACGTCACTATTTCGGCCGTGGCTTCCCTAGTTCCCGAGGCGGCTTTGGAGAAACCCCAACGGACGACTTTGACGCTGAAAAACCCTGACTCCCTCCAGACTGTAGACATCTTTAATTACCCCATTTCCAAGGTTTTCGCCTGGAAACCTGGGCTAACTGGGGACGTGGAATTGGCCATTGTCTTTCCGAGTTTGGAGTTGTATTTAAATTACAGTGGCCTCAACGCCTTCGCTAGTTTTTTGCGCGACATCCTCAAAGGGGAGTTGGTTTTCACGCCACGCGATTTTCCAGAACACCAAGAAAGGCTAAATTCATTGGGGATTACCGAAATCAGGGTTCTTATCAAGGCGGATGGGGCGCTTCCCGTGATCCAGTATATGGATCAAAAACCGTTGCCCTTACCCAACTCCATAGTGAAGGTGTCTTAATGTCTAACCGGGGATGGCGTCTACTGACTGGCGTATTGGTGATTTGGCTCGTGGGCGTGGGCCTAGTATACGTGTCTATGGGGCGACCGGTGGAGAATTCGACTTCGGTCTTACAAAAGTGGAAACAGAATAAGGAAAAAGAGTCGCCCAGAGCCGTCAGCGTCGCCACGGAACCTTCGCCCGCCGCTCCCGTGGCTGGTTTCGCTTCCGATTCTTTAGACATAACCAAGAATTTAATCCCCGCCTCAGGCCAAGCCCCTGTCCCCGACCTAGTCCCAGCCGTTAGCCAACCTGACCATAACGCGGACTCTGACTCTGGTTACTCGCCTTGTCCCGTGGGCCGAGGCCATGGTCGAATCCTTAATATGAAAGGCCTATACGACGAGAAGGGCCGGTATGTCCTTTATTTGCGAGTGGATGGTCGGATTGGCTCTTACTTAAAGCGAACCATCTTGAATCAAAGGCCTGGGGTGACTTTTGTGGATCTGGCTGGGGACATTAAGTTTAACCAAAGCCAGTACCAGATAACGCCGGCCACTGGCGCCGCCCATCGGGTGAGGTTGGGCCGACACCACGATTTCACTCGGGTCAGTCTAACTTACTATCAACGGCGTTCGCCGGAAAGCGTCCAGGTGGAGGTGGGGTGCCGACCGGGGGAATTGGTTATTAGGTACACTTTTAACGCGAAGTTGGCTCCGACGGAGGCGGTCGCGGCCTTACCGCCTCCGCCGAATTTAACCAGGACATTGGGCGCGATGGAAAAGAGCCAAGAGCGTTGGGCCGAGCCTGTGGGCCAGGTGGTCTTCTTTTCCAAGGGCCAGCGAAACGAGGAATCTAAATCAGTCGCGGCGAATTTTAACAAAGAACTATCCGCCGAGGTTCCCGAGGTTAGTTTATGGACGGCGAGGCTAACTGGCCAGAACCCCCAGGAAGCCGCCGAGACGCTGGAAACGACCCCCGCGGGTTTTTCTGGTGAGGATTTAGGCGTGGCGCGGCCAGATGAGCCAACCTTGAGCGTTTCAACCGACCATGACTCTGGATCGACTGGGTCTGATCGAGAAAAGTCGGAACAAGCCAAATCTGAGCCCGCCGAGTCCGATAATCTTCCAGCGACCGAACCGCTCGGCTCCCCACCGAGTCTACCCCTTAACGACTCACCCGCGGTGGAGCCGGTCAGCCCAGTCCAAAAGCCCACCGAGGAAATTCCCAGTTCCGAGTCGATCGTCGCCGAAGACGCTCAAGTTCCTCAATCCCATACCCTGCCTACGCCGGTGGAAGCTATTTTATTGGCCGCGTCAGAGTCTTTGGTCGTGACGGAAGGGCTGGGCGAAGAACCTTTGAGCGAAGACCCCTTGAGCGAAGAGCCTTTGAGCGAAGAAACTAGCTCTTTAAGTAATGAAGATAGCTTTTTAGACGATGAAAAATTGGCGACAAATACTTTAGAATCTTCTAAGGTTAGCGATTCCGAGTCAATAGACCAAGAAAGCCACTCCTTGGAACCTGAGTCTTTGGGCGTGGAAGCGCCCACGGAGGTTTCCCCCTTAGCGTCTGACCCTGACGTTAAGACGGAGTTAACCGTCGATGGCTTGTCACCGGGGAACCAGTTTGTTCTCTTTAAACCAGAAGAAGGGCCAGGCCAAGGAACGTTTCGGTTTTTGAGCGGCCACAATGACGCCCTGGGCCGCTACATATTGTTGTTGGAATTTGAGGGGCGATTGGGGGAATTTAAGGTCAATACTTTCCATGGCGAAAGTTTGTCGGCTAGTTACCTAGATTTCGCGGGGAACTATAAGTTTGTCAAGGAATATTGGCCAGTTCGGGACTCGTCGGTCAATAAATTTCGGTTTGGTCGCCATCCGGGGTTTACGCGTTTGAGCTTAAACTACAAAAAGGGTCAGGCTCCCCAGTCGGCCCAAGCCCAGATTTATCGGCACGGCTCAACTTTAGCGGTGGTTTTTGAGTTTTCTGGTGGTCAAACGGCGGAATTGATCCAGCGGCGGGCGCGGAAAGTGGCGGAGAAAAATCCGCTACCCACTTTCAACTCGGGAGTCGTGGGTCAGGGCCAGTTTGGTCGTTTAAAAGGCCGCTATGATCAAGAAGGGCGTTACGTTTTAGGGATAGAGTTAAAGGGGCGAGTGGGCGAGTATAGCTATAACACCGACACGACCCAGGTGGTGGTGGCCACCTATATAGATTTTAAAGGGGACTACCCATTCTCGCAAGCTCTATATCCCGTTCATGGTGGGCCGATTCTCTATTTCCGTTTGGGCGCCCATCAGGGTTTTACTCGCTTAAGTTTAACCTATCGAGACAACCAAGCTCCGGACAACACCGAAGTGAAACTGGAAGAGCGAGATGGGCGGGTGTTTTTAACCTTCGTTTTTGATGGCGGTATCGCCAAGGAGCGAGCTATCGCGGCGTTTAAGGCGGGGTTGTAAAACTAAGACGAGTTTATTTTGTCCAAGGTTTTACAAATGTTTAATTAATCGATTATGGAGAGCGCGAGCGGTGGAAAGATCCAAAGACTAGAAATCCCAAATTAAGCCAGCCCAAAGGGCGACTTGGAGATTAAAGGCGAAAGCGTCCCGCGGAGCGAAGTATTTTAAGCTCTCCTCCGGTGGCGAGAGATCTTTGACCGGGGCCAGAAGAAACTCTAAAATTTTATCGGCTAAAGGCCAGACTCCCCAAGTTCCGCCAGCGATGGCTAACCAGGAAATAATGATCCGCGAACTAAGTTCTTTGAGGTGGCTCAGAAAATTGATGGTCTCGCGAAAAGGCCAAAATCAAGAATACTGATTTATAAGTTATTGAAATTAATACTCTTTTGCCTAACTATTCCCACTAAACTAGGGTTTTCGCGAAGCCATCATACTTATTCCAGAGTTATTTATACCAGACTAAAAGTTTCATAATC
>JAISYP010000033.1 GCA_031269825.1 Deltaproteobacteria bacterium
GTCCAAATCAAAGGTATACACGTCCGATCCAATTGAGGAGCCCTGTGCGGTAGTCCCGCTCGCAGGGATCTGTGCGGGGGGGTGCCCGAAAGGGCACTTCCTACCGCGACTGAATTTTAGACTTTTCGCGAGACCATCAAAAGTAAGTCACACGAAAGATTCTGGTTAAAGGCGAGAGGTTGAATTTCACTGAAAAAATCTCCTAGAAGCGAATCGGAAGTATTCCAGTCCTAGTCAGTCCGCCTTATCCAGACCATTCCAAACTCTGTCCAGATCTTTCCAGCCCACCCAGCCTAACTGAAAAATTTTTAATAATTTCAAATCAACGATCCTTTTTAACAGTATTGATCAAAAAAATCAACAGATTTAAAAAATCCACAGCGGTTCTCAATTTCAATAAGCCCCCGACAAAGGATTCCCCAAAATTCGGTAACCGTTCACGCGGTATTAAAACCAGTTAAAAGTGGCTTCAGACAATGGCTTCACAAATCTGACGACTTGACCTGATTTTCTCGTTTGTCCCAAAATCTTCCTTTTTGATTGTCGCCGGGGAGGGTCAGACCAGTTTTGGTTGGATTGGCCAGGCGTCATTCTGGATTCTGGATGGTTAGATTTTTTTTGGCGAGGCTGTGTTGAGGTTCCCGGCACTGGTGGCCAGATGATTGTCCTGATCAGACCAAAGACCACTCCATAGCTCCTAGTACCTTGTGACATTATTTTTTTCGGTTAAAGTGGTGTACTTTCTGGCAACCACAGAGGAGGTTGCCATGGCTACTAAATATAAATTTTTTCTCACCACTGACGAACGCGACGAACTGGATTCTCTGGTGAAAAAAGGGAAAAATGCCGCTAGGGTCATACTTTTGGCCCTCGTTTTGTTGTTTTGCGATATGAGTCCTGAGGGGCGAGGCAAGAAGACTAACGCGGTCATTAGCCGCGAACTTAACATTTCGGAAAGAACCATTGAGTCTTTCAAAAAACGTTTTGTTGAGGGAGGGATCGCCTACGCCCTGCAAAGAAAACAAAAGACATTCAATCCCAAAACAATTAAATTTGATGGCGCTTTTGAGGCTAAACTAATAGCTTTGGCTTGTTCACCTTCACCAGATGGTAGAGTAAGATGGACTGTTCGTCTTTTGACTGATAAAATTATTGAATTTGGTATAAATCCAGATGGAATATCTCATATGAGTGTCCAAAGGATTCTAAAAAAAATGAAATTAGACCTCACCGTAAGAAATATTACAAAATCCCCCCCGAACATAACGCCGAGTTCGTAGCCGCTATGGAGGATGTTCTTAAGGTTTATCATCGTCCATATAATCCTAGTGAACCAGTTATTTGTATGGATGAATCTAATAAACAACTAGTTTCCTATACAAGACCTTCTCTTCCTTTAGCTCCAGGTAAACCGTTGAGGGTTGACGATGAGTATATTAGGCATGGAGTGGCAAATATTTTTATGGCGGTGGAACCAATAGCTGGCAAACGGTTGGTTTCGGTGACAGAGAGGCGAACCCGCGTTGATTGGGCAATATTTATTAAAGGTTTGCTTGACGACCATTATCCAAACGCCAATAAGGTCGTCTTAGTCATGGACAACTTGAACACCCATGGAATAGCTTCATTATATGAAGCATTTCCTTCAGAAGAGGCCTCAAGACTGGCATCTAGGCTTGAAATCCACTTCACTCCTAAACACGGCAGCTGGTTAAACATGGCCGAGATAGAGTTGAGCGTTCTTGTTGGTCAATGCTTGGACAGACGTATTGCCGACATTGAGACAATGAGAAAAGAAGTAAAGGCATGGGAAACCGACCGGAACGCTCTAGGCCCAGACATAAAATGGCGCTTTACTACCGAGGCGGCTCGAGTAAAACTCAGCCGACTTTACCAGAAAATTTAAATGTTACAAGGTACTAGTCCTGGTGGGATGGCGACCCCGTTTATCGTGAAAAGTCTTGAACCATAATACCTCCAAAAATTCTAACTAACTGGGTTAGTGGTAATAATGGCCACTTGTCACTAGCCTCAAATCCTAATATAAAGAGGATACCCTGAACGGATGCCAATACCGTAACACAAATTTTTTGACCACCCTGAGTAACAAAAAACAAAAAACCTGGCCAGGCGAGCCACCCAGCCAGTTTTAAAGAAAAAAAGCGGCGAAAAAACTTTACAGCCCTTTAGGGTTCGACCCATAATTGTTCGCGCCAGGCTTACTATCAAATAAAGCCATAATCGGCAGTATGATGCCTAAATAAGTCATGAGTAGTAGTATCAAAAGACCGGATTGTTCTATTAGGCATAAAATTATGCTTTTTACAAGCCGGTGGGTAGTTAGAGCTTGTCAATATAGACAAAAATAACCAAAGAGGTAGATCAGTTACATTGTTATGAGGTAAAATGTCCTAGATGTGGCCACGCGCAGTTTTGATGGTCTCGCGAAAAGTCCAAAACTCAAGAAGCCTATTTTATAAATTATTGAAATTAATACTCTTTTACTTGACGATTTCCCTTAATCTAAGGTTATCCCGAATATTTTGAAGGAACTGATGAGGAGATTGAGAAGTTCTACTCCCCCATGAAACCGTTTGGCTGAAGGTCAGAAGGCTATCTCGGAAAGAGTCAAGGCCACCTGTTACTAGCCTCAAACCCTAATAGAAGGAGGAGGCCCGGAACGGATACAAAAAGTTGATAAATTTATCCAACCCTATAAACCCTAAAAAAGGCCTAACCGAAAAAATTGAGCTATTATTTTACTAACCTTGATTAACGCGGGCCGCCTTTTCTCGCGGGAGGGCTAAAAAGTTGGATGACGCCTCTTTTATGGCGCTTTAAGAACTAATTGATCGCTTGGAAAAAACGCCCAACCCAAGGGATTTTTCCCGTTTGATGGGCTAATAGACGTGGACGCTAGTTGGCGCAGTAGGTAGGTACGTCAACCCCAACCAGGTGATCATCAGAAACAGAAAACCCAACGGGAGCAGGATCATAGCTAGACTCGAGCGTTTCTTCCGGGGATCGGCGGCTAAATGAAGGCTTATAAGGTAGGCGGCGAGGGTCACCAAAGCCCAGGTTTCTTTGGGATCCCATGACCAGTAATGACCCCAGGCCTCTTTGGCCCAAAGAGCCCCAGTGATGAGCCCTAACATAATAAGGCCTAAACCGGCCCGGATAGCGTGTTGGATAAGGTTATCCAGGCCTGTCGGGCTAAGATTGTCCCGCGAGCTAGATAACCTCATGACCGCCCCTACCGCCGCCGCCGCTAAAAGAGAGTAAGCCAGCATATACAGGACTACGTGAGGGACGAAATAGAAACTTTGAAGAGCTGGGGGCAAAGTTTTGGAGTGGATTTCTGGGCGAGCCAGGTTAATGATGACAAAGACCGCCGACACGGTCGCGGAAAAGATGAGCAACCATAGGTAAGACCACCGTCGGTAAGCCAGAACTCCAGCTAAAGAGAGAAGAAAAGCGTACCACAGGCGGGTTTCGCCCATGGTCTTTAAAGGCGGCCTTTCCAAGTGGATCCACAACCCCGCGATAAAAATCGCCGTAACCACGGTTCCGAAAAAGATGAGACCGACGCCCAACTTCCGCCGCCCAAAGGCGACCGCCAATACTCCCAAAAACCACAATACTATGGAGACAGGCCCTAGCCAGTTATGCCATTGCCAGCTCATGAGCTTTTTCCTTTAGCGTTCCTTAGAACCAGGCCCAGACAACCCAAACCCCACAGAATAAAACCGACATAAGCTAAATCCAGCCAAGGATCGCGCGTCAGCTCAAACCCTGACCAACTTGAGGCTTGCCCAGCCGCGGTATCGTAGTCGTACTGGTAGATGAGCCAGGAACCGGCTCTTAAGGGATGGTTGACCAAAATGGTGGATTCAATCTCCTGGCCCTGTTTGGTATAAATTTTAACCTTAGAGACAAACAGGCGCGGCTCAGGCCTAACCATGGCCAGGATCTGGTTACTTTTCCCCAGACGCAAGGGATTCGGCGGAAAAGTTGAGTTGCCAGGAGTTAACCAGCCCTCAAATGACTCGCCACTAAGCGAATTTTTCGCCCGCACCAGGGCCGCCTGAACCGAGCCTTGATAGATAGCCCTTATAAATTTTCCCTCGCCCATGGGCGCGGCTTTGCTAAAAAATTGGAGAACTTCCACGAAGTAGTCCCCAATACGACCGCTAGCCAGAGAAGAGCCCAAATGGGATGGGGAAAGGGAAAGAGTCAGGGAAGGATCTATCGAAAAGGCGAGAGAGTCTTTCTCCATAGGCAACGCTTGGCCAGAGTGAGCGTCAACCAGAGCGAGCCTAGCCGGATACTCTTCTAAAATAAAGTCATCCAACCGGATCGCCAGATCCAGCTCTTTTACGCCCTTAGAGGTCATGGCTCGCCACTCTAAGGCGCCTTCCCTAACCCGCATCACGCCGCGCTCTCTATCGCCAGCCCCCAGGCCAGCGGCGCTTAGAAGCAGCCACAGTCCTAAATGATTAAGAAAAGCCGCCCATTTTTTTCTTGGCCAGCGAAAGACCGTGGCCCCCAGAGCCACTAGCGTTAAGAGATAAAGAAAGGAAAACGGCCAGGAGGAAGTTACTTGAAAAAGGCCCAACCGACCCCAAAGGCTTTCTGGAGGCGCGGTTCCCAGAGCTAACTGCGGAACTAACCCCATGACTAAAGCCAAAAAGCCAATCGCCCCCATGAGAGCGACCGCCAAAGGAAGGGAATAAAAAAAACTTAAAAAACGGCTCCAGCGCGAAAGCTTAGTCGCCGCGGCCAAAATAACTATAACCGCCAATATATATAAATTAGTTGGCCAAGAAGGCCAATCCCCTGGCCGTGGCCCAATCAAAAGTTGGGCCACCAGGCCACCAACCGCCACCGCGAGGACAATGACCAAGCTTTCCCGATACCCCCAAGGGATCGACCACACGCGCCTAGCTTTTGAGCTCATAAAAAACCATAACAGCCTAAATCAACCACCGGGCCCTAGCGCCTTGAAGCCAGTCTCAAGGCCTCTTGTGGAGGAAATACTTCATAAAATGAAGCTATTTCATGTGTGTTCAAGGGGTGTTCAAGTTGTCCATTACTAAGACGACCTTATTGGCGTTTAGATAATGATCGTCAAGCGAACCTCTTATAAATATCGCCCAATCAACGCGGCTTCGCCTCTGAGCCATAACGCGCGAACCAGGGAGATACTTATATCCGGCCTTCTTTTTGAGCCTCGGCCAACCAGTTCGGAACCACTTCCGCTAAAAACCTCTTTTTCTGAGCGATTAAAGTCGTCATATCCAGGCCAATGTAAGCTTGCGCTTTTTCCAGGGTCGAGACATCCGGGAGCTCTGGAGGGGTCGCGTTATGAGCGTGGAAGATGTCCTTTAAGAGCAATTGAGCGGTTAAGGCTTTATCCAGCCCGTGAGCCAAAATTCT
>JAISYP010000150.1 GCA_031269825.1 Deltaproteobacteria bacterium
CTGTATTGTTCCCAATAGCTCATTCTTATCTCGCGCCCATTTTATGCCTATAGTGGTTACTTACAAATAATTTAGCCCATACGGCTATAACGCAATCATTTATTAAACTATTTTGAGAGCTTAGCCAAATATTTTTAGCTCCTAAAAACTCTAAGGGAGCGAAATTTATAGGTCTTTAAATAGTTTTTTAGTTAAGGAGTTCGCGTGACTAACGAAGAATTTGAACGAAAGATGGAGCCAATTATTGGCCAGGAGCTAGTCATTGACCAGGCGAGCCCAGGTTGGAGCCTTTTATCGCAATCCGGGGTCTGGGTCGATTGTCAGGTCGGTCAAAGCTTAGATAGTTTGTTGCGCCAGGATTTCGCCCTAAAGCCCTTAGAACTCGAACGAATTGAGACTTTAATTTTGGATGGCTCAGCGGTGGACAATCCTAGCCAAGTCGTGGTCAAGGATGGCTCTCGCCTGGCTTTGGCCGCCGGAGTCCCAGGGGTGGTTGGGTTAGCCATGAAAAAAAATAGCGCCCTTAGAGCCTTACGCTCCTCCATCACGCGTCGGCCTCAAGAACTGCCCAAAGCAACCCAACCCGGTCGCGTTCAGTTAGCCCTTTATGGTTTGGCCTTAGACGCCTTAGGGGCTCACTTTTTGGCTAAGGGCTTTTGGGTTACCTTTAAACAATTAGCCCGTTACGTTAAATTCGGGTCTTTAGATTTGGTTAGGAGTCAAGGTCAAGAACTATTGGCGAAGGAGTTACTCCCAGAGCTATTAAAAGACCCTCAAAAGCTGGTCTATTTTAAAGCTTTTTTAAAAGGTTCTATCCAAGAGGACTCTGATCTAGTAGTCTCTAGGCCTATAAAAGCCAAATCCCAGGACGAGCCAGACGAAGGCTGCCAAAACTGCCCAGTGGCTTGCTCTCGGCCTCAAAAAAGCGGTTGGCGACGTCATCAAGAGGAACTAGCCCTTCTTTGGGGTTTAGATCCCCATGAAGAGGGTATCCCAGAATTGGCTGGGGATTTTCGCCGTTTAGCCAATGACTTGGGTTTAGAGGCTTTTGAGTTGTCTGGAAGCGTCGCCTTAGTCTTAAAAGCCCAGAACTTCCCTCCTACTCAAGGCTCAATCCGTCAACTATTTCAACAGTTAAGAGAAGAAACCGCCTTAGGCCAACTTTTAGGTCAAGGCCGGGCCATGGTGGCTAATTATCATGGTCTAGATCTCCAAATCACCCCCCATCTCGGCGAAGGCCTTCAAAAACAATCCCCCCATGACGCCCCAACCACGGCTCTATTAGATTCTTTAGGCGTTTGCGAGCGAGCCGCGGGAGCTCTATCTGGCTCTGACCAGGCTTTAGGAGCTTTAGGCGAAGTATTAACGGCCAAATACGGTCGCGTTTTCGTCATGACGGAATTAGCCGCTTTAGGTCAGAGGATCGTCAGCTTAGAGTCTGAATATAACCAAAACGAGACTGTCTGAGTCTAAAAAAAACCGCTCCCAACAGACTGAGGTTTTTTGGGGCGAACCTTCTTAATCTTATCAAATCGCCCCGTCTTCTCTGGTTATGGGCTGGCTTTTTTTGGCCAAAAGCCGTCCTAACCCACCCTTTCCCCGCCTATCTCGAAGAACTTATATTATGTCAAAATAGACATAAGTAATGAATTTTATTAAATATTTATTGACAATCCCCTTGTTTCTTTTCATAATGAGACTAAGGCCCTTAGCCATAATTCAATACTCTTGGCAATTATTGGCCCTAAGCCTAAAGGATAATAATATTCTGGTAGCGGCGGGCCTAGTGGTTGATGAGGTGATTTTTTTAGAGGCTAGTAGGGGTTTAAGGCCAAGGGGTAAGCGTTTCCCTGGGGTCGATCGTTTAATTATGTTAAATAATAAAAATAATAAACTATATTATATGTCTCTAGCGACATAATAAAAAAATAAAAATTAATTATTGCCGAAAATTTTTTATTATGGTAGTTATTCCTTAATCGACTTAAAAATAGCCCCCATTGGGGTTATGGCTTAAGGAGAGAGAGGCTGGGGGTCAGATAAAACGTTGAATATATTAAATAAAATTACTTTGTTATGTCATTAAAGTCTATATTAAATAATAAATATATGTCATTAAAGACATATTAAATAAAAATAAAAAATATATTGACAAGTAAAATTTTATATATTATCTTGATTTTTAGATTTTACCCCATTTCTATATAATCATCTAACCTGGACTTCAATCTTGCCTTTGGAGACTATTATGACTAAACTACTTCGGGTCAATCTAACAAACTTGACCTGCGTCTTTTCAGATCCTCCTGAAAACTACGCTGGTCTGGGCGGTCGAGGCTTGACTTCTCTGGTCGTGAGCCAAGAAGTTAAAGCCACCTGCACCCCCTTAGGCCCCCACAATAAGCTGGTCTTCGCCCCAGGTTTATTGGGTGGAACTAATTGCGCCAACGCTAACCGGATTTCCGTGGGCTGTAAAAGTCCTTTAACCGGCGGCATAAAAGAAGCCAACAGCGGCGGTCAAGCTGGCGGCTATTTGGCCAAAATGGGCATTCACGCCATTATTTTGGAAGGCCAAGCCCCAGAAGGCCAATGGTATCAACTGGAACTGGATCAAGAGTCGGCTAAACTCGTTCCAGCCACGGTGGCTGGCTTAAATAACTATGAGGCGGTGGCTAAACTGGTGGAACAGTATGGCCCCAAAAACGCCTACGTCACCATTGGTCGAGCCGGCGAGCTAAAGCTAGCCGCGTCTTCCATCGCCTTTACCGATCGCGAGTTAAGGCCCACGCGTCACGCGGGTCGTGGCGGGGTGGGAGCCGTTATGGGTTCCAAAGGCCTTAAAGCCATCATTATTAACCCAGGCGACGCGAAAGGGGTTCCGATAAAAGACAAAGAAGCCTTTAGCGAGGCGGCCAAACGTTTCGCCAAAGCCCTCAACACCCACCCCGTCACGAGCCAAGGTTTAACCCAATATGGCACGGCGGTCTTAGTCAACATCCTGCATGAGGCGGGCGGGCTTCCCACCTTTAACTTTTCTCAGGGCCGTTTTGACGGGCATGAGGACGTCTCTGGGGAGACTTTAAACCGCTTAACTAAAGAAAGAGGCGGCGAGGGCGTGGTCAGCCATGGCTGCATGACTGGCTGCGTTATGCGCTGTAGCGGAATTTTCCCGGATAAAGACGGCAAGTTTATGGGCAAATGGCCGGAGTATGAGACTTTGTGGGCGTTTGGCCCTAACTCCGGGATCAATGACATTGAGATGATTGTCCGCTACGACAAAATCTGCGACGACGTGGGCGTGGACACCATTGACGTGGGCGCGGCTTTGGCGGTGCTGATGGAAGCTGGGGTCTTAAAGTTTGGGGACGCGGCCGGGGCTTTAAAACTAATGGACGAGATTAGCCAAGGAACGGCTTTGGGCCGGGTCTTAGGCAGTGGAGCCAATATCGCCGGGCAAGTCTATGGCGTCAGACGAGTTCCCCAGGTTAAGGGACAATCGCTACCCGCCTATGATCCCCGGGCGGTTAAAGGGCAAGGGGTCACTTACGCCACCACGCCCATGGGAGCCGATCACACGGCTGGTTACGCTGTTACCGCCAACATCTTAAGCGTAGGCGGGACAGTCGATCCCCTGTCCTCAGCGGGTCAGGTGGAGCTCTCCAGAAATTTGCAAATAGCCACCGCGGCCGTGGACACTTGCGGCTTATGCCTATTTGTGGCTTTCGCGGTCTTAGACATCCCTGACGCTTTAGTGGCCATTGTGGACATGTTAAACGCTCGCCATGGCCTGACCCTAACCTTGGATGACGTTCCGAAAGTCGGAAAACTGGTCTTAGAAACGGAAATTGGCTTTAACCAAAGAGCCGGTATCACTAGCGCTAAAGATAGGCTGCCAGATTTCTTTTTGGATGAGCCATTCCCGCCGCACAATCAAGTGTTTGACGTTTCTGACGAGGCTTTGGATTCCACTCTTAAGTGGTGAGCCGAAAAAAAGTTGGCCACGAAAAACCTTAGACAATCGGTTGGCCGAGCGAAAATTTTTCGCTCGGCCAGCTAACCAATAAGGTTTTAACCGAAAATACCTCTATCCCGCTGAGGAGCCGCTAGAAATGACGAAGGCGTCGGCGGCTTCTTACGCTTTTTCAGATAATACGGTTACAGTCGCCGCGTCGTCAGGGGCTAGAACTTAATAATGGGTCTCGCCACCATAAACCTCGAGCCCTTAGAGCCAAAGAATTTAGATCGCGAACGGCCAGGTTTCGGAGTTTGACCTAAAGAAATTAACAGGTCGCCATTAGAAAGAAGAGCGCTTTTAGGGCGATTTCTAAAGACGACTTTATTTACGCCTAAAGCGGCAAATAAGCCTAAATTTTTTGGGCCCCCAGAGACGACCAGATTTAAAGACCGTCTCCCCAAGGATCGCGTCTTCGTCAGCTAAAAACACCTTTTAGCCTGTGGTTAAAAACGAGACACTTTCCACGAACGATTCCCCCACCAGCTCTATAAAGCTGGGGAGCCTTATGGAACTCTCAAAGATGTCCTCGACCTGGATCGCGTTACCATTCATTGGCGGTCGAGCGAATAAAAATTGGCCAATCCTGTAAGGCGATGGACGGACTGAGCCAAAATCTGGCCCAAAAATTGGCCTAGTAGGAGGCGCCCCGTCCGTGGCTACTGGGGCCAAACGCTGGATATAACTAATAACCTCAGTTACTGGCTTTAATTTTAAAAACTCGTGATCGCTTATAAAGGATCTCTTATCGCCTTATAAGAAAAGATAAAAAAGATTGAAAAGGCCCTTTTTCGATAGTCAATAGTAACCAGAAGACTTGGCCCTTAATAACCTTGGCCCTTAAAATGGTCTATTAGATCTGTCATTTTTGACCTAGATAAAAGCTTAAATTGGGGCTACCCCTATTATCCTCTTAGAGGTGAGATCGTGAAGCTTTTGGCCAAAATTTTCCTCGAAGACGAAAACCTTTACGCCTTAGGGCCAGGGCGGATCGCTTTACTAAGAGCCACCGCTCAATTTGGCTCGTTAAACCAAGCCGCCCAATCCGTGGGCATGAGTTATCGTTGGGCTTGGGGACGAATTAAGGACTCGGAAAAAGCCCTGGGCGTTAAACTTTTGGAAACCAAGCCAGCGGGACGAGGCCACCCTAGGGCTCTAACCCCAGAAGGTTTGGCTCTTCTGGAATGGTACGCTAATCTGGAAAACCAGGTCTCAAAGGTTTTGGAACAAACTGTTTGGCCGGAGTTCTTAAACTCTGGTTCAGATCTTCAGCTAGAGACTTCGAACCAACCAACTGATCCGCCCCAGCTCCCAACTCGCGAGTAAGCGATATTCCCATGAAAATAGTTAGTTAGAAATAATTAATATCTCTTAGTTTATTGCGTTTCATAATGAAATTCATGAGTGAAATTATAATATCATGGTTGTAGAGATTAATATTTCTAATAAAAAAAGTTGGTTTAAAGAAATATTTCCAAGTTATAACAAATAATTTAAATATATGATAAGGATTGTCATAGCGTAAATAGAGCCTTAAAGATTCATTCCAATAAAAATAATTAGATACTTTAGTCCTTTCTGACGATTATCCACAAAATTCATTTCTATTAGTTAGAGTTTTTGATGCGATTAATCGAATACGCGTTAATCTTGATAAAGATCTGGTGTTTTATTGACGAGGCTCACTGCCTTTCGGGAATCAGATTAATCACTTTTCTTGGACAAATTCGTTTAAGTTATAATAATCTCGCTCGTTCCCCCAATCTAAGTTCCCACGTTCCCTGGTTTTGGTTGGCCCGCGGGATATCCGGGATTATCGGGTTAGGCTCGTGTTGACCAAATTTCTAGAAGCGAGGCCAGCCCTTTTAATATCAATAAAGAAGCTTTGACCTGGCCCAATTTTACTCAGGAAGAAATCGCCAATCTTTATCATCAGCCTACCGAGGTCTCTGACCGGCGTTTGAGGCTAAAGCCGTGGAGAGGGTTTGGTATTGGACGGCGGACAAACTTGGCTGGTCTACGCCTTGGCGTATGGGGCGGTGGCCAAGATATAAATAAATGATTACTCTCAGCCAATAACTGACGACTTTTTGAATTAAGCGGCCAAAAATTTGATCCAACGGCTGGACACGCGTCTAGATTGTCTCCTGGAGCTCTAAAGGCTCCTAGAGTTATGGAGGTCATGCGATCGGTCTTCTCTGGCTCCGACCTTACTGAGTCCGGAAACGTAGAGGACGCTAAAGATTGTCTTGATTTAGGTTGGCGCCCGTCACTGAAAAAGAAGAATTCGACCAGTCAATCCCATTTATCTAGAAGTCATGTCCAGGGTTACAAGTGGTTTAAGCTAAGAAGAAATCCTCGAGATTAATCAAGAGTTTAGAATGATAGAAAAACACTCTTAACATATAAACTTTTAAGGAAATTACAAACATTTATGATAAATAATTCCCAGTGTTAACAGAAGTCACAATTGATGGCTTCGCGAAAACCCTAGTTTAAGGAAATCATCAAGTAAAAGAGTGATGAATTTAATAACTTATAAATTAAAATTTTTAAATTTTGGACTTTTCGCGAGACCATCACAATGAAGATAGCTTTGAGAAGAGCCAGATTTAAGTTAAATCGGTAAGTAAAAGAGTATTAATTTCAATAACTTATAAATTAGGTTCTTGAATTTTGAACTTTTCGCGAGATTATCATGGCACTTGATTTTCGAAATCTCGGACACCAGCGTAATCTGTAATTCCCGGAATTTTTCACACTACGAAAAGGTCGGAATCCCGTGGAAAGAAAAAACAAGCACCAAATCAAATAAATACCATAATAAATATTTAATAGTAAATAAAAGAGAATT
>JAISYP010000062.1 GCA_031269825.1 Deltaproteobacteria bacterium
CTTACGCCCTTTCGAAAAACAACGCCAAAAATATCGGAATTAACGGCGGTTGGAAAGAGGGCGATTTTAATATGGACACGTGGCAGATTGGGGCCAGGGTTGGTAAGATCTTTGATTTGAGGAACGCTACGCTTACCCCGACGGTGGGTCTACGGTATATGAACGCTCGCCAAGACGGTTGGACGGAGTCGGTTCATGGAACTCCTTTGGCGTTGGTCAATGTGTTCGACAAAAAATCAATCCAAATTGTGGAGGTTCCGTTTCTTTTGCGGTTAAATGGCGCTTTCATGGCGGGATCCGCGAAAATTATCCCAGAGATCCGTTTAGGCTGGACATTGGTGGCCCTTAAACCGGACAACAAGCTGTCCGTGGGGCTAGTCAACGGTGGCCCTACCCGTTGGACAGTCACTGGAATTAAACCGGCCAGTGGGAGTTTCCAAGGTGGGGCAGGGGTAAAGATCGAGATCAGCGACTTCTGGGATGTTTTCGTCAATTACGAGTTAGAAGCGGCCAAAGGTTATATGAATAACAGCGCCGCCCTGGGGGTGGGATTTAATTTTTAATAATTAAGAGCCCAAAAAACGCGGAGGCTCGTTATGGTGGCTGGCGAGGGGTAATGATCTGGGGCTGGCGCCCATAAGGCGTTTTTGGAAATTAAGAAAGAGTGGCGGTATAGTTTTCATTATTATTGGTCTATTTCAGTATATAAGTCTAGTATATACGTTCAATGACGTTCAGTATATATGTCCAGTGTACACGTCCAGTGTATAAGAGCGCCTAAGGCGCGCGTCTGGTCAAAGCGGCGTAAGCGCGCTTGGGGAGGTGGTTATTTGTCCCGTAACCAAATGTAGCCGCGTCATCAAGCGCTGGGCTAGAGGAGCGACCGGAGGCGCCAGAGTCCTCCGTAGGCGAGGCGCCTAATTGGATTTGACGACGAGTGGTCGTAAAGGTGGTCAAATCTAGAGGGCGGCTCAATCGCGGTCGGCGATAACGCGAATCTCGACCATTAGATGGTTGAGCCGGACGAGCCTAATAATGGTTTTAAACGCGCTGACAGGCGCCCTGGTTAGGGCGGAGCTGGGCGCTTGAGGATGGGCGGGTGATAGGGAATTTTCAGTAGGTAAGACGTCTGAGTGGGAAGATCCTACCCGGGGCGAAGTTTGGTCGGGGAACGTCTGGGTTGGGTAGCGCTAGCCCTAGGCCGAGTGAGTGGGAAAATGAGTGGGCGGAGCTCTGATGGGGCGAACACGCCGTGGAACGCGCGAAAGAAGCTAAGGTCAGAGGCTTTAAGCCTAAGAGTTAGTTTGAGGGGTCTAGCTGGCTGACGGCGCTGGCAATGGCGTTAAAGAAGAATTGATGAAGGCTTGGAGTAAGCCCTCGTTTAAAGGAAATCATCATGTAAAAAAGTATTAATTTCAGTAATTTATAAATTATGATTCCTGAATTTTGGAATTTTCGCGAGCCATCAAGTCTGTATTCAGCGGAACTTTTGGAGACAAATATTTCTAATTGAGTCCGTTTTTTATCCGTTAAATTAATTTTATAAACTTATATCATGACAACAACATCCTTAATACTTATTTTAATATAGGAAGTTGAAATTATTATCAAATTTTTTATAGATTTTTTAATGTTTTTATATAAATAGATGTATAAAATTTGATAACTTATAACAATAAGTTTATATATTTATTGTTATATCGCATATAATTATGCGTGTAAATAAATTTAGTTTACTAATACTTTTTGGGGAGGACGCGAGAGGTGATCGGAAATTAGCGCAGTAAACTAGTGACAGCGTCATCTAACCTAGCTATAACTTTTTGTGAATTTGAGATTTGCGCGCTTCCCCCAGATTTCCCCAAAAGCCCCGGACAGAGCCCCTTTTCCAGAGTTGGTGGGGTAACCGAAACTGTCCGATAAGAGGCTAAGCCGGTGTCCAGAAAAACATCGCCCGCCAGTCGCCTCCGTCGATCATCGTCAATCATTATGGATCTTGGTCATCGATCAATAATAGATCGTGGATGGTAGGTTAAGGTCAAAGGATATAGAACGTAACCTCGCCAAAAACTTCGATTTGGCTAAAAAGCCAGTTCTAACCCCACCGGGCAATGATCCGAGCCCATTGTCTGAGGCTCAAGCCAGGCCCGGACTATATTGGGTTTTAATTCCTCTGACACAAAAAAATAGTCAATGCGCCAACCGATATTGCGATTTCGTTCGCCTAAGCGGTATGACCACCAGGAATATTGGCCCGGGATATCCCCGTTTTTGACTCGGAAAACGTCCAAATAGCCGGCTTTGATGAAGCGGTCAAGAAAAGCCCTTTCCACCGGCAAAAAGCCGGAGGTGGTCTCATTGGCCTCTGGTTCGGCTAGATCGATGGGGCGATGGGCGGTGTTAAAGTCCCCGCAAGCGACGATGGGTTTGGTTCGGCGGGCTTGTTGACAATAATCCAAAAAGGCCTCGTAATAGCCGAGCTTAAAGTTCAGTCGGTCGTCTTTTTTTTGGCCATTGGGAAAATAGACGGAGAGGAAATGGAACTTTTCCATTTCCATATGGATGAGCCGACCTTCCTGGGCCCACTTCGGGTCAGGTAACTCTAGTTGGATTTTTAACGGTTTTAGCCGACTATAGACGCCCACCCCGGACTGGCCTTTCATGGTCAAGTGGTTGACCATGGCGACGTGATAACCTGGGGGAGCGAGTAACTCTGGCTCCAACTGTTCCGGACGGGCCCGGATTTCTTGAAGCCCCATAATGTCAATGTCGGGTCGGCGGAAAAAATTCATAAAACCTGGTTTTTTGGACACGGCTCGTAAGCCATTGACATTCCAGCTGTATAGAATCATGAGCGAGTTCCTTATTCGCTTTTAGGGCCTGATTTTTTAATCGTCAAAATTTAATTCGTCGTCAAAACCGCTCGCGGCGTAATTAAGGGGTGGTGGGCCTTCTTTTAAAAACCAAGCCAAATTGCCCCGTCGTAAACTTTCGCCAGCGTCGGAGCAAGCTTTGGTTAAGGCTTGTCGGGAACCGACCAAAAGAACCATTTTTCGGCCGCGCGTGACGGCCGTGTAAAGTAGCTTTCGTCTTAACATGTGATAGTGGCCCATGAACAATGGCATCACCACCACCGGAAATTCCGAGCCTTGGGCCTTATGGACGGTTAAGGCCCAGGCTGGGGCGATTTCTTCGAGTTCGGCCAGTTGGTACAGGCTCCTAACCTGATCAAACTCCACCACCAAATCTTGGTTTTCGGGATCCAGCTCCACCACTTGGCCCAGATCGCCGTTAAAAACATCTCTTTGGTAATTGTTGCGGATTTGGATGACCCGATCCCCCACTTGATAGCTCTGGCCAAAACGGGTAAGGCGTGGGCCATTGGCGGGATTTAAGGCTTGACCTAAGAGGTTATTTAAGGCGATGGTTCCCAGATCCCCTTGTCGGGTGGGGGTTAAAACTTGGATTTCGGTTTTGGGATCTAGATTTAGTTTTAAAGGCACCCGCTCGGTCACCAAGCGCAAGATTTTGTCTTTGATTTTTTCCACATCCTCCTCAGCCACAAAATAAAAATCCACGTCCGGATTTTGGGGCAAACTTTCTGGGGATTGACCTTGGTTAATGAGGTGGGCGGCTTGGATGATTAAACTGGCCTTGGCTTGGCGGTAAATGGTGGTTAAATAACAGACAGGAAAAATCTCCGCCCCCATGATGTCGCCGAGAACTCGGCCTGGGCCCACCGGGGGCAACTGGTCGCGATCCCCGACTAAAATCAAAACGCAGTTTTTAGGTAAAGCCCCTAGCAGTTGATTGGCGATGACGATGTCCAGCATGGAGGCTTCGTCTAAAAGCAGCATGTCCAAATCTAAATGGTTATTGGGGCCCCGGGCGAATCCGCCCGCTTGGCTGGAGTACTCCAACAACCGATGGATGGTGGTGGCCGTTAGACCCGTGGCTTGACTTAAACGTTTGGCCGCTCGCCCCGTGGGGGCGCAAAGGGCGACGCGGTTGGTCACCGCTCGCCAGATCTGGCTGATGGCCTTGGTGATGGTCGTTTTACCCGTGCCTGGGCCACCGGTGATGACCACGGCTTTGGCGGTGATGGCGGTCATGACCGCTTGGCGTTGGTCTTGGCTTAAAGTCAGGTTTAAGGTTTTCTCAGCCCATTCCAAAGCTTTTTGGGGCCTTGGAATCGTGATGGCCGGTGGCGTTCGGGCGATGTTTAAGAGTTCTCGGGCCACCCAGGTCTCCGCTCGGAAGAGTTTGGGCGAATAAATGTCTTGAACGCCCGGTTCCGGGCGTTTAAGCGGAATCACCCGGCCAGCTAAGACCAGGCGTCCCAGGGCGGCGGGGAAAAGTTTGCGGTTGACCATGGGGAGTAGTCGTCCGGCGGCCCCGGTCAGTTCTTCGGAGGGCGCGAAAACGTGTCCTTGTCGAGCGCTGTCCCCTAAGGAACACATCAGAGCCGCCTCCAAGCGCTCAGGGCTATCTTCGGCCCAGCCCAACGCCAAGGCCGCGCGATCCGCGGTTTTAAAACCCACCCCCTCCACCTCGTAAGCTAAACGATAGGGGTTAGCCCGAATTAAATTTTCCGCGTCGGGGCCTAAGCGACGCATGATTTTTTGGGCTAAGGCTGGCCCTAAGCCAAAAGTGGCTAAAAATTGTAATAATCTTCTAAGACCTGAGCTTAAGCGCCAAGCCTCGATGATCTTTTCCCGTTTAACCGCTCCCAGACCCGGCACTTCGGTCAATCGCTCGGGCTCGCGCTCGAGGATGTCTAAAATTTTTTCCCCAAAAAGTTTGACCATGCGTTCGGCCAAGATTGGGCCGATACCGGGGATTAACCCAGAGCCGAGGTAGCGTTTTAAACCTGGGGCCGTGGTCGGGGGTTTAGCCGTGTAAGAGGCCACCTCAAACCGTGTCCCAAACTTGGGGTGGACGGCGTAATGGCCAGTCAGTTCCAATATCTCGCCCACCACCGGTTGGCCCAAGAGCCCCACGGCGGCGATGAGGCCAGCTTGGCCCTTGACCCGCAGCTGGATCACGGCGAATCCGGTTTCCTCATTGTGGAAGGTGATTTTTTCTATTTGACCGAAGAGCGTCTCAGACACGGCTGGCGGCCAATTCCAAAGCCAATTGGACGCCCTGGGTGGGGAGAGCCTGACCCGAGATGGCTGGGCTTAGTTTCCAACGGCCATCGGGCAGTTGGACGATCCGGATGTAAAATTGTTGGACAAAACGTTCCTCAACTATCTTGGTTAACAATAAACCGGTCATCTGGGCCGGGTCATAGAAAAAGTCCTCAAAGAGCACGGTCAGAGGGCCAGTTTGTCCTCGCGGATGGTAGTTGGCGGGATCCAGTTGATCCATAAAGGTCGGTCGCATAATTTTTAGGCCATGGTTGTTGGGGGAAGGGGCTTCCTGTTTTGGAGAGCCCTGTATTGGGGAACCCTGGATATGAAAAAAGGTCGCTTGGCCCTGGGCGCGCCATTTACGCTCGTATTTGGTGTCCAATAGGGCCGGTTTTTCCTCTAACGTTAAGGCTAGGTTTGAGCTATCGGCTTGTTCCATAACCCAATAGGCCAGGATTTGGTTATCAGTGACCAGTTGAAAAAGACCCTGGCTTTTCAGTCTGTCCGCGGCTAGATCCAGAAAGGCCGAGCTAAACAGCCTTTTGTCGTCATGATCTTCCCTAGGCCACGGCACGGGGAAAAAAGCCCGGATAGCGTCAAGGCTTTGGGAAAGAAATAATAAACCAAGAGCCGGTTGAGCCGGGAGCAGGACTAGCCGAACATTGGCTCTGGGCGGCTGGGCCAAACGTCTTAAGGCTCTTTTGATGGAACCCCAGGCGATCTCAATACCCACAAAGTCTCGGTCTGGCTCGGCCAAGGAAAAGCGGTGGAGAGCTTCCCCATTGCCAAAGCCAATCTCCAGCTCCAGGGGAGCGTTTCGACCAAAAAGCTCCGCCCAGTTTGGCCCCTGGGCTAAGGTTAGGCGATCCAACAAAGGCTCTAGGGATCGGTAATAGTTTTTGGGGCTCAGCTCCGTCATACGCTAAAGGTCGCGCTCTCCTAAATAAAAATAAAAAAAAGCCTTACGACGACCAAAGCCATCCAGCTAGATCTTAGGCCCCCTCATCGGTAGCGTTTTTTAAAACAACTAAAAAGCGCCTTTTTTTGAGCATGATAAAGTAAATATATGGTTATGTCAAGGCGAGTGGTGGGTATGGGATGGGTGGCGGGGCGGGGGATAATGGTGGTTGAGTTTAATGGTGGTGGGAAGTCGTGGCGAGGTGAGGAGCTAGCGCGCTGGAGCTATAATTCGTTCATCCTTTGTCAATCAAAAAAGCTTCCCCTGAACTTGAGCTTTGGACGCGGCCAGGGCGGACTTAGCTTTACCGTGAAACATTAGGGGCCCCCAGCCATCTCCGCGCCCCTGAAATGTCGCTAAAAATTGGAATTTAGGACAAAAAATCCCTTGGCCCAGTGTTGAGCCCAAAAATTAGCATATATTTA
>JAISYP010000014.1 GCA_031269825.1 Deltaproteobacteria bacterium
GGCGCTTGAGGATCGTGATTGAGGATGGTCAGTAGGTAAGACGATTAATTAGGAAGAACTTACCGGGGCGACGCGCGGCTGGCGGGATTTAGAGCTCCAATAGCGTTGAAGGCTGAAGTATGATGGCTTCGCGAAAACCCCTGTTTAAAGAAATTAAGTAAAAAAAAGAGTACTAATATCAAAGAGTTAAAAAATTTATTTTTCGATTTTAAGCCTTTTTGCGAGGCCATCAAGTATGGTCGGGGAACGTCTGGGTAGCGCTAACTAGACCGGAGGCCGAGAGAGTGGGAAGCTGAGTGGGGAGCTCTGATGGAGCGAACAGACCGTCGAACGCGCCTAACGCTAGCTAAGGTCAGAGGCTTTAAGCTGAAGGGTAAGTTTGAGTTTCTAGCGGGCTAACGACGTTGGTCATGGCGTTAAAGAAGGAATGAGAATGGCTAGGAGAAATGCCTAGTTTAGGAAAAATCGTCAAGTAAAAGAGTATTAATGTCAATAGCTTATTAATTTGGATTCTTGAATTTTGGACTTTTCGCGAGATCATCAGAGGTGACCGTAGTTAAGCGCCAGCGCGCTAGGTTTTATCTTGTTTTTATTTTGGCGCCCTAAAGAGCGAGCTAGGCGCGCGAAATGGAGAAAAAAGTCTGATGGTCGTGGCTTTGGCGATCCTGGGCGTCAAAGAAGGTCGCCGGCGATTTGGGGGACAAAGCGGACGAATGTGTAATGACGCGAATATAACGTCATAGGCTTTATTAAACTGGATTTTCAGTTTTGATCAATAATGACGCGAATAAGAAAATGATCTTAAGAGAAAAGGCGCCCCGGGTCTGGGAGGGTTTCCGCCGGGGGGACAGTTGGCGTTTAGTTAAAAAAGCCCGTGAAAGTTTTTTTTCATGGTAATTGGACAGATGGTACCACTTAATTAAATAATAAAATGAGTGAATTAATGAGTTAAAATAATTTGTAACAATTAACTTATTATATTAAAAAAAATAAATAAATATATTTATATATTTTAAGCCTTTTATTTCATAAATTCTACCCTTTGGCAGACGGCCTTCAGATCTTCTAGATCATGGGAAACGAACAAAACCGTGGCCTGGCTTTTTTCCATGACCAAGCGCATTTCGGCGCGGATTTCCGTTTTTAGATCCGTGTCAAGGTTACTTAAAGGCTCGTCCAAAAGGAGCAATTTAGGCCCAGGAGCCAGGGATCTGGCTAGGGCGGCTCTTTGTTGTTGGCCGCCGCTCAACTCGTAGGGATGGCGATTGGCCAGTTCCGTCATGCGGATCAGGGCCAGGGTTTGGTCAACTTTTTGTTTTCTTAGTTTTTTGGGTAGCTTAAACAAGCCATAGGCGATGTTTTGAGCCACGGTTAAATGGGGAAAAAGACCGTAATCTTGAAAGACCAACCCTACTTGGCGGTCTTCGGGGTTGACGTGAACGGATTCGCTGGCCACTAACCGTCCATCAATGTGGATTTGACCTACGAGCGGTTTTTCTAAGCCAGCGATGAGGCGGAGGAGGGTGCTTTTGCCCAGGCCACTAGGGCCGGCTAAACCAACCAGTTCCCCGGCTTGGGCGCTGAGGTTAAAGGCGGATAAAATCCAGGGATTGTTGGGCCCTGGATAGGCGAAAGACAGGTTATGGATCTTTAAAAAAGGGTTGGTCACTTTTTTTCCCAGGCGCGGGTAATGATCAGGAAGACTACGCCGGCCAAAATAACGCCAAAGGAGGGGAGGGCCGTCATCTCTAAGACCTCGTTTTTGGCGTAATGGTAGGCCGTGGTGCCCAATGTTTCCGTGTTAAAGGGTCTTAAGAGTAAACCCAAAGGTAGTTCCTTAAGAATATCAATAAAAACCAGAGCCGATCCACTGATAATAGACTGACGCGCCAAGGGCCAATCCACTAGGCCAAAAGTGACCACGGAGCCACGACCCAATGTCCGCGAGGCTTCATGGTAAATGGGGCCAATTTTAGCGAACGCGGAGTCCACGGCTTGGTAGCCAATGGCGAAAAAGCGGGAGCAGTAAGCGAAAACCAAGGTCACGCTGCCTAAGGTTAATAATTTAGCGGGTAGAGTCGGCCACCAGACCGTGAGAAGGCGCTCGACCCCGATGAAGAGACTGATGACTCCGATGGCTAAAGCCGCCGAAGGGATGGAATAACCTAAAGTCGCCCCCTGGGAGAGGAAGTTGGCTAATTTAGTGACGTAAAGGCGGCCCGCGTTGACCGCGCCAGTGGCTAAAACCATGATAATTAAGGTGGCCACGGAGGAAATGGCCAGCGTATAGCCTAACGCCGCTAGCGTTTCTTGGTTAAGAGACTCGCGCCAACTTAAATGGAGCCAAAAAGTCATTTGGCCAATAGGGGCGAAAAAACCGGCTAAGCTGACCGCGGAGCATAAGGCGATGATTTTGACCGCGGTTACCCCGTGGGTGGGCGTGGGCGTCAAACGTCTTTCGCGGCTGGAGACAATTTGGTAGCGCCGGGCCTTTAAAGTGGCTTTGCGTAAGACAAGAGCCACAAAGACTAGACTCAATAAAAACAAGGCTAGCTTTATGGCCGTGTCCACGTCCCCCATGCCGAACCAGGCGGCGAAGATGGCCGTGGTGAAGGTGTTCAGTCCATAATAACTGGTGACCCCGAAGTCGTTTAAGACCTCCAAACTCACCAAAATAGCCCCCGCCCCAGCGGCGGGCCATAATAATGGTAACCCCACGCGAAAAAAACGTCGCCAAGGCCCACCGCCCAATAACAGGGCGTTTTCCATGATAGACGCGCTTTGGTGACGTAAAAAGGCTCGGGTTAACAGGTAAACATAAGGGTACAAGGTGAGGCTAAAAACCAGGATGGCCCAAAACTGGGCGGGAATTTTTACCAACCAAGGGGCTAAGTTCAGCTCCAAGTAGTTTCGGCTAATACTTTGGATTAGACCCGTGTAGCCAAACAGTCCATCATAGGCGTAAGCGGCCAGGTAAGGGGGAATGGCTAAGGGCAAAACTAGGCAAACCTCAAAGAAAATTTTACCCTTAAAATCGTGAAAAGCCATGACCCAGGCCAGCGTTACGCCTAAGATCAAGGTTACGGCCGCGGCTCCTAAAGTTAAAACAACGGTTTCCCCAAAATAAGCCCTTAACAGGTGGCGCCAGACATAGTCCCAATAGGGGCTAGAGGGCGTGAACATCCCCATGATTAAGGGCGCGATCGGTAAAAGGGCGGCTAAAAAGGCCACCAGCCGGAACATTTTCCAGCCATTGGGGATTAATCTGGCCCAGGCTTGGGAGCGTCCCCAAGCCTGGGGGGCGGTTTTTTTCCAGGGCGAGGGCAAGTTATTTCCAACCGCTCTCGGCGAAAATTTGGACGGCCCGGGGGTTGTTAATCCCGAGGTCGGAAAAATCGATGTTTTGGGTTTTAAAATCTCCCCACGCGGCTAAAAGGGGATGTTTTTTGGCTTTGGGATTGGTGGGAAACTCGTAATTGCCCGAAGAAAGGCTTTCCTGGGGGCCGACACTGGTTAAAAACTCAATCAGTTTAACCGCGTTAGCCTTGTTTTTGGCGCTTTTGGTCAGACCCACGCCACTGACGTTAATATGGGTTCCGGTGGTCTTTTGGTTCGGGAACAGGATCCCCACGTTTTGGGCGGCCTTAACCTCCTCGGGGTTTTTCGAGTTAAGCATTTGGCCAATATAATAAGTGTTCATCAAGGCCACGTCGCCTAATCCGGCCACGATGTCGATGGCCTGACCCCGGTCATTGCCTTTGGGTGGTCGAGCGAAATTGGCGGCGTAACCCTTGGCCCAGGCCAGGGCCTGGGCGTCGCCATCCAGCTTGATGAGCGAGGCCAGAAGGGACTGATCATAAAGAGAAGAGGAGGGGCGAGCCAAGGTTTTGCCTTTCCATTTGGGGTCGGCTAGATCCTCGTAAGTGGAAACTTGATCCAGTTTAACGCGGTCTTTGGAATAGACAATAACCCGAGCCCTGGTGGTTAGACCAACCCAAAGGTTATCTTTATCGCGAAGGTTGGCGGGGACGTTGGCGATAACCACGTCCGAGACGATGGGCTGGAGGATACCGGCTTTTTTGGCCGTGTAAAGGATACCCCCATCAACGGTTATAAACAGATCCGCCGAGGTGGCCTCGCCTTCTCGTTTGATCCGCTCAATCAATTCCGGGGCTTCGGCGCTAACCACGTTGACCTTGATCCCGGTCTCTTTTTGAAAACGCTCGAAAAGTTCTTTGTCGGACTCATAATGGCGAGCCGAATAGATGTTGACTTCTGGATCCGCCGCCTGGGCGGAAAATCCCAGGGTTAAGACCAATAAGCCTACTGAAAAGGCCAGGAATAACCTGTTAACCATAAAATCCTCCTAACAAAACTATAGTTAGTTACTAAGTTGTGGATATGATAATTAAATTACATATAAAAGAATGTAATAAAATTTGCTTCACGGACAAATTTAATTAAAATTAGCGGCAATTATGGCGCGGTTATCATATCCTCTCCCAAGCCATCCTGGCCAGGGAGGGCAGTAATTGAGTTAGATTCTCATTAACTGTAAATAATTCCATTGGGATTGTCAAGAACATCAATAACTCAACAGGTCGATGGCGGGAGGAATTAGTCGTGAAAATGGCCAGAACGCGATCATGATTTTGGTTAATATATGTTAGTTTTAATTTAAAATATCAAGTCAAATAGCTACTTATACATAGGTTTAATGGTTTTCTTAGATTTATAAAAGCGTTGGACGCGGAAGACCTTTTCCGCGATTATAAGCTTAAAAGCTAGGTAATTAATTTTTAATCATTATTATTTATAATATTAAGATAAATATCATTATTTAAAAAAAGCTATAAATAAGAAATAAATAAATTATAATATTATAATAAATTAATATTATGTCATATTAGAATATATAAAAAACGATTAAATAATTTTAAAATGATTAATAAAATAGAAAAAAATTTTTTTATGTTAAAGATCTGAATAATATATATAGTTTTAAGAGCTTGAATAGTCATCTTGGCCGCTAAAAATTAAGTTTTTTGAGAGGGATTGATAATCGCCGTGGGACAGGAAAAAATCTTGACCCGCGGAAATTTTTGACGTAATATAAAGCGCGTATTTCATCAAGGGCGGGGAATTGTTCCCGCTCCAAAGTTGATCATAGTTTGATTCAAGTTTGATTATAGTTATTTTTCTGGTTTGGCTGATCAGACTCTCTGAAGGCTAAAGATAACCTGGGCGGTTATTCTTTGGCTTTTTTTTTGGTGAATGAGCTCTGTTTTTCAGGTTTGACCAAAGAGAGTTCTTATGGGCGCGAAGTTTCTTTTTTAAGCCATTTATAGGCTTTAACTGTGATTATCGTGCCCATTAAACGTGTTATTTTAGCTATGAAAACGATATCTTGCTTAATAGGGGTTATAATTAGATGGTAAGTAAGTATTTTGAGCCTATTTATGGCTTAACCAGATTGAACTCCAATAGCCTGAGCTGTTGTCGGAACCAGAACTGTTTGACTGTTCTGGGGGAGGGCGGCATGGGCTGAAAACTAGGCCATCTCTCCCGAAGGTTGCCAATCAGCGCGTCATCGCCCTGGCCTTTAGGAGTGATCATGAAAGTCCGCCAAATCCAGTCAACTTCGAAAAAATTATCTTCCCTCAATTCCTCACGGGTCTATTTTATTGGATTGACCACGTGGTCTTCTGAACTCTGGCGGTCTAATGGTTTCTCAATAGCCATCCTCTTCGCTCCATTCCTACAATTAGCCACAAAATTTAATCCAGTTTCTTCATTTTTAGCCAATATTTGGTTGCCCTCGCGGATCAAGAACTGTTAATTACGCGCTTGTTCCGCCTGACTCACGCCTTATTATCGCGACCAAATTGTTGAGGCCAATTATTTTAAGTTTTAAAATTTTTTTGAAACTTATTTTCGGGAGTATGTGATGTTAATCAAAAAAGTTCATTTCGCGTCCATGTTCGCGCTTTTTTTGTCTTTGGTTTTCTCGGTCGGGTGCGGTTCGGGGGATAAACCTCAGTCGTCCGGCTCAGACAAGACGATTCCCTCGGCCGCGGTGGCGAAAGCGACCGCCACTCCAGCGGGGCCGGCCGTTTCCCCGCCACCCAGCGCTGGTTCCGCTGATCCAGCCGCGTCCGCCCCAGAATTAAAAGAAGGCGAAATATGGGAAAACGGCAAAAAATATTATGTGTTAAACGCGCCCAATTCACTGGATCCCACGTCCCCAGAAAACTTGGTGGTGGCCTCGCATTTGGGCTATTTTGACGAACAAGGCATTAAGATCAATTTTGTCGGGGCGGTGCCTTCAGGTCAGCAAATACCCTCAGTTTTGACTGGCATACTGCACATGGGCGGTGGCCACGTTAACACCGCCATTTCCGCCATCGCCGCGGGGGCCAAAATTAAAGCCGTGGTTCAAAGGACGGAAAGCAGCCAGAAAATTCCCCATATGGTGGCGGTCGTAAAGATCGATAGCGACATTAAAACGGCCAAGGATCTGGGGGGCAAAAAACTGGGCACGCCTGGGGCTCAAGGATGCAATGGTTACTTCCATTTGGCCTTTCTGCGAAAACACGGAATTCCCGATCCCAAAAATTACACGGAAATGGTGGTCATCAAAGAGGCCCTCTTGGAGCAGGCCTTGCGTCAGGGCGATATTGACGCGGCTTTATTCCACCGAACCCCCAGCTATTTTGACAACAACAAGGAATTCCGGGTATTTTTTTCCGACTATGATATTTGGGAAAATCGAGGTGGTGGCACCCCTTATTATATGAGTACCGATTTTATCGCCAAAAGACCAGACGTGGTCAGAGGGTTCGCCACGGCCATGGCCAAGACTAACAATTGGGCCAATGAGCGTCCTTTTGAAACCCGGAAGATCACCGCGGATCGGGCTAAAACCGATGTCAATAAAGTTATGGAACGCTATTTTTCACCTGACGGTATTATCAAGCCAGAATCAGTCACTGTTTGGATTGATATTCTCCAAGAATTCAAGGAAATATCTGGGGATATTCCTTTGGATAAGATTTTTACCAATGAATTAAACCCGTTTTACCGTGAAACACAGTTATAAAGTAAAAAACATTATTTATATTGTTATAACATAATAATAATAATTAAAATAAATAAAATAGACTAAAAATAGAATAAATAACAAAATTCGCGTTTATAGGCTAGACGAAACTATTGAAAATCGACCACCTTCGCGTCGGTTTGACAAATATTCCGCGCCCAATCTAGCGGTTCAGATCGTGGAAAGCCCATGGTCAGGACTACCTTTATTGGGCGCGATTGACCTTTTACCCCTTAGGATAGTGGGAAGGCTCCTAAGCTACCCTGTGTAGAGAGTCAAAAAATCGGCGGCTGAGGTTCTTCAGATCAGGCTTTTGGTCAGTACGGCTTTTGGGGAAACCAGGAACGGTTACGTGAGCTTGATTGAACCGCGGATTTGTCTTATAAATAATACATGATGGCCTCGCAAAAAGGCTTAAAATCGAAAAACAGATTTTTTAACTCTTTGATATTAGTACTCTTTTTTTTCTTAATTTCTTTAAACTGAGGTTTTCGCGAAGCCATCATACATATGTAGTTATCTCGATTATTTCCAGGAATCCTCCCATGCCTGATTCCAACAATTACATAACCATACCATATAGTAACGACATACCTGCCAGTGCCGGGTTGTCGGCCTCTGAACTGGCGGCTATGGCCCGGATGGCGGCGCGGCCAAGCTATTCGCTGATGGGCGGCTCAGCCTGGGCCAGGCCGCCAAATTGGGTGGCCTGGGTAAGGTTGAGTTCATGGAGCGACTTGGTCGTGATGGCTATTCCGTCGTCAACCCGCGAGCTGACGACGCTGATGACGAGTTACGCTTGACGGTCTCGCGAAAAGTCCAAAATTCAAGAATCCTAATTGATAAGTTATTGAAATTAATACTCTTTTACTTGACGATTTTCCTTAAACTAGGGTTTTCGCGAAGCTATCACGTTTCATTCACGCTTGATAATCGTATTGTCGTTGGCACCGGGCCGCTTATTCCGCTAGCCAAGATTGAGGCGTTGCCCATCGCGGCTCAGCTTCCTCTCCAATCAATCAGAGAAGAATTGAAGGTCAAACCAAGCTTGGTGGAGTCAATGGCCTGTCCTGATAAGGACAAAAGCCATCAATGGCAATTTTTTGGCCAAGTCATGTGACAATTATTATATTAAATCAATAACGCAATATGCGTTTAAAAAATATTATCGATTTTAATCAATAATAATATAAGAATAAGGAAAATCAAAGCAAAATTTATGCCAAATTGGCATAAAAAATTTTAACAGGTTTACTTTTACGACTAAAAAGCGAGATATCTATCAAGCTAAACCCATTTTAAGCAAAAACGAGCTAACTTAAAATAAAAAATCAAGCGAAATAAATGGAGTCCATGAAATATAAGGTTCCTCGTGTGATCGTGAAAAGAAGTGGGAAAAATAAATTTCTTTCTGTGATCGCTATACCCAGAAAATTTTTATATTATAACGTCATAAATCTTATTCGTATAATATAGTTATGTATAAAAAAATTTTGAATCTATAATTAGATAAAAATATTATAAATTATATTTTAGAATTCAATTCACTGTAAGTAGTTAAAAATTGATTAAGAAAGCCTTTTAGGTTTAGCCAAAGCCTCTGGGGCCAAGAGGTTTAATGTTCCTATGAAACATAACTGGATAGAAATAAAATATTTTTTGACTTGAGCCTGTAAAAAAGGTTATAATCAAAAAATCGTCTTAGGTAAGAGGAGTGGCTAGGTTTTGGCTGTCACGCTAAACGCCTTGGCTTTCTTTTCTCTCGCCTTTTCACTTATTATCTAATCTTTAGCCATTTATTAAGTTGGCTTGGCCTAAAAACCTCGTCCCGCTGGGCTGAGACTGCCTTTTGACGAGCGAATTTTGGAGAGCGATTCAGATTTTTGTTAAATCGCGCTTTAAGCTGGGCCTTCTACTGGTCAACCAGCGTTTTGATTATTTTTAAGGTTCTTTTCAAATCCTATTTTTTTAACCCCAATACTTTATTTCTTTATTAAACTAGGTTTTTTATGGTTAATTTTATTTATGAGTCATTACGCAAACGTTTACAGGGCGGGTTTGAGTTAGACCAGGATTTTGATCAGTGGGCCATGGCTGATGACTATGGCTGGAGCTTGGCTCATGAGGCTGGCGAACAGGGCTTATTGCCAACTAATTTTAATCAATGGGATTTGGTTTATACAAATTACTTGAATGGAATTAGCTGGACTGTGGCCCATGTAGTGGCCAAACACGCTCAGTTGCCTAAGGACTTTGATCAGTGGAATTTAGCCACCGAGCGTGGCTTGACTGTGGCTCACGAGGTAGCCAAAAGCGGCTCGCTGCCAGAAAACTTTAATCAGTGGTCATTAGCTGACGATACAGGCTGGACAGTGGCTCATGAGGCGGCTTTTTTCGGTCATCTCCCAGAAAATTTTGACCAATGGGAGCTCGTTAATAATTTTGGCTTAAATGTGGCTTTTACGGCGCTTAGATTTGGTATCTTGCCTAAAAGTTTTAATAGATGGAATTTGACCAACATAAAAAAACAGAATATAGCTCACGAGGCGGCTAAAAAAAACAAGATACCTAAAAACTTCAAGCAATGGAACCTATTAAATGGAAAAGGGGTAACCGTGGCCTATGTGGCGGCTAGATATCGTTGTTTGCCCAAAGACTTTGACCTATGGCATATAAAGAATAAAAGTGGTCGAACCGTGGCCCACGCGGCGGCTAGAAATGGCCTTTTGCCTCCTGGTTTCTCTCAATGGGCCTTAACCACTAACTCGGGTCAGACCGTGGCTCACGAAGCGGTAAAATATGGACGACTGCCTAAAAATTTTAAACAATGGCGTCTAACTAATAAATATGGTCAGACCGTGGCCCACGCGGCGGCTAAAAAAGGCTTATTGCCCGCGGATTTTAAACTGTGGGATTTAATCAACTCTCGAGGGCTCACCGTGGCTCATATCGCGGCTTTAGCTAAGAAATTGCCCAAAAATTTTAATCAATGGATTCTCGCCAACTCCCAAGGCTGGACTGTGGCTCACGCGGCGGCTTCCGTTGACTCTGGAACTTTACCTGATGGTTTTTCTTTATGGGATATGAAAGATGATAATGGGGTGACTGTCGGAGATTTGGCTAGGCGAAATAAATTAAAATTCAGAGGCGACTGCGCAAACTGCGCAAGAACGTGGGTGAGTCATGCCCCTTTGGGCATTGACAAGTCCCTAGAGTGAAAGGAGTAGCGACCCATCATTAACCTCGAGCTATGCGCT
>JAISYP010000021.1 GCA_031269825.1 Deltaproteobacteria bacterium
GCGCGCCCCTATCCTAGTCAAAGGTACACACGTCTGATTCAATTGAGGAGCCCTGCGCGGTAATTCCGCTCGCAGGGATCTGTGCGGGGGGTGCCCGAAAGGGCACTTCCTACCGCGACTCTTTAGTAAGAATTTTTTAGCCGAAAAATCAAATGGCCATTTTGGCGCTATCTTCTGGAAAAACCCTATCCTATTGGCTAAAATAAACGAAAATAGATTCCACGGTGTCTTTCGCGCGGTTATTCGTCAATATATCGTGGCCTGGATCGTGTTCATATTAGAAATTAGGTCTTGACAAGGATTTTGGGAGTTTGCTATGATAGCGGCGAAAGCGAGGTTGACTGAAAAGGGACGAGATTTTCTGTGGGGAAAAAAAATGATCGTTTTCACGACGCTTCGTCTTGGATAAAATAGGAATTAATTGTAAATAATTATAAAAAAGACATATTAACTTTATATATAGGCGTTCGTAAATTTTCATTAATTTTTGAATTTATTTACGTCTAAGGCTGGACAGTTGTCAGCGTTAAATGGGCTAGATCAATTCGCTAGTCAATTTGATGGTTAAGCGCTAAGGCGCTTGACCTTAAAATGAGGGGAATGACCGGAACGTTCGTTCTACCTTAATCGATGGTCTCGGTTATTTTGGGTTCGTTTTAGACCAACCAACGCCCCCAATGGGGGTGGGAACCGGCCGAAGTTTGATTTTCTTTTGGCTAGCGGTCTAAGTGGATTCTCTCAAAAAAAACTGGGCCGTTTTGAGAATTAATTTTAAAAATATTCTCACAAAAAAATGGGCCTCTTTAAGGCCAGGACAATTTTAAATTTAGGGCGGCAAAAGGTTCAATATCATGAACAGGTTAGAGTGGTTGAACGCTCTGGTGGATTATGGGGTCATTGGCTTTCTGATCCTCCTCAGCGTGATCGCGGTGGCGGTCGGGATTGAGAGATGGCTCTTTTATCGGAAATTTAAGATGGATTCTATTTCTGATAAGCGAGATTTGGAGATTAAGTTAAGCAGTCATCTGCATATTTTGGCCTCCATTTCTGGTAACGCTCCCTATTTAGGCCTATTAGGCACGGTTTTAGGGGTTATGTTGACTTTTTACAGTATGGGACTGGACTCGAGCATGGACACTGGGAAAATCATGGTGGGTTTGGCTTTGGCTTTGAAAGCCACCGCCGTGGGACTTTTGGTGGCCTTGATTTCAGTCACTTTGTACAACTTCCTCTTACGACGCGCTAAAGTCATTAACTTAAAGTGGGAAATGCTCCATGGATGACCGACCAATTGATACCCTCAACATGATTCCCTTGATCGATATCATGTTGGTTCTGCTCACGATTGTCTTAACGACTTCCAGCTTCATCGCCACAGGTCGTATCCCGGTTCAATTGCCTCAGGCCTCGGCGGCCGATCCAGAGTCAAATAAGACGGAAACCATTGAGATTGACGCTAAGGGCGCGCTTTATTACCAAGGCGAAGAGCTCGAGATCTCGGCCCTGAAGGATAAAATAGCCTTACTGGATCGATCCACTCCTTTATTGTTAAGGGCGGACAAAACGGTGGAACTACAAAGTTTTATTAGCGTCGCGGACATGTTAAAGTTTTTGAAATTTACCAAGGTCGCGGTGCAGACCCAAAAAAAAGGTTAGCTCCGGGATTGGGGGGATAGCGAGGAACTAGCTCGGAATGAGCGAAGACACTGGCGGGACGAAGATGTCGGTGGGAATTTAATCTCGCTATTTTATATAAAATAGTCCATCAATCAATGGCGTGTAGGATTAATAATATTGAGCATTATTCTATTTATACCAAAAATTTATATGTGTTGGACGCCAATTATTTAATTAGAGAGCCAGCTTAGCCTTGAGGGTTCTCTCTTTACTAAGGTTTTCCCCACTCTTTGGCGTATGGGACGATGCTTGTTGGGGTTGGTGGATGACCAAAATGAACGCCGCCTGGCTTAATCCCAAGGCCACGACATAATGTTGGGAGAAGCGCGATGACTGTGGAAATTTATAAATACCCAAAAGTTGTCAAGGGTTCATTGTCGATGGGGGCCTCCTTTCTCCTTTCGACCGGTTTACACATTGTGGTGTCTTTTTTGTTGGCCTTGGCGATGGGAATATCTTTTTTTGGCGGCGGAAATTTTCCGCGAAACCAGGAAGTTTTAAATCTTGAGATTTTTGGGATGGTTAGCGACCGGCAAGAGGAGGCTGAACAGATAGCCGAGCCGGAACCAGAACCGGAGCCCATCGCCGCGCCCGCCCCCATCCCGCCGGAGCCAGAGCCGGAAATAGAAAACCAAGTGTTTACGCCAGAACCGGAATATGTTCCCCCGGCGCCTAAACCTAAGCCTAAGCCGGAGAAAAAGCCCGACAATGGAACGAAAAACCGAACCGCCAAAAAATTGAACGCCCCGACCAACCCTGACGTGACCAGACAGTATTTGGCCGAGTTAAGTCGCCATTTGAATCGGAACCTGGTTTACCCAGAAGAGGCCAAAAGATATATGATGGTCGGCCAGCCCACCATCGCTTTCACCATCGCCACCAGTGGGGCTCTTTTGCGTGGGTCGGTTCAGGTGGTCAAAAGTTCTGGGTATGAGATTCTCGATCGGTACGCCATCATGGCGGTGGAAAAAACGGCTCCTTTTTCTAAGCCGCCCAAAGAGATGAAAATGACCGTTACTATGAATTTTGTCAGAGAAAGATGAGGGTTATTTTAAGCTCGAGTGGCTGAACAAGAGCGTATTTAGAGCTAATTGGTGGAGACTAGTTGATAAAAATCGGTCATTCGCGAGAGATCGCGCTAAAATAATTTGTTTGAGGTTGAGGTAACCATCCTCAACCTTTTTTGTTAATCAATTATATGTTTGAGCTATATTTATTTAACTGTTTCTTTAATAAGCTTTAGTTTAGCCTTATTAGACGTGTTTAGATCCACGCATTCCTTATATATATATTATAAAAATTTAAGATTAAATATTTAACATTAAAGTTGTAAGATAATATGTTTTTATTGAAAAAATACAAAACAATTTTTTAACCCTAATTTATTGTAAAATATGTATGATTATGTGATGGCCAATACTTCGCCGGTTCCCTTAAGCGGCGAATTAAAAAAACGTGGATTAGCTGGGGGCGCGCTGATAAAGAAGCTCCCCGCGCGTGGGCGCGCGCGGAAAGAAGATAGATGGTCTCGCGAAAAGTCAAAGGCAAAAAAGTCAAGAAGCCTAATAGATAAGTTATTGAAATTAGTACTCTTTTACTTGACGATGCCCTTACTCTAGGGTTTGGCCAGGCCATCAAGATAGCCTCGTTCGCTAGATTGTTGTAACATAAAGTATGGTCTTGAAACGAGGTCAAGGCGGAACCGCTTTTGAAATCTTAAGCTATTTTCTAGTTCCGCGAAAGGATAGAAAAAATCTAGATATGATGGTCTGGCGAGAAGTCCCCAATCCCAGAATCCTAATGGATAAGTTATTGAAATTAATACTTTTTTATTTAACAATTGCCCTTAAACTAGAGTTTTCTCGAAGCCATCAAATATTGGCGTTAAGAGTTTAAAAATTATTATGATTGTTGGAGTCTGTTTAAAGATTTCTTTTAGAAGCTTTGAGATTTTTAGAGGCTTTAAGGTTTTTAGAGGCTTAGGGATTGATTAGAAATTTGGGGAATTCCAATAACGGCGAGCGACTGTAGGAACTTTTTAGCCGTGAAGGGACGCGCTCGCCTCGATTTAGGGCAATTAGTCGTTAAGCCAGTCTTGATGGGGGCGCGATGTTCCAAGTTAGAAGCGAGGGCTTTCGTCCCAGACGCGTCTGGCCGAGCTAAACCGATGACCTTGGCGTTTATTGGCGTTAAATTCGCCCGCCCGCCTAAGGTTATTAAAAGTAAATTGTTATGATCCGTTTGATCAAGACCTCTTGCGTCCGAAATTGTCCCAACACGTGTTCGTTACTGGCTCAGGTGGAAGACGGCCGAGTCAAGGCTCTGGTGGGGGATCCAGACTCGCCCACCAATCAGGGCCGGGTTTGCGTCAAATGTGGCCGTTATCCCCAAAGAGTTTATGATCCTGACCGAGTTCTTTGGCCTTTGGTTAAAGTTAAGGGCCGTTTTGAGCGAATTGGCTGGGACGCGGCGTTGGATCTTTTGGCGGACAAAATTAGCTCGGTCATTAAAACAAAACCAGAGGCTTTTTTTTATTATCAAGGGTTTGGCTCCCGGACGGCCTTGAAAATGGTCAATCGCCGTCTTTTTAATCTTTTGGGGCCTGTGACGACCTTAACCGGGACAGTTTGCGGGGGAGCGGGTCAAGGAGCCCAGGATCTCGACTATGGGGAAAGAATTTCCCATGACTTTCGGGATCATTTAAACAGTTCCACGCTGGTGGTCTGGGGGCGCAATCCGGCGGTCACTAGTCTAAATCTGGTTCCTATCGCGCTCTCCCTTAAAGCCCAGGGAAAGCCAGTGGTCTTGATTGATCCGGCCCTCACCGAAAGCGCGTCGCTATGTAGCTGGCGTTTGGCCCCTCGGCCAGGGACGGACGCCCAACTGGCTTTGGCCTTGGCTCGACTTATTTTTACGGCGGGCGCGGAAGACCGTGATTTTCTAGAAAATCACGCCCAGAACCTGGCCGCGTACAAAGCCTTGGTTTTTCAGGAAGAACTGGCTAAAAGGGCCAGTGATTGTGGCTTGGATCCGGCGGATATTATTAAGCTTAGCCAGACCCTCATGGAAAATAAGCCCGTCGCGTTTGTCTTAGGGTGGGGACTCCACCGGTGGCGCGAGTCCCAGGTGACCATTCGCTCCATTGACGCTTTAGCCGCCACCTTAGGCTCCATTGGCCGGGTGGGTGGGGGCGTGAGTCAAGGCTTTGAGGAGTGGCGCCCTTACGACTGGTCAGTTTGGGGCGATGACCCGCGAAACCATGGTCGGCGTTTTTTGATGCCCATTTTGGGCGAGGAGCTAGAGAAGGCTAACCCCCAGGTGACGGCGACGCTCATCACGGCCGGAAACCCGGCGACCATGTTGCCAGACTCGCGCCGAGTTCAAGCCGCGTTGTCCAAGATCGCCTTTAAAGCGGTGGCGGGTCATTTTCTGGACGACACGGCTCTCATGGCCGATCTGTTTCTCCCGGCCACCACTTTTTTGGAAGAGGATGACGTGGTGGCCGCCTATGGCCATAGCTATATTTGTCCCGTTAACCAGGCCATTAAACCCCTCGGCGAGAGTCGGTCAGATTTTGACCTTTTTATGGCTTTAGGCGCGCGGCTGGGTTTAAGCTCTTACGTTAAACCCCGACAGGAATGGTTAAAGCTAATCTTGGCCCCGACCCTTAAAATGGGCGTTAGTTTAGAGACCATTCAAGCTGGTGGGGCTTATCAGCCGGATGTTCCCCATGTTCCGTTCCTGGATCGCGAATTTCCCACCCCCAATGGTCGTTTTAATCTCATTGACCAGTTTGTGAGCCCAGCCGTCTACGATCCAGAGCGCCCCCTGGCTCTTTTGAGCGTGTCGCCAAAACAATGGCTTTGCTCGGAGATTTCGCCCCGCGATCGGCTCGATATTTTGCCAGTGACCATCAACGCGTCCCTGGCCCAGAACCTGGGCATTGAAGAGGGCGAAGAGATCTGGGTTATTAGCGAACTGGGCCGGATAAAGGCTAGAGCCCGGTTGGAGCCCTTGGCGCGCCCGGATGTGGCCGTCATCCCGCGGGGTGGTTGGGGGCGACATGGCTTAAACGTCAATGTCTTGACCAGGGCCATCGTCACGACCGTGGGGCGCGGAACCGCCTATCACCAAACGCGGGTTAGTCTGGCTAAAATAACCGCGTCCGAGAAAAGCGAGGGTTTAGGCTCTGGGGAAAATATATGATTATCGGCCTAACGCTCTAGTCGAGGCGCCTCTAGGGTGGGTGGGGGAAAAAGAGCCAGGCGGTTAATGGAAGCCGCTATTTTTCAATTTGATGATTTCGCCAAAACCCCAGTTTCCAGCGATGAAGTTAAAAAAAGTGGACTAATTTCAAAGAGTTAAAAAATATATTTTTCGCTCGGCCGCCTTCTCGGGCGGCCATCAATTTTGAAGTGAATAGTCATTTTTTAATTTTCATATATATAATTAATTTTATCAAGATTAGAATTATATAAAAAAACTATATAGCTAAGTAATATGGTTTTTAAGGCCGGGTTACGTCAATTATTTAATTATTATAAGCGAAGTAATGTACGCTAGCCTGGGTTCGTCGGTCGCCAAAGACTTTTATGTTGCCTTAAAGCCTAAAATATGACATACTGTAATATCCCCAAACAATTAGGCCCCATTTTTTTTGGGGCGTCTCCTATCTCGTCCGATCCAAACCTTTAAGCGCCAACCCCCGCGCCTGGGGAAGCTCGGCTGGATTGAGCGGGGAGGACTATTAGGTTTATAGCTTAGTCAAGCTAGGGGGGGCGCCTAGCCTAGACCGGTAGGGGGCGGTTTTTTTTACCGGGCCAGATAAGGAGTTGGGACGTGTCCGAAAACGCCAAATTCAAGGGGTGGACTATATTGGTCTGCTGCTTTTTGATAATGTTCTTCATTCAAGGCGGTATTCAGGCCTTCGCCGTGTTCATGCCAGCCATTATTGAGGAAACAAAATTTTCCTTGGGCGACGTGGCCTTGATTTCCACCATCGCCACGGCCGTGGCCTTTTTCGCCAATATGGTTTTTGGCTTTTTGCTCAAACGGTTGTCGGCCAAGACCATTGTTTTCATTGGTTGCTTAATTTGTTCCATTAATTTTTTCGTCATCAGTATGGCTAAAAGCCTAATGGCCCTTTACACGGCTGGTTTTTTGGCGGGTTTAGCCATAGGTTTGGGCACCGTGGCCCCAGTCAGCGTTATTATGAACAACTGGTTCGTCAAGAATCGGGGCACGTACATGAGTTTGGTCATCGCGGGCTCCATGTTTGGCGGGGCGGTGATCATGCCAGTGGTGGGGCAATTGATCCACCACTATGATTGGCGCGTGGCTAATCAAATCTTGGCGGTGGCCACGGTTTTGGTGACCTTTACGGCCATTTTTGGGTTTTTAGCCGACCACCCCGCCAAAAAAGGCCAAAAAGCTTATGGGGTGGAGGAAAACCCAACGGCCGGCGACCCGAAAACCCCGCTGGAAAAAGAGGCTAAACCTGGCCCAGGGGCGGCCACGTCCGTGGGCGGGGTGAGTTTGACCGAGGCTCGGAAGACCTCTTCTTTTTGGTTATTGTTGTTTGGCGTTTTGTTGATAGGTTGCTCCACTAACATCGAAAACTTCTTGCCGGTTTTTTGGCAAAGTAAAGGCATGTCGGTGGCCACCTCTTCGGCCATTATGGGTTTTTACGCCTTGTTAACCGGGGTGTTCGCGATTTTGTTGGGCCGGGTTAGCGACAAGCTGGGCGGTCGGTTCTATATCGCTTTGACCGCGGCCTGTTTTATCCTGGGAGCCTTTTTAATCTATATAATTGGGGCGGCGGCCACTCCTTTCGTGGTCTTAGCCATTATCCCCTTCGCCATTGGCGGTAAGAAAACCTCCACGCTCACCCCGCCTTTGGTGGTGGCCGATTCCTTTGGCCGGCGTAGTTATGGGGCCATTATTGGCTATTTCGCGGGCGCGCTCCAATTGGGTATCGCTATGTCTAACCCGCTGATTGGGTTTTTAGAAAAAAAGTCCGGGGGATTTAAGACGCCGTTCACGGTTATGGCCGTCTTAAGCGCGTTGGGCTTAATTTTAGTTCTTTTGGCCCTACACAAAGCTCCTTATAAGCCCCCGAAAAAGGCCGTGGTTTAACTGAAACGGCGGTTTTGATTGTTTAAAGTTTGGGCGGCGGATGGGGAAGGCGAGAGTTTGGGCGCGAGGAGTTGGCGCGAGGATAGTTCGATGGGCTAGGGTATTGCCCAGATCCGAGGTTTTATGGCATAATAGACCGCTATTGTTTTTGGCCCAACCAGCTTCCATGGGTGATTATGTACCTAAAAAGATTGGAAATAGTCGGTTTTAAATCTTTTACCGATCGAGTGGTGGTGCCCTTTACCCCGGGCATTAGCTCGGTGGTTGGGCCCAATGGTTGCGGTAAAAGTAACATCATTGACGCCATCCGTTGGGTCATGGGCGAGCAAAGTCCCCGGCACTTAAGGGCCCGGGCCATGGAGGATATCCTTTTTAACGGTTCCCGAGGGCGATCGCCGGCGGCTTTGGCCGAAGTGACCTTGGTGTTGACGCGCGAGCTGGATGGTGGCTCGGGGTTGGCCGAGGTGGGGGTGACCAGGCGCCTGTACCGGGGTGGGGATAGCGAATACCTGATCAATAAATCCTCTTGTCGGCTGAAGGATATTTTGCGCTTTTTCATGGAAGCCGGCATGGGCACCCGAGCCTATAACATCATTGAGCAGGAGAAGGTTGGGCGTCTGGTGGACGCCCGACCGGAAGATCGGCGGCTTTTGCTGGATGAGGCGGCTGGGATCGTGCGCTTTAAGGAGCAAAAAAAAGAGTCCGAGCGCAAGATAGAGTCCGCCGAGCGGAACTTGACCGCGGTCGAGGCGTTGCTCGTGGAAACGAAAAAGAGTCTCGCCGAGGTCTCCCGAGCCGCGGCCAAGGCCAACCGCTACCAGGCTTTTCGCGAGGAATTGCGGGAGCTGGAGCTAATCATTTCGGCGAAACGTTTTTTAGATTTAAAAAGTCGCCGTGGCTCCATGTCCGAGGTGACGCTCCAACGTCAGGCGGAGCTAGCTGATTTGTCGGCCGAGGTTTCCCAAGCCGAGCTAGCGGCCGAAAATTTGCGTCTAACGGCGACGGCCTTGGAAAGGCGCTTGGAAGATGAGTTGGCCGTCTACCACGATCTGCAGAATTCTTGGAAAACTTATCAGTTGGAAAGCGAGCACGCGCGCGAAACCTTGATCGCCACTGAGGGGCGTCGGGATAAAGCTCGTTTGGAACTGGATGAGTTGGACTCAGATCTTGAGCGCCGTCAAAAAGAACGGGATGAGCTGACCGAAGCCATTGGCCATTTGACTGAGGAGAGCCAGTTGGCCGGCGAAAAGCGGGACGTTTTACGAGAACAATGGTTGGCGAAAAAATCGGCTCAGGAGATTTTGAGCCGACAGCGCGACGAGGCTGGGGCGCGGTTGGCCAAGACGAGGGAAGAACTACAAGTTTTAAGGGAGTCTTTGGCTGGTTCCGACAGTTTATTGGAGCATCTAAAAGAACGGCGAAAACAACTGGAGCTGGAGAAAAATCAAGGTGATTTGGCCATGGCCGAGTCTCGGGAGAAGTTGACGAGCCGACAACGCTTTAAAGATTTGTTACAAGAGGAACTGGGGGTTAAAGACGAAGAATTGGCGGAAAAACGCGAGGATTTGGAGCGAGCTCGCGAAGAATTAGAGACGGGAACTCGCAAGTTAAGTCAAATCGAAAGCGAGGTGGCCGCTTTATCGGCGAGATTGTCGACGCTTGAGGATTTAAAAAGCGGGTTTAGTTGGTATCCAGCCGGGGTCAAGACTTTAATGACCGAGCCTGACTTAAAAAGGGTCTTGTTAGGCCCCGTGGCCGAGTATATCGAATCGCCGGTCGGTTTTGAGAAAGCGGTGGAAACCGCTTTGGGCGAGCGTTTGGCTTGGGTGGTGGCTAGGGATCGGGCGGGGGCCTTGGAAGCGATGAAGTTCGCCAAGGAACGTTGTTTGGGCCGCTCCGGTTTTGTCGCCCAGGCCGAATTGGGGGGCCAGGACATTTTGACGGCTTTATTGGGGGAGTGCGCCCTGTTAGAGTCTTTGGACGAGGCGACTGGGGATTACGCTTTAACCCGCGCTGGGGAGTATTTAGGCCCAGCGGTCTTAGTGGGCGGAACCGGGGAGGGGGCTGAAGACCAAGGACTATTGGGTCGGCTCAAAGAAATGGAAGAGGCTGAGGAACGTTTAACTAATCTTAAAGGCGTTCTTAGCCAGGAAAATTCGCGGGTGGAATTGGCTCGGGAAAATCGTCGGCGAGCTGAATCCGCTCTGGCCGCCGCTCAGAGTTCGCGGGAGACCTTGGTGGCGGATCTGGCCGAGGCTAACTCCAAAATTATGTTGGCCCAGGCTGATGAGAAGGCTTTGGTCATACGCTTGGATTCGCTAGGGGCCGAAGTGGCCCAAATTTTGGAGCGTCTGGTGGACACGGAGGCCAAACGGGCCAAAGCCCTCGGAGCTAGGGACGCTCTAGCCCAGCGGCTGGAGGATTTGGAAAAGAACTATTCGGAACTCCAAAAAGATGGGGCGGAGGGCGAGGAGGAACTGGTCGACATCCAGGAGCGGGGTTTGTTGGCCGTCCAAGAAGCCGAAGCGGTGGCCAACCGTTTGGAGGCCGCCCAGAAAGCTTTAAAGGGGGCCGAGGAGTGGTTGGATAATCTGGACACCCGGCGGTTGGATCTTTTTAGTGACGCGGAAACTTTAGGGTTGGAGATCGAAACCCTCGCCAATAAGCTCCAAACTTTGGAAGCGGAGATTTTGGGGGCCCCAGAGCGTTTGGCCGCGGCGGAAACAGTGGTGGCCGAGTTACGACAGGCTCGGCAGTCAGACCGCGCCGAAGCCCTAAAATTGGATGAGCGCGCCCGACAAACGCGTAAAAAACACGATGAAGCGGCCAAAGAACTGAGCCTTTTGGAAAAAGACGATCGGGAGATCGAGTATGGCTTAGGCCAATTGGCCGAAAATCTGGTCAAAGACTGGCGAGTGACGCTGGTGGATCCAGTGGAAGAGGCGGCTAAGCGAGCGGCGGAGGAGGCTAGACTGGAGGCGGAAAAGCTGGCCGCGGAAAAAGACGCCGCCTCGCTAGCGGATCAGGAGCTAAATAATTTGGATCCAGAGGGCCTATTACCCGCGGGCTTGGCTCCAGTGAGCCTAGGGCCAGATGATTTAGCCCCAGATGATTTAGATCCCGACCAACTAGCCGACGAAGGGGACTGTATGGCCCCAGCCGACGGTTTGGCCGCGGCTTTGGCCCAAGCTTTGGGCGAGGAACCCGAAAATTTGGTCGATGACGCGGTGGCTGATAGCTCCGAGGCTGACAGTTCCGCGGTTAATGACGTAAAGGCTGAAACCGAGCCAACTAGCGCGGCCGTTACGGTCCCCCCCGACGAGCTAACTTCGGCGGCGGGCGAGGAAGGTCAGTGGGCGGAAAATCAGCCCGCCCCGCCAGAAATAATTGACGCCCAGGTCTGGGCGGCCAAGGAACTGCCGCCTGGAGCCGAGGAGACGCGAAAAAAGCTCAAAGACCGTCTCGCGTCTATGGGCGAAATTAATTTTACGGCCATTGAAAAAGAAACCGAGCTGACCGAGCGGTACAATTTTCATAAAAATCATTACGATGATTTGACCAAGGCCATCGGGGATCTTAGAAACGGCATTAATAGGATCAATCAAACTTGCCGGGAGTTATTCTCCAAGACTTTCAAAGAGGCGGACGCGAAGTTCCGGGAGATTTTTCCGGTGTTGTTTGAGGGCGGCGAAGGTTGGTTGGGGCTATCCGACGAAAACGATCCTTTGGAATGCGGGGTGGAGATCCATGTCCACCCACCGGGCAAAAAAATAATGGTCATGAGCTTATTGTCGGGCGGGGAAAAAGCTTTGACCGCCTTGGCCCTAATTTTCGCGTTGTATTTAATCAAACCCAGCCCATTTTGCTTATTGGACGAAGCTGACGCCCCTTTGGACGAGGCCAACATTGATCGTTTCAATCGTTTGTTGACTAGATTGAGCGAGGCCTCCCAAATAATCATGGTCACTCACAACAAAAGAACTATGCAAATTAGCGACACTCTTTACGGAGTGACCATGGAAACCCCAGGAGTCTCCAGGCTGGTGAGCGTAAATCTGGCCCAAGCCGAGGTTTTGACGGATGTTTAAATTTTTTTGGGGTAAAGACAAGCCCCCCAAAGAGGATCTGAGCCAACAGGTCGGCCCGGGCGAAAAAGTCGAGTCGACGCCTGGCTCAACCCCGGATGAAAAACCAATTCCGGACGCGGATCAAAATCTGGTTCCGCCAGTCCAAGATTTACCCACGCCCCCAGATCTCCCTGTTCTCCCTGATCAGCTAGATTCATCAGGCCTACCTCAACCAGGAATAGCTCCGCTAGAGCCAGCGGTGGTGGGTCATGAGCTTCTAGAAAATAACCCTCCGTCCGATCCAACGACGCCCGCTACCCTGGATTTAGCTCCCACCGAGCCAGAAGTGGCTCAGACCAAAAAAGGTTGGTTTGGCCGCCTCAAAAGTCGTTTCACCGGTGGAGACAAAACCGTAACCCCAGTGGAGGCGCCGCCGACTGAGGCGGATGTTAGCGTCGATCCGGCTGAAAAGACGCCAGAGGTCATCGCTTCTCCGCCAGCGATAACGTCGGCTCCGGTGGCGGAACCCGTTCTGGAAACCGCGCCCGCGTCCGAGATTATCGGCGCTTCCGTAGAGGCCCAAGCCGCGGAGTCCGCGGCCAGGGCGGAACTGAGCGGTGGGCGAGCCGAGGAATTGACCGCGGCTGAACCACCTCAGGCGGAACAAGCTCCAGTAGAACAAGTCCCAGTAGAACAAGCCCCAGTAGAACAAGTCCCAGTAGAACAAGCCCCACAAGAACAAGCCGCGCGAGAACAAGCTCCACAAGAACAACCCAAACTTGGCTGGTTCGCCCGTTTAAAGCAAAAATTAGTCAAAACCCGCGACCGCATCTCTGGGCGCTTGGAAAAGCTATTGTCCTTTTCGCGCGTCATTGACGAGGCGGTTTTGGAGGAACTGGAAGAGATCCTCATCACTTCGGATTTGGGCGTGAAAACGACCGAAGACCTGTTGGTTACAATCCGCGATCAGGTTAAACGCTCGGAACTTAAAGACTCGGCGGCTTTAAAAGTCGCCTTGCGGGAAAAGTTGTTGGAGGTCATTAGTCTACCCATTAAACCCGTTCTCGAGGTTAAGCCCCTGGTTATTATGATCGTGGGGGTCAATGGGGTAGGGAAAACCACCACCATCGCCAAGTTAGCCCGCTTTTATCAGGAACAGGGCAAATCGGTCCTTTTGGCCGCCGGCGACACTTTTCGGGCGGCGGCGGTGGAGCAGTTGATTATTTGGGCCAAACGCGTGGGCGCGGACATTGTTTCCCAGCCGACTGGGGCTGACGCCTCGGCGGTGGTGTTTGACTCCTTAAACGCGGCCAAGGCTCGAGGCGTGGACGTGGTGATCATTGACACGGCTGGGCGTTTGCACACCAAGGTTAACCTGATGGAAGAGCTGAAAAAGATCAAACGCGTGGCCAACAAAGCTTGTCCTGGAGCTCCCCACGAGACGATCTTGGTGTTGGACGCCAACACGGGTCAAAACGCCGCTAGCCAAGCCCGGACGTTCCATGAGTCCATTGTGGTGGATAGTCTGATTATCACCAAATTGGATGGCACCTCCAAAGGTGGGGTGGTGGTCTCTATTATTAATGAGCTCAAATTGCCGGTCTCCTTTATTGGTTTGGGCGAAACTTTCGAGGATTTAAGGCCCTTCGTCGCGGCCGACTTCGTGGAAGCCATCATGGGAACTCAAGATCTGTGACCAAGCGCGCTAGGGGGCGGCCCAGTCTTCGGGCGCTCCTTCTGGCGGTCAATCTATTCAGCTCGGCCATTCCCATCTCGAGGCTCTCTCTTTTTCGCGTTGACGAACACGAGTTGGTTAGACAAACGGAAAGCGAGCTCATCGCCCAGGCGGCTTTGGTCTCGGCGATGTTAAGCGTCAGGTTTTGGACTTAGGTGGCGAGGACTATGGTCGGGCGCGCTGGGTGGTCATCCCTACCCAGGGAAAAGCTTAAGACCCGCGCCGCCGACGTTGGATATGGCTAAAACTGTCGTGGAAAAATAATCTTTGGCTTACGCCACTTCTCCGTCCGACCCCGAGCCAGTGGCGATGGAAGCCGCTAGCCGTCTGTCCCCGATTTAGTCCGAGGCTGTTTTAACCACCTTATCCACCATAAACTTATTGGATTTTCGGGGTTTGGTCGTGTCCGGCGATGGAAGTGGGTTATCCCTGGCCCAAAATCCAGAGATAAAATAGGCTTTGGAAGGCCGTTACGCTAGTTTATTGAGGAGCCGACAAGGAACGGCGGAACGTCGCGTTATCCTTGATTTTGGCGCTCATGGTGGTGGTTAGCTTAATCGCCGCTCTTTTGATCATCAGTCCCGTTAAATCGCTCGCTAAAGAAGCGCGTCAAGTGGCCGAGTGGGTTAAAGGCGAGCCGAGCGCGGGCGGGGGCTTGATTGTGGTGAAAGAGGTTTATCAGTTCCGGGCGAGCGTTTTGGAAATGGCTCGGCGTCTAGGTAAACGCTCGGATTACCTGAAGGCTTTTAGCTCCGGGGGCTCTCATGAGTTTAAAAACTCTCTGGCCTCCATTAAAGGGGCTTTGGAGATTTTGTTTGAGCGCGATCAAGAAATGGAGCCCCAGTTAAGACGGCGTTTTGAGAGTAATGTTCAAAAGGATCTGGAAAGGCTGGAGGGGTTGGTTGGGCGTCTATTAGCCTTGGCTCGGACTGAGGCCCATGAGCCCACGGGCCAAGAACAGGTCGAGGGCAGGGAACTGATTTTGGGGCTCGCCAAGTGGTTTGGCGAAAAATACCCAGGATTTAAGGTGGAGGTCGTCAAGTCCGCCAGGTTTGGCTGGCTCTCCTCGGCCGAGGATCTAGAAACGATTCTGGTTAACCTCTGGGAAAATAGCCTGGAAAACGGGGCTAGCCACGTGGAGGTCGCGACTTGGTCGGCTGGGGAGCGGGGCGTGTTGGAAGTTAGGGACAATGGCCGGGGTTGAACCGCCCAGACGGCGGAAAAGATTTTCGCCCCCTTTTACGCCACTCGCCAAAATCAGGGTGGCGCCGGGTTAGGCTTAAGTTTGGCTCGAGCCTTATTGGCCCCCTATCGGGGGAATTAGCCTGGGTGAGCCAGCGATTTTTCGGCTAACTGTTCCGCGCGTTCGTCTAACGCTTGACTATAAGCGTTTAGTTTTTTCTCCCCGGGCGCGTCAAAAAAGATCCGTAAATATATTTAGGTATTGTTATTGATAAGTAAGCCTTAATATGCGCGAAGTTTTTATTGATAATTTGATAATATTTGAGGGACATAAACAGCTAGTACTAATAAAAAGTTAGTAATATCATTTTAAAATGTTTTTATTATCATTGCCTTTTATATAAACTAGATTATTTTAAACTATTTAGTAAATATATTTTTATTATCTAGATATGCTAATATATTATATTTTATTTATGATACTGCAGACTTAAAGATTGATATTGATAATTTAATCTAATAAAATGTATTAATTAAATAATTATTATATGGGTACTATTTATATTATAATAAAAATATAAATATTTATATAAAATAATAAATTAATTAACAACTAGATTAATCTAAAATGATATAATTTATAAAAAAAATAAAAAAAGATATTATTTCAATTAATATATTAAAATATTATAGTTTGTTTTAATAATTGATATTCATTATAAAAAACAATTTATGTTTTTAGGATATATAATTTATACTTATATATTGTGTTATCAAAGAAAATATTGAAAAAAATTCTGTCTCAAAGGTGGAAATTTTTTAAATTGATTGGCCAATAACACAGCCAATTCAGCGCCAAAAGCGGAAAAATCTTTTCCGACAGGCTCACAATCTGAAAGGCTCCTAGGACTATGATGTCGGCTTGATGAAAGCGCTCGCGAAGCGGATTTCGAATAAAAGACGACTTGGCGGTTCTGGTCTGGGAATTCAAAAAAAAATTTGATCTTCTGGGCTAGATTGGTTACAATGTCCTATCAGAAGGAAGGATGGTTCTTTACCTATATTTCTGGATCTTTAATCGGACTGGATCTATAATTGGGTCAGAGGATTAGTATTTTGTCCATGGTCACGTTGATGTCTGGCCTTAGGACTTTCCTGATCTTTAGCCCTCGCGAAGCCTTAAGCCTGGATATAAACAGTCCTGTTTGACTGGAGGTGGGTAGATAAAACCAGATTATTTTAGGTTTGACGTCTAGAGTGAGACGATAGACCAAACTATGTCCATGTATTTCCTGTTTATAACCATCTATCTAAGACAAGATATTAAAAGGCGGTAAAATGGCTAAAGACAACAAAATACCCGGTGAGGGTAAAGCTGATGGTAAAGCTGATGGTAAGGAGAAAAGTGGCCCAATATACGGTCACCGGTTTGACTTTGTCTGCAAAAAAGTCAACTCCACTCATTTACAGATCGGCCTCGATCTAGCTGAAATTCCTTCTGGGTTGACAGGGAAGATGGTTAGCTCGGAACTACCTGACATTACGGTTTCTATCCCACGATCCGATTCAATAATTAAGTTAAGCGATAAATCTTACCTAATCACTGAATTTCAGTTTAAGGCTGTTTCTAAAAATCTTTATAGATTTATCAAGTACGGCATTTTTTTAGCTGAAAGCATTTTTCTTAAAGAAAAAGTTCACAGGTTGATCAGAATCGTGGTTTTCTATCCCGCTGGCGTTAAAATACCGACCTACACTTTTACCGTTTCGGGCACTATAAAGATTCAGTTCATCCAGATATCCCTGGGGGATAAGATTGACGGGAAGAAGCTGCTTGACACGATCAAGGAAAAATTAAAAGATCCAGACAAACAAGCCACCGAGGCCGTGTCGGCTGACGATCTAGCGTTACTTTACCTGGCTCCATTTGGATATATCTCTATCCCGAAAAAAGAATTTGAAACTGACTATCTGACTTTAGGCGCTCAGTTATCAAAAATTTTTAATGATCGAAGTATCTTCGCGACCATGATGGTCGCTATCGCCGACGCTGAGACGCGTCGGCCTTTTGAAGAGGAGTTCAAGCTTATGTATCAGGAAGACCTTCTGGACTATCTTTCTGGCGGAGAATATTCAAAGGCCCTGGCGTCAACCGCCACTGCCACCGCGATTATTAAAGCTAAGGACAAGGAGCTTAAGAAAAAGGACAAGGAGATTAAGACCCAGGGCGAGGCGCTTAAGACCCAGGGCGAGGAGCTTGTGACTTCCCAACAACAAATAAAGACTGGCGTCCTCAGTCTATCCGCCAAGGGTTTCTCCAATAAGGAAATCAGCGACACGTTGAGTCTAAGTGAGGATAAAGTCGCCAAAATTTTGAAAGAGTCTGGAAAGCATTGAGTTTTATGACCAATCGTCACGATTGGTGCCTCAGACGCTTCGCTTTACCGATATTTCCGCGGGCGAAAACCTCTAATCTTGTCTTTTCCGCTATACGTCCGCCTGAAGAGGCCAATGTTGGTCGCGTTTGTATGGTGGAGGCTGAAGTCTGGGAAAATGTTAAGAGTAAAAGAGAGTAAATACTGGAACTAAGGTTATACAGATGGCTTTTAAGGCCACCTGTATGGGTAGTTTTAGTTAGAAACATGGTCATCCCGACCAAACCGGTGAGTGTGGCGGGAAATTTTTTGACCAAAGGCTTACCTATCAAGCGACAATCGGTTTTGACTAGGAGCGTGTCGTATTTTAGTTTTTTTGGCTACCTAAAGCGTTGATGTTAATAAATTTTTATTTTAATTTAGTTTTGGATTGTTGGAAATAATTATAAAATTCAATATGTTACGTTTGAAAAGCTGACAGACTCCTAGCGGGACAATTTCTTAGCATGATAATTAATGTTAAGAATTGTTGGTGAGAATAGGGCGCGCTTGAACTAGTTGTTTTAATTTATATACCCTATATATTGGGGTGTAGCAATCTTTATTCAGTAATTATATTTTTTTAGTTTAATTCTGATTAATTCTGATGGGATCGAAAAAACCAGATTAAATGAAATAGTCAACTAAAAGAGTATTAATTTTAATAACTTATAAATCAGGATTCTTGAATTTTGGACTTTTCTCGATACCATCAATTCTCCTATCTAGAAAATTTGAAAATGGAGGGAGTGTACGTTAAAATTTATTGTTAAAATAGCCAGTTTGATTTTTTCTTTACAGACTATCCTCAAGCTAGCTGAAATTCCTTCTGGGTTGATAGGGCGTAGATGGTTAGCTCGGATCTACCTGACATTACAGTTTCTATCCTACGATCCGATTCAATAATTGAGTTAAGCGATGACTCTTACCTAATCGCTGAATTTCAGTCCAAGGCTGTTTCTAAAAATCTTTATAGATTTATCAAATACGGCATTTTTTTAGCCGAAAATATTTTTCTTAAAGATAAAGTTCACAGGTTGATCAGAATCATGGTTTTCTATCCCGCTGGCGTTAAAATACCGACCTACACTTTTACCGTTTCGGGCTCCATAAAGATTCAGTTCATCCAGATATCCCTGGGGAAAATGATTGACGGAAAGAAGCTGGTTGACACGATCAAGGAAAAATTAGAAGATCCAGACAAACAAGCCACCGAGGCCCTGTCGTCTGACGGTCTAGCGTTACTATATCTGGCTCCTTTTGGACTTATCTCTATCCCGAAAAAGAATTTGATACTGACTTTCTGACTTTAGGAGCTCAATTATCAAAAATTTTTAATGATCGAAGTATCTTCGCGACCAAGATGGTCACTATCGCCGACTCTGAGACGCGTCGGCCTTTTGAGGAGGAGTACAAGCGTATGATTCAGGAAGACCTTCTGGACTATCTTTCTGGCGGAGAATATTCAAAGGCCCTGGCGACAACTGCCACTGCCACCGCGATTATTAAAGCTAAGGACAAAGAGCTTAAGAAAATGGACAAGGAGCTTGTGACATACCAACAACAAATAACGACTTGCGTCCTCAATATATCCGCCAAGGGTTTCTCCAAGAAGGAAATCAGCGACATGATGACTCTAAGCGAGGATAAAGTCGCCAAAATCTTGAAAGAGTCTGGAAAGTGTTGAATTTTACGACCAATCATCATGACTGGCGCTTAAGACGCTTCGCTTTACCGATATTACCGCGGGCGATAACACTCTAATCTTGTTTTTTCCGCGATACGTCCGCCTGATGAGGCCAGCGTTGGCCGAGTTTGTATGGTGGAGGGCGAAATCTGGGAAAAAATTAAGATGAAAAGCGAGTCAATACTGGAACTAAGGTTATACAGATGGCTTTTAAGGCCAACTGTTTGGTTAGTTTTAGTTAAAAACATGGTCATCGCGACCAAACCGTGGAGTTTGGGGGGAAATTTATTGACCAAAGGCTAACCTATCAAGCGATAATCGGTTTTTGACAGTAGCTTATCGTATTATAGTTTTTTGCCTACCTATCGCGTTGGTTTAATAAGTTTTTATTCTAATTCTGTTTTGAAGCTTTGGAATAATTATAAAATTCAATAGGTTACGTTAAAACTTGACAGACTCCTAGCGGGACAATTTCTTAGCGTGACAATGTTAGCGTGACAATTAATGTTAAGAAGAATTGGTGAGAATCGGGCGCGCTTGAACTAGTGTTTTTTAATGTCTATGCCCTATATGTTGGGGCGCGGCAATCTTTATGCAGTAATTTTTTTAGTATAATTCTGTTTAATTTTGAGGGATCGAGAAAAACCTAGATTAAAGAAAATCGGCAAGTAAAAGAGTATTAATGTCAATAAGTTATCAATCAGGATTATTGAATTTTCGACTTTTCTCGCTACCACCAAGTCTTCTATCTAGAAAATTTGAAAATGGAGGTGGGGAAGGTCTGAATTAATTAACGACCACCAGATGGATAGTAATTTAGCCCTCTAGATAGATTTATTCAGGGTCTGAAGACGCTTCGTGGCCAACGCCCACCAGACCTCGATCCAAGAAGTTGTAAAAAAAATCTATCCTCTGTTTTCAATTTCTCAACCGAAGGTTTCCAAAGTAATGATATAAAAAACAGGGGCTAAAAGTGGCTATTATTAATAGATTATTATTTTTAGACAATATTGTGTTAAAATTTTTGGCCTATTCAGTCTATTATCATAGTTAGAACCAAAAGAATCGGTTCGCGTGAATAGCTTCCTTAATATTTAGCCACCTTATAGCCTAACGAAGCCAGATCCGCTGGGGTCATTTGACTCCATTTGGCGGATTTCGTTTTGGCTCGCCCGCCCGCTAAGGTCATCATTGGTTTTTGATTAGCGTGGCAGATGGCCGCGGCCAGGGCGTCGGAAGCGTCGGGGGCGAAGTCCTCGTCTTGTTTTAAGATGGATTTGACCATGAAGGCCACTTGGTCTTTTTCCGCCCGACCATGGCCAGTGACCGAGTTTTTGATTTGGTTGGGGGCGTACTCAAAGATCGGAATGTCCCTTAAAGCCGCGGCCAGGATAGCCACCCCCCGGGCTTGGGCCAATCTGAGGGCCGAGCGGGGGTTAATCATGGTAAAGACATCCTCAATGGCTAGAGCCCTTGGCTTATATTGGTCGACCAAGGCCAACAAGCCGCGGTGAATATGGGCCAACCTTTTGGCGAAGTCCCAAGAGGCCGGGGCGGAGACCCGGCCATGGGCCAAGAGGGTGACGGAGGAGCCTTTGGCGCTGATTAGACCATAACCAGCGTGGCGACTGCCTGGATCTAGGCCCATGATTGGGCCTAAATGGAGACTTGTCCCGGGCTCTAGGTCAGAGCCCGGGTGGGCGGGGTTTTCAGTCATTGGCTAGATCCGCCGCCGACTCGTCTGAGAAGTCAATATTTGACCAGACTTTCTGGACATCGTCGAGATCATCCAGGGCCTCCAGTAACTTTAACGCCGAGGTCAGGGTCTTGCCTTCCATTTCCACGTTGGTGGAGGGCACAAACGTCACCTCGGCCGTGACGTAGGCGAACCCGGCTTTATCAAAAGCTTCTTTGACCGTCTCCAGATCGGCCATTTCGGTCTGCACTTCCACCGTCTCGCCACTGACGGAAATATCCTCGGCTCCGGCCTCCAGAGCGATCTCCATGGCTTGATCCTCGGTCAAACCACCCTCAAAGACCAAGGAACCCTTCTTGTTGAACATCCAGGCCACCGACCCAGGCTCGCCGAGGTTGCCGCCGTATTTGCTGAAACAGTGGCGCACTTCGGAGGCGGCTCGGTTTTTGTTCTCCGTGAGAACTTCCACCAGAATGGCCGCCCCACCTGGCGTGTAGCCCTCGTAGTAGCATTGCTCGTAACTGACCCCGTCCAGTTCCCCCGTGCCCCGCTTGATCGCCCGGTCGATGTTTTCCTTGGGCATGTTGGCCCCCTTGGCCGTCAGAAGAACGGTTCGGAGGCGTGGGTTGCCATTGGGATCCCCGCCGCCCTCTTTGGCGGCCATGGAAATTTCCTTGATCAGACGGGAAAAGAGCTTGCCGCGCTTGGCGTCAGCGGCGCCTTTTTTGTACTTGATAGTACTCCATTTATTATGTCCAGACATGCCCTAAGCACTCCTCAAATAACGATCCAGCCTGGACAACGCCTAATAAGACGCCCAGGTGGACCCATAAAGCCAACCACCCCCAAGACGGGGCCAGGGATTGACCACATGGTTAACGGCCCTGGGCCGGAGTCGCGGATGGGGCCGTGGCGTTGGTCGGGGGCGTCGCCTCCTGGGCCACGGGCTCGGAATAGGTTTTGGCGTCAGCCTCTAGCGAATCGGAACTAGCCGCCAAATCATCCCCAGACCTGGAAAGGAGTTGTTCGGCGAGTTTTTTTTGACGTTCCTCAAACTCGGGCCAGGCTTTGGCGAGCTCGGGATCGAGGATTTCGATTTTAGCGTTTTCGCGAAGTTCCGTGAGCCGATCGCGAACGGCCAGATCGATTTTTTGGTTAGTCAGGAAATCTAGTATATCGGGTTTAAGATCCTCAAACGTTAGTCGCCCGGCTGGTCGGCGCTCCAAAGCTTTTAAAATGTGGAAACTAAAATCAGTCTCCACGATCTCGGAGATTTGGCCGGGGGTAAGCTTAAACAAAGCCTCTTCTAAAATAGGAAACCCCCCATCTTGGGAGACCCAGCCCATTTGGCCATTATTGGTCAGAGAGAGGGTGTTGGGGTTCATGTATTTTTTGATCAGATCCTCAAAGTTGAGCCCAGCCTGGGCGTCTTTAAAGGCGGCCTGGGCTTTGTCTTTAATGGCTTGGCGAGTTTTTTCTTGATCGCCGATGGTGGTTAAAGGCACTGGAAAGACGATTTGAAGAGCCCGAACCTGCTCAGGGTGTTCGGCCTGTTTCTGATTGGCCTCGTAATAGGCGCGGGCCTCGGATTCCGAAACCAAAGCCTGGGCTAAGAAAGCGGTGTCGCGCCATTTTCGGATTGTCTCATTGTAGGCGACCTGTTGTTGGAGACGCTCCACCGAGTCGCCGTATTTAGCCAAAAGGTTTTTTAAATCCTCCGCTCCCCCGCCATAGCTTTCGGCCACTTGATCCATAATCTTGACTAGTTCTTCCGGCTTAGGGGTGTACCCCTCTTTTAAAGCCTCTTGATGGGCCAAGTTCAAGCTAAACAACTGATCCAGAACCTCCAGCCTCAGCTCTAAAGGGGCGCTCAAATTGTTTTCTGGATTTTCTGGGTTGCCAAAGGAGTCCGAGGTTTGGCGCATCCGCACCTGGCCGTAAAAAACGTTGGCCTCAATGGGTAGATCATTGACGGTGGCGAGGATCGTTCTATCGGGTGGCGGCGGTTGGTCGCTATCGGGCGGAAGCGGCTGGTCGGTGGTCGCGGGTTGGCCTGGTTGACTGGCTGGCTGGTCGAGCCAGGCTTGGTCAGGCTCTGGCTTAGTCGGCTCTGGTTTGGTCGGAGCTGGCTTAGTCGGATCTTGATTTTTTGGATCGTTCTGGGAACAACCCCAAACCCCGAGGCTGGTTAAGAAAACCAACAGGGTAAATATTGTCAAACTGGCTAAAAGCCTTGATTTCATGGGCTCTCTCATGGCCAGAAGGCCGATTGGGTGGGGCGACGATCCAAAGGTTATGGCGATCCAAAGTTATGGCGATCTTATAGTTATTGATTGCTCCGCTTCCGGGGTGGAATGGCCGCTAACTGGGTTTTTAAGGACTCCAGCTCAATATAGGCGGCGGTGATGTTACGATTAATGGTCTCGTTAGTTTGCCGCAGTTCGGTTAATTGGGCCCGGTATTCTTCTTGGGTGGCCTTAAGCTCCTCGTACTCCCGACGATCCAGGACGCAACCGGACGCTAAGAGAAAAAAAAAGGCCAACCAAATGATTTTCCTCATAAAACCCCGCGTTTTAAATTGGTCGCCTTGAAAATAAGGCGAACCGATGAAATTTGAATATAAATAAATCCTAAATTAAAATAAATCAAGTTTATTTATTCTATAAAAATCAATATCAACATAAAATTGAAATTTAATACTGGAAATAAATAAAAGGCAAAACACCTTCTGGGCCTAATTTAATAATCACAATCACCCAAAAGGCTAGCCACAAGCCTAATGCCAGGGGGCTTAACCGCGTCTGCGCGCTGATAAACAAACGTTGGATCCTTTGGCCAGTGGCCTGGCCAAACAGGGTTAAAGCCACAATTAGCCAAACCAACAATGGCGCGCCATGACCTGGCCGCGACCAAGCTAGCGCGCCTTGGCCGATTTCTAAAGCCCGATCCAAGTCCTCGGCCCGAAAAAGAATCCAGGTAAAGCTTACAAAATTAAAGGTCAAAAGAAAACCCCCCCATTTTTTGAGGGTTTTAAAGCGGGTTTTAGGGATTTGCCAGCGTTTTAGCCCTAGGTCAGCCCAAGCTTGTTCTTTTCGGCGTCGAGCGGCGATAAATAAATGCGTTATGGCTAATCCCAGGCCATGGGCGAGTCCCCAAACCAGATAACGGGCGTGGGCCCCATGCCAGAGACCGCCTAGAGTTTGGGTGATTAAAAGGTTCAAAATTTGGGATCCACGCCGAGAGCCGCCCAAAGGGATATAAAGGTAGTCGCGCAGCCAAGTGGACAAAGAAATATGCCAGCGCCGCCAGAAGTCGCGGATGTTGGTGGCCAGATATGGAGCTTGGAAATTGGTTCCCACGTCAATACCCATCAACAGAGCCACGCCCAGAGCCAAATCCGAGTACCCAGAAAAGTCCAGGTAAATCTGGGCGCTGTAACCATAGACGCCGGCTAAGACCCCCCAAGCCGAGTAACTGTCGGGCACTTGAAAAACCCCTCGGACAATGTGTTCCGACAGGTAGCTTGACAGAGCCACTTTTTTAAATAGACCCGCGATGATGAGGTATAGGCCAAGATTAAGATTTTCTGGGGTCACGTGGCGGGCGGTCAATTGAGTCTGAAATTGGCGATGTCGTTGGATGGGGCCAGCTAGGATGGTCGGAAAGAAGGTCACGAAAACCAAGACGTTTAATAAAGTCGGCGGCTCGTGGTCGGGTTGGCGATATTGGTCAATAGCTAAGGAGAGAGCTTGAAAAGTGAAAAAGGATAGCCCCACGGGATAAACAATCTCGGGCAGTTTAAATATGTTTGAGGAGGTTGGAATTAATCCTAAAGTATCTAAAAAACTTAATAATAGCTCAAAATATTTAAAAAATACTAGAATAGCTAGATTTAAGATAATATTTATAGTTAAAACCAAACGTCGGAGCTGGGGGAGCTCGGCCATGAATTTGACCGTTCGCCAGTTGAGCCAACCGACTATAAACAATAAGGGTAGGAATTTGGGGGCCGCTAAACCATAAAAGGCGAGGTTGGCCACCAGCAGGAACCGGTGGTAGTGGGGGCCGCTTTTCAGAGCCCAGTTGATGGAGAGAACCACCAGGAAAAAAAGAGCGAACTCTAGGCTGGTAAAGGGCATTCCCCTCCTCGTGGGGCCAGTCCCCCAAAGGGAGACCATTGGGCCCGGAAAACGCGCCGAACGCGAAAAAATAGGAGCCCAGGGCGAGTAAAAAAAGAGCTTTTAATTACTCTATTGTGGCCCTTAAAATGTGGCCCTTAAAATCGGTCGCCAGGGTGAAGAGAGCCTAGGCCGATAGGGTCAATATACAATTTACCGGATATAATGACAATTCCAGGCTAATCAATTTATTAGCTCAAGGGTAATAGTTTACAAGGGGCGGCGGGCCTTTAGACTTAAGCGGCGGGGCGGGCTTTTTCCCAAACCCGAAAAAGGATGGTAACATAGCCTTCCGCGCGTCAATTTTAGATCGATTGGCTCTTTTTTAAATGACGCCGAAATTTGTTTAAGATCTATCTAAAGAGCTAATTTAATTTTTTAACCCCCACAAAAAGGGCGATCCATGAGTAAAGCCAAAACCATCCAAAGCCGCGTCAACTACTTACAGACGCAATTGGCCACCTTAAAAGAGACTAACCTGGCTGTCCAGGCCCCGGCCTTGGGACTGGCGGTCAATGACCAAGGCCAGGTTCCCTTGAGCTTTTTGGGCCAAGCCGTTTTGGTCAGTAACGAGGGTATCGAGTCCACTGGGCCAACGGCCGTGTCGGTGGACGCGAAAAGCGTCATCGCCCATTATTTAACTTCCCGCGGTCGGGGGCCATTAAAAGGCGAGTTCACGCCCATCAATCGGCTGACTGGTATCACGGTCTCCCCGTCTAGTCCCAGCGCGAACTTGGCTAAACCTTTGGAGATGATTGACGGGGACTACGCGCGCTTTCAAAAAGCGGCTCTTCAAATTGGGGGCCGTTATCAAGGCCTGTCCGCGGCCGGGGCTCAGTCTTGGCTTTTTGGGGATCTGCCGTTTCTGCCGATCAAGATTGATTTTTTCGAAATTGACGACGAGTTCCCTTTTGAGATCAAAGTTCTTTTCGATAGCTCCGCCAATGTCATCGCCAGTTACGAGTGTCTGGAGCTTTATATCATGTGCCTGACGGTGGGCTTGTTGATGGCCGGCGGGTGGATCGCGGATCCAGACGACTGCGAGGCCAGTTTTCTTTAAGCGCGAGGGCCTAAGCGGGATTGAAGGAGCTCGATAACTTCCGTTAGCGGTAGTCCCATCCCGTTGGTTAAAGAGCCCCGCGTTTCCTGGATGAGGCTTAAACCGTGGCCCTGAACCGCGTAACCGCCGGCTTTATCCAAAGATTCCCCGCGCCTTAAGTACGCGTCAATTTCGCGGTCGCTCAAGGGCCGAAAAACCACTTCCGAGGTGACGACGCGTTCCAGTGGCTCGGGACAATTTTTTCCCATTAAGCAAAAAGCGGTGATCACTTGGTGCGTTTGACCGCTCAGTTTTTGGAGAATGGTCTTAGCTTCGGTCAGATCCTTGGGTTTGCCATAAATTTGTCCCTCTAAAACCACGATAGTGTCGGCGGCTAAAACCAATTTATCGGGATTAGCCTGGGCCACGGCTTGGGCTTTGGCTAAAGCTAAACGACGAACCTGATCGTTGGGCGTTTCTAAAGGTAAGGCGGATTCGTCCACATCCGCTGGTTGAACCGTGAATTCAAAGCCCGCCGCGGTTAAAAGCTCCCGCCGGCGCGGGGAGGCGGAAGCTAAAATTAGTTCTGGGGTGGTGGTCGTGGCCATCATGGCTCGCTTTCCCATCGCTAAAGCCCAAAAAAGCGGCGGGCGTTTTGGGTGGTTAACTGGGCCGCTTGTCGCGGTCGCGTCCCCAGGCTTTCGGCCAGGGCCAAGAGGGTATAAGCCACGTAAGCCGGCTCATTGCGGCGTCCCCGTCTGGGGATGGGAGCCAAATAGGGAGCGTCGCTTTCCAATAAGATCTTGTCGTGGGGGATTTGACCCAGAGCGTGTCGCAAGGGGGCGGCTTGGGGAAAAGTGACGACCCCGGGTATGGAAAAGTGGCAATCCAGATCCAAGTAAGCCTGAGCTTCGTCCCAGGAACCGGTGAAGCAATGGATCAGGATCCGCCCCAAAGTCGGGCGATGGGCTTTTAAGATGGCCACGGTCTCCGCGAAGGCTTCCCGGGTGTGGATGACCACGGGTAAAGTCAACTGGGCGGCTAGGTCTAACAATTGATGGAAAAGCTGGATCTGGCGGTCTTTAGGGGCCAGGGAGCGGTAAAAATCCAACCCAATTTCGCCTATAGCTAGATTGTCCGGTCTTTGGGCTAATTGGGCCAAATCCAAGAGATCCGTTTTTTGGCATTTTTCCGCCTCATGGGGATGCCAACCCACGGTGGCTCTTAACTCTGGGTAATCATCGGCTAGCTGAAAAGCTTCTTGATTAGTTCGCGCGTCTAGGCCCAGGTTAATGATGGTCGTGACCCCAGCTTGGCGAGCCCTTTCTAGAACCTGTGGCCAATCGGCCTTAAACTCGGGTAAAAACAGATGGCAATGGCTGTCGATTAATGGCTCTGGCTTTTCCGTGGTAGGTGACGTTTCGGGCATCTTTAGGCTTTCGGGCAGATCAGGGGCCATAAAAGGGTTAGGCTCTGGTGGGCTAGAACTGGCGCGGGTTGATGGCCGTCAAGCCGGAAAAGACGGGGTTGGGGCGAGCTAGATGGTCTTGGTAAATCAAGTTGATCTAGATCAATGGCGTCCAGAATGGCCTTAACTTTTAGTTGGTAATCCAAGTTCTCAAACGCTAAGTGGAACTGGCCGCCGCGTTCGGCCACGCGTCGTAAACCCACGGTGGGCTCCAGGTCTAAGATTATGGTCGCCTCTGGCCAAGGAAACTGGCGGTTGGCCTCTAAGATCTTGGCTGGCTCTAGCCCCAAGGCCCCTTGGTAAGCCAGGTTACTAATAATATAGCGATCCAGAATAACCACCTGGCCCGCGGCCAGGGCGGGTTGGATATGGTTGGCCACGTCGCTAGCCCGATCGGTGACAAATAATTCCAACTCCGCCTCGGGGGTTAACCAGGCGGGACGCCCATCGCGAGTCAATTCGCGGATCCGTTGGCCAATGGCGCCGTGGGTGGGCTCCTTAAAAACCACGGCCGCGCGGCCTCGCTCCAGTAAAGCCGTTTGGAGGTTTAGGGCCAGGGTCGTCTTGCCAGCTCCGTCTAAACCCTCTATCGCCAGAAAAAAACCAGGGCTCACTCGCTCACCAGACGGAAAGGTTTATCGATAAAAGCGGTTTTCGCTGGGTTAAGGTTGTCGGTCAAGGTCACCCGGAGGGTATAAGAGCCCACTGGCAACCCCTGGACGCCAATGGTCATGGCCAGCATGTTTTCCACGCTAAAGGTGCGGTAGCCTTTCATCTCATAGGGCCCAAGATTGTCTTGACCGCCGATGGGCTGGTTTTTGGAGTCAATGATGGTGAACGCCCCGTTGATGGAATAGTTATAAACCCCCGCGTCCGTTTTCCGTTGGGTGAACCCATAAAGCTCGCTATAGAAAATCAGCGGCTCGTGTTCTTGGAAATCGGCGTTGGCTCTGGGTTTATAAGTGCCAAAATTTTCTGGTTGCTCCGTGACAAAGGCCGCGTTGCGGATGGCCAAGGGAGCTTGGTTCCAGATGGCTTCTTGGGCCACCCACATGGCCTCGAGGGCGGTTTTAAAATCCTCAACCGCGAGAGCTGTTTTGGCTTGATCTAGGGCGGCCGTGGCCTTGGCGGCGACGGTTTGGGCCAGGGCCACGGGGGTGAGGGCGAAAAAAACTAGCGACCACGCTAATAACCAAGCGCGGCCATAAGCGCCAAAATGTTTGAGCGAAGACATGTTGTCTCCCCAAATGGTGATTACTCGTGGAATGACACAACTCCCGTGTCCAGGTCATGGACGCCGCTGATCACCTTTAAGCGACCGGTTTTGACGGCGTCGGCGATGACGGGGCTAACTAAGCTAAGCTGTTCCCGAAAAAGGACGGCCGACATTTTAATGGCCGCGTCCAGACGTTTGGAGCTATCCAGTTCCTCGACCGCTTTGGCCACGGGGTTTAATTTGGCCAACATTTCGCCTAAAGCTCCCGTGGACTTGGTCTCGGACAGGGCGGCGGCGATGGCTCCACAATAAGTGTGGGTCAAGACCACGATAACTGGGACGCCTAAATGATCGACCGCGTACTCCAGGGAACCAATTTGATCCACGCCTGGCGTGGCTCCACCGGCTCTGACCACGAATAGATCCCCAAAGCCCAGGTCAAAAATTTTCTCCACTGGGGAACGGGAGTCAGAACAGGAAAGAACGGCGGCTAAAGGGGTCTGGCCATTGATAACTAGCTGGGCTAAAAATTCTTTGTTTTGCCGGGGATTAGTGGATTGCCCGGCGACGAATCTGGCGTTGCCTTCCTTTAAGGCTTTGAGGGCGGAGTCAACGCTGTTGGGGTTATTGGAGCCATGACTTACGGCTGAGCTTTGATCGGAGCTATGATACTGGGCCAAGGCGGACACGGTTAGGGATAAAAAACTCACGGCTAGGACGGCGATAAAAACAGCTCCCCAGCGGGCGAGCCTTGGAAAAAGGTTGGGATTAAAATGGGGGAAATGGGGCATATTTGACACCCTAGGGCCGACCATGGGGCCGGAATTTTTATTGGCCTGAGATAATTGGCCTGAGAGTTCAAACGCTAAAGTTAACTCATATAGACGGCCAAGAAAAAAAACAGTTTTAAATATAGTCCCTTTTTGACTCTGGCGAGTTTAAGATGGCCGATTATACCACAAATATAGATCCCTGAGGGAAAGGGGGCGACGAGGGGGTAGTTTCTCCCCTTCCCGCGCTTGGGGAGCGAGGTGGGGCTTTTCGGAGGCGAGGGAAGAAAAGCGAAAAATCAACCACCGACTACCACTCCACCATATCCACCAGCCATCCTAGTCAGGCTAGCCAGGGTAAGTAAAAATATTATATAATAGTTTAAATTTATTATCATATAATATAAAAAATAATATAAAAAATAGTTATATAATTTTTAATTTAGAGGCGACTGCGCAAACTGCGCAAGAACGTGGGTGAGTCATGGGCCCTTTGGACATTGACAAGTCCCTAGAGTGAAAGGAGTAGCGACCCATCATTAACCTCGAGCTACGCGC
>JAISYP010000023.1 GCA_031269825.1 Deltaproteobacteria bacterium
ATAATTTTTTTAACTTTTTAATTACTACTTTTCCTATTTACAGACTTATTGTGTCAATAATATGATGGGGCTTCAAATCCCAGGAGCCAACTTATTTTTCCTATGAAAACCCGTGTTTAAGATGTAAACATTAGAATATCATACTTTTTGGTTAACTTCAGATTTTTTTGGTCTGTTGGTGGAAAGAGCTCTGGTCGAGACGAGGCCATAGGCGTGGTCAGATTTATGGGCCAAAAAAACGACTAAGGCGACGAATTAAAGGAAGTGGCGTTAGTTGAAATAAGGCCAAAAAGAATGAAATAAAACTTTTAATGATTGAAAGACGCTTTTTTATTGAAATTGATTGTTATTAACTAAATTAAGTATTTCAATTTAAATTGAATGCCATTCACGATAGTTGATTTATGACAATTTTCTCTTAGCTTCGGCGTCGAGGTCAAAATTTTTGGTCGCCATGGCTAGTCCTGGGGTCAAGAACCGCTAACCACTAAATTCGCCAAACTTTTTTGGGGCTGGTTTTTGACCCATCCACCTCAGTTTTCTTTCCAATACCGGCTATTGGGGCCGCCTAGGTTTGTCCTTTTCTCGTTTGAGGCGCTAAACTGTAAAGGTAATAGATAGGCGGTCGATCTGCGGCCAAGATGGCTCAGTCAACCGGAAAGGTAGCGATTGTGAGTTTAAACCTTACGCCCACGGCCAACCGAGTTCACATCGGTTTTTTTGGGCGCCGCAACGTGGGTAAATCAAGTTTATTAAACGCCGTCACTGGTCAAGATCTGGCCGTGGTCTCCGACGTCTTGGGCACCACCACGGATCCCGTGCGAAAAGCCATGGAGCTGTTGCCATTGGGACCGGTGGTGATCATTGACACGCCTGGCTTGGACGATGTGGGCGACTTAGGGGAAAAGCGCGTCCGCAAAGCCCGTCAGGTTCTGAATCTGGTGGACGTGGCCGTTTTGGTGGTGGAGGCTGGCCTGGGTCTGACCGCGGTGGACAAAGAGCTTTTGGGGTTAATTCGGGCCAAAGAGATTCCTTATGTGGTGGCTTATAACAAAGCCGATCTCCTGGACGCGCCGCCTAGCCCCCAACCGGGGGAAATTTACGTTTCCGCGGTTAATCAAACCAACGTCAAAGAGTTAAAAGAAATGTTGGCCACCCTCGCCGACACCGGGGATAGCCAACTAAAAATAGTAGGCGACGTCATCCACCCCACCAATCTGGTGGTTTTGGTCGTTCCCATTGATAAAGCCGCCCCCAAAGGCCGCTTGATCCTCCCCCAGCAACAAACCATCCGCGATATTTTGGAGGCTGACGCCGCCGCCGTGGTGGTTAAGGAGTGGGAGTTACGGGATATCCTTGGCCAATTGGTCAAACCCCCGGCTTTGGTCATCACCGATAGTCAAGTTTTGGCCCGAGTTTCGGCCGACACTCCCTTGGATGTGCCTTTAACGACCTTTTCCATTCTCTTCGCTCGGCACAAAGGTTATTTGACTGGGGCGGCCGTGGGGGCGGCCACTTTGGATAAATTGCCAGCTGGGGCCAACATTCTCATGGCCGAGGGTTGCACGCACCACCGTCAGTGCGACGACATTGGCACGGTCAAGTTACCTCGTTGGCTGCGTAATTACGCGGGGCATGATTTTAATTTTTCTTTTTTGGCGGGGGGAGATTTCCCAGAAGATCTTACCCCTTATGACCTTATTGTCCATTGTGGGGCCTGCATGCTTAATGACCGAGAGGTTCATTATCGCCGAAAGTGCGCTGAGGATCAGGGCGTTCCTTTGACCAACTATGGGACAATCATCGCCCACACCCAGGGCCTTTTAAGGCGGTGTCTGGGGATTTTTCCTCACATCCAAGCTTTGTTGGGGGATGACCAATGACTAGGGTGGAAAAAGATCATATAGGCGAAATGACCTTGCCCGCGGATTGTCTTTATGGACTCCAAAGCCATCGGGCGCGCTCCAATTTTCCCAATTTGGGGCGAACCGTCAATAGCCATTTAATCCGGGCCATTATCCAGATTAAGAAGGCCGCGGCCCAGACCTGGGCGGAGTTGGATCTCGAGCGGGCCGAGATTTTCATGGCCATAACTTGGGCCGCTGACGAGATTTTGGCTGGCCGTCACGCGGAAAGCTTTATCACGCCGGCCCTCCAAGGCGGGGCCGGCACTTCCACTAATATGAACTGCAATGAGGTTCTGGCCAACTTAGCTCTCATCAAACTGGGCCATTCGCCCGGTTCCTACAAGCTTTGCCATCCCTTAGACGACGTTAATCGTGGCCAGTCAACAAATGACGTCTACCCCACGGCTTTACGGATAGCGGCCATAGTTTTGTTAAGACGCTTAAGCCAAGTGGCGGCGGCCACGCAGGAAGCGTTGCAGGTTAAGGAAAACGCTTTCGCCAAGATCGCGAAATTAGGGCGCACCGAATTGATGGACGCCGTGCCCATTACTTTGGGCGAGGAATTTGGGGCTTACGCCCAGAGTTTGGCCCGCGATCGGTGGCGTCTTTATAAAATGGAGGAGCGCCTGCGGGAAATCAATCTCGGTGGTCAGGCCGTGGGCTTGGCTGACCGGCGAGGGAAAAAATTTCGGTTTGGGATGGTGGAAAGGCTCCGCCAAGCCACCGGCGTGGGTTTAGCCGCCGCTGAGTACCCGATGGACATCACCCAGAACAATGACGTTTTTGTGGAAGTGTCCGGGTTATTAAAGGCCATGGCCGTTAATCTGCAAAAAATCTCTGGGGATTTAAGGTTAATGAATTCCGGCCCTTTTGGTGGGCTAGGCGAGATCCGGTTGGCTCCCCACCAGTTGGGTAGCACCATTATGCCTGGGAAAGTCAACCCCGTAATCCCAGAGATGGTTATGTGCGCCTCCTTGAGGGTCATCGCCAATGATTTGGCCTTAACCATGGCCGCCGGACGGGGAGAATTGGAATTGAACGCCTTTGTCCCGGTTATCGCCGAGAGTTTGTTGGAAAGTCTGGAGATGTTGATCCAGGTGACGGAGCTATTTCGGGTTAAGGCCGTGGAGACGTTGGAAGCCGTCCCGGAGCGTTGTCAAGAGCTTTTGAGCCGATCCCTGGCCGTGGCCGCCGAGTACGCGCCGGTAATGGGTTACGACCGGGTCAGCCGGATCATTGGCCTTTACCCAAATCGGCCGGATTTGGCTCTAGCCGCCTTGGAAGCGGAGTACCAGCCTCGCGCGGAAAAACAGCGCGGTTAGATTTTGGCTGGTTGGGGACGAATTTTGAGGAGGGAGGAAAAAACTGGATTTTCCTCCTAAAAATCTTTATATTGATAAAAAAATAGCGTAAGTTTATCAAACATGTTTGTCCGTAAAAAATCTTGACTAGAAAAAATTAAAAAAAATGTTTTCCGGATCCCGTGGTGGAGATTATCCTTCTTATGGTTTGAGGCCAAGCTATAAAGGCTTGGTCGAGGTCGAAGTTGGTCGCTAAAGGGATCTGCCTAGGCTTGGGGGACTGGCTCGGGTGGGCATAAGGCGTAGGAATCAATAGCTCCGAATCGCCCACCAAGCCCAGCCAAAGACTGGTGGGCTGTCTTATAACGATTAACCAGCTTAATTGGCGGCCTACGCTTAGCTCGCGTTGTCGAATATCGATAATTTGACCCAAGATAGGTCAGATAACTAGCTAAGATAACTACTGAGACAACTACTGAGACAACTACTGAGATAATTACTGAGATAACTACTGAGACAATCTACATTTAGACGAACTCCGAGACAATACTAATTGAAACGGGTCATCCTGGCCCCTGAATCGGTTTATAGCCGCTCGTTAGTTAAGAGATTCGCGCATGTCCTTCCGCTGGAAAGTTTTTTTGGTCAGCGTGGCCATTACGGTCGCCATAATTGTCACCACCGTGGGGGCCAGCCGTTATTTTATTAACAAAGGCATCCAGGAGACGATCTTAAGCGATTTGTCAGTGATGGCCAAGTTGGCGGAAAACTTGGTGTCTAGCGATATTGAGCTTTTGAAGGCTCGAGCCTGGACAGCGGTTCATCATTTAGATCGCCGGGAGGTGAGTCTGTGGCCAGAGATCCTCAAGAAACAGGTGGACAGTAACGAGTTGTTTCTGTCGATAACCGTTATCGACGATAAGAGGATTTTGGCTTCCTATGGCTCGCCGTCGCTGCCTTTTGATCTGGGCGATAGCCCGTTCGCCCAATTGGCCAGAGAAGGGCGCACGGTTATTTCCACCACCCGAACCACCCCCTCGGGGGAATTGATTTTTAACATCTGCGTGCCCTTGGAAGGCGACCGAGTGGCCGCGGTGACGATCCCTGGCCTTTACCTGACCAATCTAGTGCGGGATTTTAAGGTTTGGGATACCGGTAGCGTCTTCATTGTCGACAACCAAGGCAAGATCCTCGCCAACGCCAACGTCTCTTTTGTTCTCAAGGAATACAATGTCATAAATGAGCCAGACGACACGGAAAGCGTCAAATCTTTCCGGGAATTCGTCCAGACCATGATCCGAGGCGGCGAGGGCCAGGGCAGCTACACCCTTGACGATAAAGTTAGGCTCGCTTACTACAAATCCATCAACACCTCCAATATGGGCTGGGTTCTGGCCGTGGCCGCCCCCCTAAGGGAGAGCCCCTTGGCCTACGTGGATCAAGGCGTGATCCTGATGACGTTGATTTTTTTGGTTTTGGGCCTTTTGAGCGCTTGGCTCATTTCTGGGTTTGTGGATCGGCAGTTCGACATCATCAATAAACAATACCTCAATTTATCGGAGATGAGCGATATCGCCAGCGCGGCCTTGGCGGCCAAGACCAATTTCCTGGCCAACATGAGCCACGAGATGCGCACGCCGTTAAACGCCATTATCGGGTTTTCGGATCTGATGCTTTGCGGCCGTTTTGACGACAAAGAAAGTTTGGATGGGCTAGACAAGATCCACGCGGCCGGGCTCATTTTGTTGGGCATAGTCAACGATATCTTGGACATCTCCAAAATCGAGACCGGTCATCTGGAACTCATTGACAACGAGTACGAGCTATCGGGTCTTATCAACGACGCCGTGGCGGTCAATCTTATCCGTATTGGGGGAAAACCGATAGAATTCCACTTGGACGTGGATCCTAATCTACCGGCTTCGCTGGTGGGCGACGAACTGCGCATCAAGCAGATTTTTTCTAATCTTTTGAGTAACGCCTTCAAATACACCCAGTCTGGCCGAGTGGATTTGGTGGTTTTTGGGCGAGTGGAAGGCGAGAGCGTCTGGCTAACCATCCAGGTCAAGGACACTGGGATGGGCATCAAAAAAGAGGATTTAAATAAGCTTTTCGCCGCCTATAGCCAACTTGACCCCAAAACTAACCGCGCCATTGAGGGGACGGGGTTGGGATTATCCATCACGCGGAAAATGGTGGAAATGATGGATGGGAAAATTGAGGTGGAAAGCGAGTATGGCCATGGCTCCACTTTCACCATCACCATCCGTCAGAAGCTGGGCAAAGTCGAGCTCATTGGGGAAAAATCCTCCTCTGGTCGCCAAGAAAGCGTCGATCGGCTCAAGAGCGGGGCGCAAATTCAGCGTCAGATTATCCCCATGCCTTACGCCCGGATTTTGCTAGTGGACGACGTGCAGGCCAATCTGGACGTGGCCAAAGGAATTTTGAAACCTTATGGCATTAAGGTCGATTGCGTCACTTGTGGCCAAGCGGCCGTGGATTTAGTTCGGGAAGACAAAAAGCGCTACAACGCTATCTTTATGGATCATATGATGCCGGGCATGGATGGGATTGAGGCGACGCGGCGTATTCGCGAGGAGATTGATTCCGATTACGCTCGGAAGGTTCCCATCATCGCTCTGACCGCCAACGCCATAATCGGCAATGAACAGATGTTTTTAAAAAATGGGTTCCAGGCGTATCTGACCAAACCGGTGAATATCCACCGGATGGATCAGGTTTTAAAGCAATTTGTTCGCGACCTGGAGCGAGAAGCTTTGTTGTCGGCTAGCCAATTGGATCCCTCGCGGGCCAACTTTAACTCCAATGATGGCTCGGCTGGTGACTCAAGCGGGCCTAAAGGCCATAACGAGGGAGCCACCATTGAGATTCCCGGCCTCAGCGTGGATAAAGCTATGGCTCGTTTTGGGGGCGATAAGGAAGTTTATTTGGGGGTTTTGCGTTCCTATTGCTCTAGCGTTCAGGAATTGGTTCCCAAACTAGAAAAACCCTCCTCGGAAAAGCTAAAGGACTACTCCATCACGGTTCATGGCCTAAAAAGCTCTAGCTATGGGGTGGGGGCGGACGCCGTGGGGGATCTGGCCAAAGAATTGGAATATCATTCCAACGCTGGGGACATGGATTTTGTGTTGGCCCATAACCAACGTTTTTTGTCTAATATCGATCGGCTGGTCGATGGGATTAGGTCTTTCCTAGGCTCCAAGGAAAACCTGGCCAAACCCCTAAAAAACGCTCCTGATCCGGTTATCTTGGATAAGTTATTGAGTCGCGCGATAAATTACGACATGGATGGCATGGAAGAGGCCCTAGCCTCGTTAGAGGCTTTTAATTACGAGCGTCAGGGCCATTTGACCAGTTGGCTGAGGGAGAAGGTGGATCAGGGCTCTTTCGTGGAAATAATTGAGCGTCTGTCTAACTTGGCCGAGGCTGGGTTAGATCCAGAAGTCCAAAAACGGAAGCCAGAAGAAGCGCCGGCCAATTCTGGGACAGAGGAATAGTCTGAAATCCAAGCCGCTGGTTAGACGCTTTGATTAGTTGTTTTTACAGTTTGTTTGGTAGTTTGTTCGCAGTTAATAGTTGTAGGTAATAGTTGTAGGTAATAGGTTGAGGTTATTTTTTATTTTCGTGATGACGTATCAACTGTTTGGCTGATTGGATGATAATTTTTAATTGTTTTTGAGGTTGGCTTTTAGGTAGATTACGCCTTAAGTTAGGTGGACTTTTGTTCAGCTTTTTTCGGGGTTAACCAGATTGAGATCCGCCCGTGAGAGTTGACGCGTAGGGTGGGTCTGGATCCAATGATTGGTGGCGAGGTTTATCATGGACAGTAGTCGGCGTCAAAAAATTATGCTCGTGGATGATAACATGGCCAATTTGGCCATTGGCAAGAACATGCTCAAGGAATTCCACGAGGTTTTTCCCATTCCATCCGGGGGCAAGCTTTTCGAGGTTCTTGAGCGCGTCACCCCGGCTCTCATCCTTTTGGACGTAATGATGCCGGAAATGGACGGTTACGAGGCCATCCGGCGCCTTAAGGCTGATCGCCGGTGGTCAGACATCCCTGTTATCTTTCTGACCAGCAAAAACGACGAAAGAAGCGAGTTGGAGGGTCTGTCGTTAGGGGCCATTGACTATGTGACCAAGCCGTTTTCCGCTCCACTACTGCTCAAACGCATCGCGAACCAGCTGCTCATCTCTTCTCAGAAAAAAGAGCTGCGTAACTACAACGACAACCTCCAACAGATGGTCGAAGTCAAGACCCAGCAGGTGCTAGAGTTACAAAACGCGGTCATCTCCACGGTGGCTGAGTTGGTGGAGTTTCGCGACAACATGACCGGCGGCCACGTCACTCGCACCCAAAAATACCTGAAGTTATTGGTGGATAAACTTTTGGAGCTAGGGGTTTACAGCGATGAGGTCTCCCAATGGAACCAGGCTTTTTTGTTGCCCTCGGCCCAGCTGCACGACGTGGGCAAGATCGCCATCAGCGACGCTATTTTAAATAAACCCGGGAAATTGACGCCCGAGGAGTTCGAGGTGATGAAAAAACACGCCGCCATCGGGGTGGAGGCCATTGAAAAAATTTCGGCTAAAACCGAAGAACACGCTTTTTTGCGGCACGCTGGGATTTTCGCGGGTACCCACCATGAAAAATGGGATGGCACTGGCTACCCCAATAATCTGGCCGGTCTAGATATCCCTTTGGAGGGCCGACTGATGGCCATCGCCGATGTCTATGACGCGTTGATTTCCAAAAGGCCTTACAAGCCTCCCTTGTCCACCGCCGACGCTGAGCGGATCATCATTGAGGGTAGGGGAACCCATTTTGACCCAGCCTTGATTGACGTGTTCAGCCAAGTCACCGAACAGTTCGCCGAGATCGCTAGGTTAGAGGAGTGACCTCTGTGGCCCGCGATAAAACTTTGGATAGCCCGTCATGAGTTTTCTTTGGAAAGTCTTCCTCGTCAGTGTGGCCGTCTTAGTCTTCATCATTGGAGCCACGGTGGGGACAAGCCTATATTTTATCCACCGAGGCATCAGGGAAACAATCCTCAGCGATCTTTCGGTGATGGCCAAAATCGCGGAAAAGCTCATTTCCAGCGAGATGGGGCTTTTGAAGGCCCAGGCTTGGACGGCTGTCCACCAGATCGATGGCGTTAACGAAGACCAATGGCCGAAAATATTGGAAGGCCAGGTGGAGTCCCATGATTCTTTTTTATCCATCACTGTTTTTAATTTAGATGGAACCATGGTCGTCTCTTATGGGGAGCCTTTGACCCCAGCTCAGTATTTAGATAGTCGCTACGCTCAAATGGCTCTGAGGGGCCAGACCATCATTTCCACGACCCGGAGTTTGCCTACTGGGGATTTGGTTTTTCACGTTTTTGTTCCCATGGATCAAAGCCATCTGGCGGTGGTGACCATTCCGGGTCTTTATTTTAGTCGTATCCTGGCTAGCTACCGGATCTGGGACTCGGGCACGGTCTACATTTTGGATGAGGAGGGCAAAGTTTTAGCCAATGAGCGCGATCATTTGGTGTTAGGCGAATATAACGCCGCCCTGGACACTACCGATGACATTAACGTTAACTCCATCCGCGATTTCACCAAGTTGATGATCCAAGGCGGCCAAGGCGCGGGGTTATACGTCCTGGAAAACGAGCTTAGGCTCGGTTATTACACGTCCATTAGTGGCTCAAACGTGGGTTGGGCGTTAGGCGTGTCCGCCCCTTTGTCCGAAAGTCCCTTAACTTACGTGGATCAAGCCGTGATCCTGATGACGTTGGTGCTCTTAATCTTGGGCGTTCTCATCGCTTGGTTGACCGCGAGCTTTATTGATCGGCAGTTGGGCGTCATCAACCAACAGTACAATAATCTGGCTGAGCTCAGTCAAATAGCTCGGAGCGCCTCCGAAGCCAAGACCAATTTTTTGGCCAGCATGAGCCATGAGATGCGGACGCCTTTAAATTCCATCATCGGGTTCGCGGAATTGATGATTTTTGGTCGCTTTGGGGAAGAAGAAAAAAGAGAGAATCTGGAAAAGATTCATTCGGCTGGGTTATCTCTGTTGGGTATTGTTAATGATATTTTAGACATATCAAAGATCGAGTCTGGCCATTTTGAGTTGATTGAGAATGAATACGAAATTTTTAGCCTGATCAACGACGCCGTGACGGTTCACCTCATTCGGATTGGCGAAAAGCCCATCGAGTTTGGCTTGGAAATAGATAAATCCATGCCCGGCCGCCTCATTGGCGATGAGTTTCGGATCAAGCAGATTTGCGGCAATATCCTGTCGAACGCCTTTAAGTTCACCAATGAAGGAAACGTGGACATGCGCGTGACCGCCGAGGTGGTTGAGGACACGGCCTGGGTGTCCATTGCCGTCAGCGACACGGGGGTGGGCATAAAACCAGAGGATTTGGCCAACCTGTTTTCCTCGCGCGGCCAGGTGGACGCCAAAGGAAATATGGTCATGGAAAAATCGGGTTTGGGTTTATCCATCACCAAGAAAATGGTGGGCATGATGGGGGGCCGTCTGGACGTGAAAAGCGAATTGGGCCAGGGCTCGACTTTTACCGTCACTATTCCCCAACGCGTGGGCTCCAAAATCCCCTTGGGAGCCAAGGCCGCGGAAAACTTGGAAAGCCTTCATTATTACGCTTCGCGTCGCGCTGGCAAAAGCGGTCGGGACATTAAACCCATGCCTTACGCCCGAATACTGTTGGTGGACGACGTGCAGGCTAACCTGGACGTGGCTAAAGGGGTTTTGAAGCCATATCATATGCGCATTGATTGCGCCACCAGTGGTCAAATGGCCGTGGACATGGTTCGGGAGAGCGACGGGCTCTATGACGTTATCTTCATGGATCACATGATGCCGGGCATGGATGGCCTCGAGGCTGTCCGGATCATCCGAGAGGAGGTGGGCACCGAATACGCTAAGACCGTGCCCATTATCGCTTTGACCGCCAACGCTATCATGGGCAGCGACAAGAAATTTTTGGACAACGGTTTTCAGGCTTACTTAACTAAACCCATCGAGATCCGTCGGCTAGACCAGGTTCTGCGAAAATGGGCGCGGAGGCCAGAATTTGAAGACGATGAGTCAACTGAGTCAATTGAGTCTTTGGAAGATATCGACTCAATTGGGGAAGGTAAGCTGGTCATCCAGGGCCTTAACCTAGACGCGGCCCGGGAACGGTTTGGGGGCGATGAGGAGGTTTTGGTGAGCGCGCTTCAATCTTACGCCGACAATACGCCCCAATTGTTAAATCTAATGAAGGTTCCCTCCAAGGAAAAGTTAAAGGATTACTCCATCACGGCCCATGGGATCAAAAGCTCCAGCTACGCGGTGGGGGCCATGGAGGTGGGGGATATGGCCAAAGAACTGGAAGAGCGTTCGGACGCTGGGGACTTTGATTTTGTTCTGGCCCACAATTGGGGGTTCATTAAGTTGGTGGAAAAATTGGTCATCGACATTAATGAGGCGGTGGCGCCGCGGCGAATTCCAGTCGATAAACCCAATAGAGCCGGCCCTGACCATGAGTTATTGGCTAAACTGCGTCAAGCTTGCCTAGACTATGATATGGACGGCGTAGACGCGACAATGCGGGAATTGGGCGCTTTTGTCTACCTGTCCAGTCCGGAGTTAATGCCTTGGCTACGCGAAAAAGTGGAAAGGCTGGCTTTCGACGAGATTGTGGAGGTCATCTCGGAAGTGGGAAATCTGTCTGGCGAACAAGCGGAAGTCGTCTCGTCCGCCCAAAAAACTTTGCCCGTTCTTAAGGAGCCGGATTGGGCCCTTTTGTCGCGTTTGGCTAAGGCGGTTGGGGATTTTGACATGAGTCAGGTGGATAACCTGATGGAAGAATTGTTGGCCTATACCTATGAGAATAACGGCGAATTAGTGGAGTGGATCCAAACCAAAATTAATTCCATGGATTTCGCCGCCGTTCATGAGCGTCTGGAGAGTCTGGTCACCGCGGAGCTCATGGATTAAATCTAAAGTCGTCATGATGGAATTCGCGGAGATCCTTAAAAGGCTGGCCGGGGAGAAGACGATCCATAGTGGTTGACCGCTTTTGTTAGAGTCAGAGGGAGCCCGCGCGGGCTGGCCAGGGAGAAGGGCCTTAATAAACTGTTAAATCCGCAGTTTAGGCAGTCCCCGCGCGATGGAAAGGGTCTCTAAGCTGACCGTGATGACCCGCTGGAGGAGTTCCAAAGGGTATTTAGGATTTTTCATGGTCTCAATGGCCCAAAGGTTAGCGTCATTGACGATACCGGAGGCTTTGTCGGTTCGAGCGGCCTGATACCGCATTAGCCAGGCGACGCCAGATTTGCCACTGACTATATAATCATAGGCCTCATGAGGGATCCCCTTAAGGGTAATTTGGTGGTTGTAGATGATAGTCGTGAGGTCATTATCGGAGCCCGTTTTACCAAATTTCATTTGGGTCACATAATAGTCCTCGTCGGACAGCTTAGCTGGGGCGATAATCTCCAAGGGATACTTTTTGACCGTCTCATAGTTTAAGTGGAGTTTGGCCAAAGCTTGGCCAGCCTCCACAAAGGCCTGGAAATCAGAGTTTTTCTTGACCATGGGTATTCTTGGCAACTCTTTGGCGAGGTTATCGGCGAATCGGTCTCGGTACTCGGGCGAGTGGAGAATTCCGTATATATAGTGGTAAAAATCTCGTCGGTCAAAGGAAAGTTTGGGGTAGTTATCCTGAAATTGTTTTAATGATTCTTTGGTAATGGCAAAATATCGTTTAAAACTTTGGCTAGAATCATTGTTATCAAAAAGACTTCTGTCGTCTTGACTAATAGGCTCGTAAAGGTAGTATGGAAAGCATTGTCCTGTATCTAAATAGTGTAAATTAGGGATATTATTAGTGATTAAAGTTGAGAAACTACTCATAGCGCCAACCCCTGTGACGCAGATGGCCATGTTTTCGTTTTCATTCGATGGAAAAATATTGGGTATTTGAGAGACAATTTCATTAAAATCGCGATTAAAATAAATCCAAGACTTAGTAAAAGGTCTATACGAAGAGATTACAATTGAATTTTTATCAAATTTAATAATTTTATTTGATATGAGGTCGTTTTTTATAATTCGAGACCAACTTATTTTAGTTGGATCAGTGTCAATAAATTTCTCAATTTTTTGGAGGGCCACTTTTTTCGTCAGGCCAGGAAAAGCGTCGTGAAAACGCTTCCGTTCGAGATTATAAAATTTAATAGTATTTTTCATATGATTAAATACTTGGTCGTAGGAAAAATTATAACACCATGGATCTCTACTAGTGGCGACGCCAAGAGAATAATTCTGAAAAACCCTCAGCGAGCGGATATCTTTTTTTGAGCCTAACAAAGCGTGAGAAGCGAAACTTTCGTCCCGTTGGCCTAACCAATCGCCATTGGCGTCTGGGGTGACCGGTCGCCAACCATCGGCCAGATTGACGCCAGAAATGGACTTGAGCGAGTTTAGGCGGGCCAGTTTTTCTTCCCGTTTGAGGTGGTCGCCAATATCATGATAAAAAATCTGGCTCTCCTGGGCGCCCTGAGAATTTTTGACCAGAAAGGTGATAGCTATGCCGGTCATGCTGGCGTAGCCGAAGATGTTGTCTCCTTCTTTGGCCATCTGGCTGTCTCTGATTGTCTTTCGGATATCCCCGCGTAAGTTTATAACGTGAATACTTTGGAAATCTTTGGCTAAGCATTTCCTGATCCCGTTCATGGCCACTTTATCCACAAAACCGGAGTTAGTGACAAAAGCCACGACGCCATCAGTTTCTCCCTTAAGACGGTCGCTGGCCCAGCGAAAAGCCCGGACGTAATTGTCATACATACCTCGAGAAAGCACGGCGGTGGAATTAAGGACATAGGTTTTTTTGATTTTTTCATCTAATTGAGGGTAAGCAATATTTTTATTACTGTCATTTTGCGATTTTTGGCCAATAGAGTAGGGTGGGTTTCCAAATATAACCTTTAAATGTTGATTTTTTGGTATATTTCTTTTAGTACTATCGCCTTCATGATAATTTAAGATTAAATCATCTTTTTCATAGAGTTGGAAGGTGTCAGTTAAACGAATACCAGTGAAAGACTCATAGTCACCACCTATAATATCATGATAAACTAACCCAATATTAATTGAAGCTATGTAATAAGCTAATAAGACAATCTCGTTGGCATGAATTTCATTCCGATATTTGTAAGGCAGATCATTTTTATCAATAAGGCCACTTTGGATTAATCGAGTTATAAATGTTCCCGTGCCAGTGAAAGGATCGATTATATGGACGCCTTGACTGCCTAAATTTTTACCAAACTCTCGCCTTAAAAGCTCATCCACGCTATGAATTATAAAGTCCACCACCTCAACCGGCGTATAGACAATCCCTAGCCGCTGAGTCATTTTGGGGAAGGCTCGGCGGAAAAATTTATCATAAAGTTCCACTATGATCTTTTGTTTGCCAACAATATTGTCAACGCCACTAACCTTATCCCGCATCAAGTCAACTTCTTTTTTGACTGATTCGTAAAAACCAGAAAGTCCCACCGCCTCTTTCTCTAAATGGTGAGAAGAAAAAGAATCTAAAACTTTATTAATAGAAACTGAGACAGGATTCTGTTTAACAAAGGAATTATTTTCAAAAATAGCTTCAAAAGCTGGCCCAGTTATCATATGTTGGGCCAACATTTCCACCACTTCATCGTCAGAGAGGCTGTCGTTGAGATCGTCTTTGAGTTCCTCGACAAAATGGTTAAAAACTTGGATTTCCCGTTGGTTTTGGGGATCATCTAAAATGGCCTTAATCCGGTCAATATAGGTATTGGCGATCCGGGTAACGTCATCCGCCCATTCCCCGAGATAGTCGGGGTTGCCGACTTTTTTCACTAATTTGGCTATTATAGCTTTGTTAAACTCATTATAGGGATCAAAATCAATAGTTCCTTGCTCCCATTGAGGTTCGCCTACCCCTAAATGGGGTGAGACCTGTGGGCTAAACGCGGTAGGGCCCGAGAGGCTTTTTCGCGGCCAGTCCAAGATGGAGATAAAATCAATTTTTCCGTCAGAAGCGTTTTGAAGAGTCAGTTTATTAATCCAGGCGTCAAACCTATTGTCATGGGAACGCAAAGCCTGGAGAACATCCCAAACCACTTTGTAAGTTTTATTGTCGTCTAAGGCCTTAAGGGGCTCTAGGCCAGTCGGGATAACCACTGGCAGAACCACGTAGCCATAATCTTTGCCAGGCGCCCGCCGCATGACTCGCCCCACGCTCTGAACAACCTCAACCATGGAGTTTCTGGGAGCTAAAAAGAGGACAGCGTCCAAAGCCGGTAGATCCACCCCTTCGGACAGGCATCGGACATTGGATAAAATTCGACAAGTATGGTCTGGAAAATCTTCCCGCAGCCAGTTTAGTTTTTGGTTTTTCTCGGTGACGTTCATGGAGCCATCCACATGGAGCGCCTCGCACTTAAGTTCTTTGAGCCAAGGCTCTTCGTCGCTATTGGACAAATAGTCTTCCACGACTTGGGCGAACATCTTGGCGATTTGAGCGGAGCTAACTTTATGGGTGGCTCGGCCGCGGGCGCTTCGACCTCGCTCGGCGTCAATAATCTGGCAAAAAGCCACCGCTCTTTTCATCGGCCACGCGCTCGCGCCGACTAGATCTTCTTTTAAGCCTCGCTTGGCCAAAGCTTTAAAGCAGCCCACGATTTTGGCCGCGTCGCTGACCACCAAAGAGTTATCTTCGTTTTTAAGTAGCTTAACCCGCCGGTTGATCAGTTTTTCTTCCATAGACAGGATGATAACTTTATAATCCACCAGCAGTCCTTCCCGAACGGCTTTAGAGAAAGGCAAACTATGGAAAACCGGGCCAAAATAGGCCACATTATCCATGGAGTAAAGAATCACGGTTTCGGAATCCGAGCGTTTACCGTGGTTATTCACCGCGAAAATTTTGGGCGTCGCGGTCATGTAGAGGCGTTTTTTGGCCTGGATGGCTTGGTTATCGTGAATCTTGACAAAGGCACTCTCTTCGTCGCCTTCTTCCGTTGAGCCGGTTGTCCGGTGGGCTTCATCGCATAAGACTAGATCAAAGGCCGGTAAACCGAGCTTTTGCGATTGACTTAACACGTCAATGGATTGGTAGGTGGAAAAAATAACCGTGAGACAGCGCCCATCTCGCTTTCGGCTGATCGCGTTTTTTAAAGCCACGGCGTTGGTGGTGGCCGGAAATTGAAGCTCATGAAGGCGAATGGATAAATTGTCGCTTGAGGTCTGGTTGAGTCGACCGACATAGGCGTCTGAGCAAACCGCGAAACTGTGGAGAGCCGTATTGGCTTCCCGCGTCCATTCGGTGAGAACCTGCGACAGAAGGGCTAAACTGGGAACTAAAAATAGAATAAAACCGCTAGAGCCGACGAGCTTTTCAGCGATCCGCAGGGAACACAAGGTTTTTCCCGTTCCACAAGCCATGGCCAGTATTCCCCGGTCTTGGCGCTGAAATCCTTGGAGAACCTGGTCTAAGGCCTCTATTTGGTGCGGCCGGAGTTCTTTTTTGGGGCGTAGGGCGCAGGTTCCAGTTTCCAGGTTATAGCGGCTCCAGTCAATTTGGCTATTACCCAGAGCGACCCGATCCAACACGACACAGGCGCTGGTCTGGCTTTCCAAGAAAGCGCTGGCGTTGGGCTCTAGGGAATTGGCGATGACCAGATACCGGTGGCTAAACCAGGTCTGAGACGACTCAACTAAAAAACTGTCGATCTCTTCCCGGCGAATGGGGCGCTCATCGCCGCGGAAGATACACTGAATGGCGCAAAAATCGCCCTTTTGTCCGGCCGAGTCCCGGATCTGGGCCACCAGGTCAACGCCTTGATCTTGAATCGGAAGACCTCGCGTCTGGGCCCATTGGCCAAAAGGCCAAATTTGGCTATAGGCTTGTTGGTAATAAGGCTCATTTTGGAAATAAGATAAAATCAAGTTCTCAAAAAACTGACCCTTTCGCTTTTCGGCGTGGGCGGAATTTTTGATCCTGTCCAAGAGGTCGGTCAAGGACTGGTTATTGTTAGTCGCGTCCATAGGGTAAAAAACCATAAACCTTAATGTTGGAAAACTAAATTGTTGGGAAACTAAACGCGCCAAGGGATCTAAAAAGTATTTTAAAAGGAGAAAACTTAAAAGGTATAATATTTAAATTACTAAGTTATTTTTGAAAATTATAATTTTGTATTATAAAAGTTTTCTTTCTATGTTAACATTTTTTTGTAAATATTATTTTGTATTTTAATCTTTTAATTTTTGTTTAATGAATATATTATGTTTTAATAGTGTTATTTAGTAAATAAAACTATTAAATCTTATAATAGAGCAAAAAGTTTATTAAAGAACGGATCCTAAATAATCCGCCAGGTAAATAAGGCGTAAACCAAATTCCCCTGTTCAACGGCGAATTTGTTTTGGGTAACTATGTTAATTAAGATTTTTTATGGCGTCAAGAGTATAATCATGGTATATTTTTAATTTTAGTTTAATAAAAATATTCACTAATTCGCGAATTTTATTAATTATACATATTCCATGGGCCTGGTATTTTTTTCTCGGGTGGTAGCTTTTGAGAGGGTTGATTATCCGAAAAAAACGCTAAAAATCGCCTAATTCAGATAAATATAGCGTTGTATTAGCTAATTAAGCTAAAATTTAAATTCTGGATCCTGGTCAACGATGGTTATTTTATAGCTACCAATCCTTCCCGCTTTCGCTAATAGTGGTAAGCGAAGGCGAGGCTCTGGGAAAGGCGAGCCCCCCGGATTTTCGAGCTAAAACCCAAACTCGGATCGATGGCGGCGCGACTGGTCGATAGGGAGCTAGACGGCTCGGTTATTCCAAATTGGCTAGCTTCAAAGGTAGGCGTAATGGAGATAAAAAACGCCAAGTTTCGCAAAAAAAACTAGCGAAACTTGGCGTCTTAGGGAATGGGGGGCGAGGCTTTAAATCCGCGGCTTTTGGCCAAAGCCGCCGGTTTTCACAACCGAAAATCCCTTTGGCCTTGGCTAATAGCGGCCAAATGTTGGATCACCAGGTCGCGTGTTTTTAGATTTGGCACCTCATTGATCTGGCTGGCGATGAGACTGTCGCCCAAAGCCACGGTCTGTGGCGAGGCGTAGTCCATCAGGTATTCCTTTAAGGTCATCAGCGCGTTAGGGTGGCAGCAGTTCTGGATTTTCCCAGATTTGCACAGAGCCATGAAACGGTCGCCTGTCCGGCCTTCCCGGTAGCAGGCCGTGCAGAAACTGGGTATGTGGCCCAGTTCCATGAGCCAGTGAATGACCTCATCTAGACTCCGGGTGTCATTAACCTCAAACTGCGTGGTGTTTTCTGTTTCGGGCTCGTAGTAGCCGCCCACGCTTGTCCGGCTACCGCCACTGATCTGGGAGACGCCTAGATCCAAAACCCGGGCCCGAGATTTAGCGCTTTCGCGGGTAGAGACGATTAGGCCTGTGTAAGGAACGGCCACCCGGATAATAGCCACGATTTTGGCGAAGATGTCGTCGGAGAGCCCATGCTCAAACGCGTCGGGGTCAATGTCGTCAGCCTCCCTCAGGCGTGGGACGCTGATGGTATGTGGCCCCACCCCATGGACGGCCTCTAGGTGCTCAGCGTGCATTAACAGCGCGGCTAGTTCATAGCGGTGACCTTCCAACCCAAACAGCACCCCGAGCCCCACGTCGTCAACGCCGCCTTCCATGGCCCGATCCATGGCCGTGGCGTGCCACTCGTAATCGCTCTTGGGGCCAGTGGGATGGAGTCGCTGGTAGGTTTGCCGTTGGTAAGTCTCTTGGAAGAGGATGTAGGTGCCGATGCCGACATCGCGCAACTTGCGGTAGCTGGCCACGTCAGTGGCGGCGATGTTGACGTTAACCCGGCGGATGGCCCCGTTTTTGTGTTTGATGGAGTAGATGGTCTGGATGGCCTCCAGGATGTAGTCCAGAGGGTTGAGCTTCGGGTGCTCGCCCGCCTCAAGAGCTAGGCGTTTGTGCCCGATATCCTGTAAAGCCATCACTTCCTTGACGATCTCTTCCATGGTCAACTTCTTGCGAGCGATGGTTTTGTTCTTCATGTGGTAAGGACAGTAAAGGCAGCCGTTGACACAGTAGTTGGACAAGTATAGAGGCGCGAACATGACCACGCGTTGGCCGTAGAAATCCTTTTTGATTTGTCGAGCCAAGTCATAAAGCTCTTGATTGAGATCCTCCAGACGACAGTCCAAAAGGATCAGGGCTTCCCGATGGCTCAAACCTTGGCGTTCCCGGGCTTTGGCCAAAATGTCCCTGATCAAGACGGGGTTTTCGGCGTTTTGTTCCGCGTGGGCCAAGGTGTCCAAGACTTCTTGATGGTCGATGAACTCACTGGCTATTTTGGAATTGAGATCATACATGATTGACTCCTACTGGGACAAAAAGGCCTCGGGGTTGGTGGTGGGAACGGAACGCGCGCCATTAGCCACGAAACCGGCGCAGTCTCCGCGGTCGACGACCAGCTGGTAACCGATCTTGTCCAAGCGGTTATTAAGGCAGAACCGACACTCGGCCGCCTCCTCGCCAACGCAAATTTTGTTGTCATAAAGGAGGTACTTGGAGCGAACCGAGATTGGGGAAAGATTAGGCATCACCACATTGGCTCCGGCTTGGACGCCTAGTTCGCGGCCGGTGGGCGAGATGGTTCCTAAGGCGGTGGTGGCCGGTAAAAGAACGTTTGGGGCAATAAGACGCAGTAAGCCTAATAAAAAAAGAGTCAGATCCAGGGTTCCAGGTTTTTCCTTGGCGAAAGGCGTGTTTTGATGAGGAATGAAAGGCCCAATCCCCACCATTTGGGGCTTAAAGTCCTGGATAAAAAGAAGATCCTCGGCTAGATGAGCCGTGGTTTGGCCAGGGCTACCGACCATAAAGCCGCAACCAACTTGGTAACCTAGTTCCTTAAGAACATAAAGGCACCTGATCCGGTTGTCGCGGGACATATTGGGGGGGTGCAAAAAAGCGTAATGGTCTGAGTTATAGGTCTCATGCCTTAACAAGTAACGGTCAGCCCCAGCCTCGCGCCAGAGCTGGAAATCTTTCCGGGGACGCTCGCCTAGGGAGAGAGTGATGGCGCAATCGGGGAACTGGCGGTCAATCTTCCGAACTAGATCAGCTATTATGGTTGGCGGGTAAGTTGGATCCTCCCCGCCTTGCAGGACAAACGTCCTAAACCCCAGATCTCGCCCGATTTCACAGCATTGAAGGATTTCCTCCGTCGTTAGGCGATAGCGATCGGCCTTGGCGTTCCCAGCCCGGATACCACAGTAATAGCAGTCGTTCTTACAGTAGTTAGTGAATTCAATCAGCCCACGGGCGAAGACATCGGTTCCATAAATACTTTGTCGGATTTGTCTGGCTTTTTGAAAGACCGACTCGGCTAGTTCCGGCGAGCGCCCATCGATGAGACGAATAAGTTCCTCGCGTTCCAAGGCTTGGCCAGAAGCGAGCCGTTCCACCAGATCGGTCAGTTCTGGAGCTAAGGCTAAGTCGGGGCGACCATTTATTTCAGCTGGGTTTTTCATGATGGCGTTTTCCGTCCTTAGGTTAGTCCTTGGTCGCGGCGACTTTTTGGGGCGTTTCCTGGCTCGCGAAGACGGCTTTGGCGGTCACGCCAGGCAAACGACCAATTTTTCCGGCTAGGGAATTGATAGTCTGGTTGGGGGCGTCAACGGCCACGCTGATAATGTTTAGGCCCTTGGAGCGGTAGGGAATACCCATGCGACCAATGATATAGTCGGCGTATTGGTGGAGTAAGTTGTTTAGGTTCTCGACCGAAGTTTTGTTCATGACAATGACGCCAATGATAGCGATTCGAGTTTCCACCGTGTTTCTCCCTGATATGGCTAGCTTTAGGCCAAAAAAAAACGGCCAAATAGGCCGCTATGGAAGATCCGTTGGCTACAACATTAAATATAGCCCAACCAATCTGACTTTGGCCTTGAAAATAAATCTCAGCTTCAGGCGTGATTTGGTATGTTTCACGGTCACAAGAAGAACAAGTCCACTTGGAACGTTATCGGTTAAAATATAGCGCCGGGTTTAATATTTGTCAAGAAAAATCGCGCCAATAAAAAAATATTTTTTCGCTAATTTTATTGATTTTGGCATGATATTTGCTGATACGGCTATTCGCGATAGTCGGATATTGGCGCTAGGCTGGGGTGAACGGAGACGTTGATTAAGCCCCAAGACCGCTTTTTTTAAACTGAATAAGGTCACGTCATGGTAAAAAATCTTTTTTACGTCTAATAAAGTCAAATACCGCGCGATAAATGGCCTAAAAAGCCATGGAAACTTGTTTTTTGATTTCGGCCTTTTCCAGCTTTTCCAGGCGAAGTTTTATATCTCCAAATTTGAGCCGGAGCCTTGGCCATTAGGAGCCAGGCTTCTATAATTATAGTTGGGGTGGGGTTGGGAGCGGAACGGATCCATCTATAAAGCGCGAAAAATCAATTTTTAAGTAATTTAGTATATGTTAATAAATTATTTTACTTATTTTTTTATTATTGAGCATATAAGCAATTATATAAATACATAATATAAATAAATAATATAATAAATTATATGATCTAAAAATAATATTAGACAAACACTAAATAATTAATATTAGTCTTTTATTTAAAAAATATAAGTTAAAAGAGCATAAAATATACTAATATTTAGGAAAAATGCTTTTAGAATCTATTTGTTTGATTTTTAAGCTAAAGGGTCAAAAATTTGTTTGTACTTATGATTAGGTTGACGACCAGCCAAAAAGGTTATCAAAAATGGGATCAATAATGTTATCCTAGCCCAACAAAGTCTCTAGCCTGGACGCCCGCCCGGAGCGAGTTTTGGGGCTGGCTCAATCAGGATTAATTTCGATAAAATCTTTTAAAATCAGGTAATTAGACTCTTATTAGTCCTGATTTGTGTTTTTTAACGCGTCTGGTTGGGGGAGGAGGTGGCGACATGCTTGAGGTAGGACAACTTTTTCCGGACTTCGCGTTGACTGACCAGGAGGGAAATCCTTTTACCAAGGACAATCTTCTGGGCCATTGGTCTGTGGTCTATTTTTACCCTAAAGACAATACTTCCGGTTGTACGCTGGAGGCCAAGGAGTTCACCTGTTTGATTGACCAGTTTCAAGCGAAAAAGACCCTCGTGGTGGGGGTTAGCCCAGATTCGGTCAAATCCCACGCTAATTTCATCGCCTCGCGGGAGCTGAGCTTAACCTTGTTGAGCGATCCAGAGCGCGTTCTTTCGGCGGCCGTCGGCGTTTGGCGATTGAGGAAGGTTTGTGGCCGCGAGAGTTACGGGGTGGTCAGGAGTTCTTTTCTTTTGGATTCCCAGGGCGTGGTTAAAGAAGTTTGGACTAATGTCAAAGCCAAGGGACACGCCGAGGCCGTTTTGGCCAAACTGGGGGAGTCGCAGAAATAATTGTTTTTTTGGGTTTTTCAGTCGGGCTGGATTAGATTTAGTCAGCCACGGGCGCGTTTATTGGGGGCTGGCGTCAAGGTTTTGGCGCCAGTCCCGCTAGTCAAAAAGTCAGACCGCCTTTGGGCGAAAAATTTATTTCCAGCCCATGAATTTTTGGATGTTATTTTGGAAAACATCCTCCAATTCCCTCTGGTTTAGCCCACTGACTTCGGTGCGGAGGATTTCCACGGCGTAATGGTGGAAGGGATGATCGCTCCCCCAGAACAGACGCTCTGAGCCCACCTTTTGGTAAGCCTCCAGGATTTTGCTATGCATGGGCATGCCAGAGTTTTCCAGCCAGATGTTATCCCTTTTTTTGGCGGTTTCAATGGCCGATTGGATGTAGACCCCATGGCCATGCCCCATGTGAACCATGACCAGGCGAGCCTGAGGGAATTGGTCGGCTAACTGGCCGACGCTCCAAGGTAGCGAAAAGGGTGGATGGCCGGAGTGGATAAAGACCGGCAGATCTTTTTTGATGGCCAGTTCCAGGAGCGGATAAACCACCTCGTCGTCAGCCACATAGGCGTTAAAGAGGGGATGGAGCTTGAGTCCGGCCACTAGTTTTTGATCGCTTAAATTTTCTAGAGCCTGGGTGGCTTTTTCCCCCTCGTTGGGGTTGAGCCAAGCGAGGGCCACCAGTTGGTTGGGAAAAGCTTTTTGGGCCGTGAGGGTGACGTCGTTGTCAGGATAACTGATGATGGACTTTTTTACGCCATAGTGAGCCATTCGCTCGACCATCTCTTCGGCGGTCACGGCCACCCCGCACCAGGAGCCAAAATGGCCCACATGGGCGTGGGCGTCTATTTTGGGGGCTACCAGATCTATCACGCTTTTGGTCACGCTCGCCATCGCGAGGTCTCCTTATTGGGCCAAATGTTGGGCCTCAGCGGAGTTCGCCTGGCTCTTATGTTTGGGAGTGATATTATAGGCTAAAAGATTAGCGATCGCCACCAATTTAGGCCTTGGGTTTTTGTGGTTTTTGTGGTTTTTGGAGGTTATCCGCTTCTTCGGATGGTTCCCTAGTGGAGCCGAAGTTATAAATTTTTTTAAAAATATCTGATTAAATTTGTCATAATAGATCTATATTTTGTTTTTATATTAATAATTATGTCTATTAAAAATTATTTAAAATGTTTTTATAAAAATTAATGTTAATTATTAGTAAATTATAACGTTATCAAAACATACAAAACAAACTTTAATTATTATTTTTGCCGTATTACTATCTATTATGATTTATTTATATTTAGAGGCGACTGCGCAAACTGCGCAAGAACGTGGGTGAGTCATGCCCCTTTGGGCATTGACAAGTCCCTAGAGTGAAAGGAGTAGCGACCCATCATTAACCTCGAGCTATGCGCTG
>JAISYP010000045.1 GCA_031269825.1 Deltaproteobacteria bacterium
CTATTAATCGCTACCAGTTTCTTCTCCTTAGGAGCGCTGATCAACTATTTTATACCCGCTATCCATAGTTACGCTTGGATGATTCTCTCAGTGGCCATCATCAAAGTTTCTGGACTCCTCCCCCAAAAGTTTGAAATCTGTTGCTATCAGTGGTTCCAATTTGTCATGACTAACCTCACCGGCGTTCTCTTGGTGGGCATTGGCGTGGCCTACACCAACCTCGCCGAGGTGGCCGCGGCTTTTTCTGGCGAATACATGATGCTGGTGGCGGTCACCGTTTTTGGGGCCATAATCGGAGCTGGAATCGTCGGTAAGCTGGTCGGTTTCTTCCCCATAGAGGCGGCCATCACGGGTGGTCTTTGCATGTCCAACATGGGCGGCACCGGCGACGTGGCCGTGCTATCAGCGGCTAAAAGAATGGAACTTATGCCCTTCGCGCAGATCTCCTCCCGTATTGGCGGGGCGTTCATGCTGATTCTTTCCAGCGTGGCCTTGCAACTGGTGTCCTAAGGGCTCCCTGGACGCCTAACCTAACGCTATAACCCCTATTTTAGGAGAATACATAATGGACTACGCTCAACAATCATTGATCAAACATCGCCAATGGCGAGGCAAACTTGAAACCATCCCCAAGATGTCGGTTAAAACCCGCGATGATCTGGCTCTAGCCTACACCCCAGGCGTGGCCACTCCTTGCTTGGAAATCCAAAAGGATCCCAGCCTTAGCTATGAGCTGACCGGCCGTTGGAACACCGTGGCCGTGGTCACCGATGGCACAGCCGTTCTCGGGCTCGGCGACATTGGCCCAGAGGCGGCCATGCCGGTTATGGAAGGCAAATGCGTCCTTTTCAAAGCTTTTGGCGGGGTCGACGCCGTGCCGCTCTGTATTCGCTCCAAAGAAGTCGGCGAAATCGTTAACGCCGTGGCCCTTTTGGCCGGTAGCTTTGGCGGCGTCAACCTTGAGGATATTTCCGCCCCCCGTTGCTTTGAGATCGAGAAACTCTTAAAAGAAAGATGTGACATCCCCATCTTCCATGATGACCAACACGGCACGGCCGTGGTGGTTTTGGCCGCCTTAATCAACGCTTTAAAACTGGTCGACAAAAAGCTTGAGGACATCACTGTGGTCACCAACGGAGCCGGGGCGGCGGGGACGGCCATCGTTAAACTCCTTTTGGCCGTGGGTCTGAAAGACGTGATCATGTGCGACCGTCAAGGGGCTATTCACCTCAATCGACCCAACCTCACGCCTAGTAAAAAAGAACTGGCCGAGCTCTCCAACCAACGAGGCTTAGCTGGCTCTTTGGCCGACGTCATCGTCGGCGCCGACGCCTTCATCGGGGTCTCGGCCCCCAACGTGGTCACCCCAGAGATGATTAAATCCATGGCCCCCAAGGCCATCTTGTTTACAATGGCCAACCCCACCCCAGAGATCATGCCTAACCTGGCTCTAGAAGCTGGGGCCGCCGTGGTGGGCACCGGTCGGAGCGATTTCCCCAACCAGATCAATAATGTTTTGGCCTTCCCCGGTATTTTTCGCGGAGTTTTAGACGTCCGAGCGCGCGACATCTCCGACGCCATGAAAATAGCCGCCGCCCAGGCCATCGCCAGCATCGTCACTCCGGCCGAGCTAAAGACCGATTACATTATCCCCGCGGCATTTGATCCCAAAGTGAGGGAAAAAGTCGCCGAGGCCGTCGCCAATACCGCCGTCGCCACTGGTCAGGCGCGGTTGACCTCGCCCTCCCTAAAACCTTAACCGTCCAGGCTTAATGAGCCCTCGCCTGATAGCCCGGATCCATAATTCGGTTATGGATTCGGGCTTTTTTCATTTTTCCCTCACCATTTAGATCTTCCCTTTTCCCTTTTCGGCGAGGACAGTTTTCTCTAGCTCGACTTAGAGTTGACCTGACGGATACCTCGCCAGAAGGGTAGGCTGGAGGACTATCAACCAAAAATCGTTAGCTGAGCCATTGGGTTTACGCCTTGGCGTGACCAAGCCCCCGGAAATCCGTCTGGTCAACGTCGAGCTTATAGCGCGGTTTTGGTTACAATTAACTATGAAAATCATATTAAATATCTAGATATTAGGCTATAGAAATTTGGCAAATTAACATTGAAAGTTAATTATAGAGCTAATTAATAATAATATCAAGAATAAATTTAACCTAAACTATAATTCTACTTTAAACTTATTGTATTTTTTAAATTGGTCTAATAATAATCTTTAATTTGGGTTCTTTAGACGCTGGTTTAATTAATTCAGCAATTATCAATTTGGAAGCCCGAAATTTTATGCTTCCCTTCGCCATTAAAAGGCTTTGGAGAATTTTCGTTATTGAGAAAGGTGGTAATTTCTGTATCCGTTCAGGGCCTCCTCCTTCTATTAGGGTTTGAGGCTAGTGACAGGCGCCCATGACTCTTTCCGGGATAGCCTTCTAACCTTCAGCCAAACGATTTCGTGGGTTAGTAGAACTACTCGCCCTCCTCATCCGTTCCCTCAAAATATTGGGTAAAGCGGTCGAGCCTACCTTTGAAGCTACCTTCGATTTAGTCTCTTCCCCCCCAACTGGATCCCCTTCTTCCCATTAAAAATAAATTTCGAAATTATTGATGAAATCTGACTTATCTGGTATATTAGTTCTCGTGAGCCATATAAACCTTAAAAATTTCTTCGATAACAGACGGAAACACCTCTTATCTAGCGGTCAAGAGCTGGATCATGATCGATCTATCCTCCATCTATTGAATCTTATCAAGCCTGTAAAAGACCTTTATATTAA
>JAISYP010000054.1 GCA_031269825.1 Deltaproteobacteria bacterium
AAATTATCAAAATTGGCTTAGTTATTAGCGGCCCTTTCGACGACGCGCGGGCGGAATTTATCAACTGAGCAAAAATACGCTCGCTTAATCTAGTCGCCACGCTTTAAATTTAAATATCATCGTGAACGGTTTCGAAAGGTAGCGTTATCCTCATTTTTTGGGGTAAAGGAAAACGGAGCCTAATTCAAAGATTATAATTGTTAACAATTCCCAGGATTTGAATCAAACAAGGAACCAATTTATCACGCCAACAAAATTAGCGCCCCTAGTAAAAAGCCACTGGCCCGGCCGTCGATCATTATCCACGGTTTGTCGCGGGAAAGAATTAATTTATAAGACCGTTTCGTTATTAAGATCGAATTAAACTCGTCAATGGACGCCTTATTGGCGAGTCCACGAATCTAACCGATAAAATTGTCCGCCGCGATCGCCAATAAAATGGCCGCGTCCAAATAATAAGTCGAATAGTGGTTGGGGTCTTTGTCCAGGCGGCTCAGACCGTATCGAGTAATACCGGTCAAAAAAGAGAAGCGGACACATAAGCGGCTCAGACCCTTTTTTAAAGGAACGTAAAAAATCATGTAAAATCGCGGCGTTAGCCATGGCGACTTTAAGCTCGTTCATGTGCCTCTTCTCCTGGGCGTCATATTCATCGCTGAGGATCGTGGGAGATCGCGATCTAACCTCGGGCCTTTTCACAAATTTTTTCTACGCGTTCGCCAAATAGGCGCCAGACGAATTCCCATTGTCACTAAAATGTTGTTTAAGGCTCTGACCATAAGGTCGTTCAGTATATTTTTTCTCATCAATTTCTTGTCAAACGCTTCCAATGACAGACTCAGAACGATAACCGGAAGCTTAAAAAAATTATTGATGTAACATTATATTCATGAATGATCGATATTAAATTCTTGGTGTTATCTTAACGCTTTATATAATATATATTATAATATTTAGTCATTTTTTAATATTTCGTTATTCTTTATAGAATTATCACTTACCGTTTATAGCCCCCGTTCCAACTATATTTTCTCCGTCTGACTGAAAAAAATATAGCCTTTTTGATCCAGATCAAGGCTGTCGCCCTTTTTCCCGCCTAAACTCAAGCAGCGCCTGGCCTTCGGGAACAATTTTTAGCTTAAACCCGGAGTGCCCACCGAAGAGGCTTTTCCCTGAAGGATATTTCCCAGAGACATTTTCCTATAAAGACCTAGCCCCAGGGGGCTGGGTTCCTCAGGTGTTGACTTACCCCGCGAGCGGCTTCCGCCGAGCGGTTTAACCATTTAGGAGACTATGGATGTTTTGCTGGCAATGCGAGTGGACAAAAAATGGAACCGGCTGCCAAAGCTTAGGTAATTGTGGGAAAACTCCCCAAGTGGCGGCCTTGAGCGACCTTTTGCTTTTTACCGTCAAGCGCCTTGGCGGCGCGGCCCATTTAGCCCGAACTATTGGCTCGGTCTCGGAGCCTATTATCCGCCAGGTGGATCGATTTCTGGTCAAGGGTCTTTACGCGACTTTATCCAACGTCAATTTCGATCCCGAAAAGCTTTCCAACCTCATCGACGAGGCGGAAGACCTCAGGGAGAATTTGACGAAAAATCCGGCTTTAAGCGATCTTAGCACTCAACCTCTAATGAAAGGTTTGTCTCTATTGGAGCGGATCGAATTAGGGGCCAAATATCCCGTGAATGATCTAGCCTCGCTCCCGCTCTTATCGTTAAGGGAAACGACCCTTTACGGCTTAAAAGGTCTGGCCGCTTACGCTTACCACGCCGCCAAACTCGGACGCGAAGACCCGGGGTTGTACGCCTTGGTGGAACACACTCTGGCCAAAAGCCTCGATCCAACCCTAACAACCGTCGATGACTGGTTAAAACAAGCCCTGGCGGTGGGCGAAAAAAACCTTTTAGCCTTGGAGTTGTTAGACGCGGCCCATACCGACACTTTTGGGATACCCAGGCCCACCTCGGTAAAACTCGGTGGTCTTCAAGGCCCGGCCATCCTCGTTAGTGGCCATGACTTAAAAGATCTAAGCCAACTCATCGACCAGGCCAAAAAATTGGGCGTTTTGGTTTACACCCACGGGGAAGCTCTCCCGGCCCATGGTTATCCGGCTTTAAAACCGGGTCTAGCCGGGCATTGGGGAACAGGTTGGCAAAATCAGACCAAAGAACTAGCCGCTTTTCCTGGGCCAATCGTTTTTACGACCAACTGTCTCCAAAAACCAGCCGAAAGTTATCGAGAACGCGTTTTTGTCCTTAGTCCCGTGGGTTGGCCAGGGGTCAAAACCATAGAAGACGGCCAACATTTGGATTTTGGGGCGGCCTTAAAGATGGCTCTGGAACTGGGTGGTTTCACCCAAGACCAACCCCAGGGCGAAGTCACCGTTGGTTGGGGTTGGTCAGCGGTTTTGTCGGCGGCGGGCCAAATCAAAGAATTGGTTACCTCAGGCCGCCTCCGACGCTTTTTACTGGTTGGCGGCTGCGATGGCCATGGCCAAGGTCGCGCCTATTATCGAGATCTGGTCGCCCAGGCCCCATCAGACACCGTGATATTGACTCTAGGTTGCGGGAAATTTCGCTTTTTTGACCAAAAGCTGGGCGACCTTGACGGCGTCCCCCGCCTATTGGATCTGGGACAATGTAATGACGCTTTTTCGGCCATCAAGATCGCCCTCGCTCTCGCCGAGGTCTTCAATACCCCAGTTAACGATCTGCCCTTGAGCCTAATTTTGTCCTGGCATGAACAAAAGGCCTGCGCCATTCTTTTAAGCCTTCTGAGCCTGGGGATCAAAAACATCCGCCTGGGCCCCACGCTCCCAGCTTTTCTTCACCCAGACATCTTAAACGCCTTGGTGACGGGTTATGACTTAAAACCCACCACGACGCCGGAAGCGGATCTAAAAGCCATCCTGGTCTAAAACTAGTCCACGCTGGGTTCAAGGGTTAAAAACTGATTAGCCAATTTGTCCGGCGCGATAACGATTTTAATTGGGGCGTCAACTCCGTGCAATGGCCAAGGCCCAAGATTCAGACGAGCCGATGACACTGGAAGCGAAGGAGCTACTGGATCGGGATCTATCCGCGTATCACCGTATCGCGCGTTATCTAGACAGAGCTCGACTGAAAATCAAAGACAAGCTGGAGACCGTGACGGTGGACAAACGAACCCAGCCGTAGGCGGAGATGGCCAAAATCAACCCCATCAGTCAAGGTCTACTGTATTTAACCTAAAGACTCTACGACGTGTTCTTAGAGAGCAAGGACGAGATGTCTTCCCACATCGAAGAGGACGAGTAATTCCCCAAACCGCCGAGGCGGCCGGACTGGTTCAGACCATGGATCCATCCGACCTACCCCGACGGACTCTCTCCAACCAGAAACATTCTTCGGCGGCTTATCCGAAGTTTCGGATAAGCCGCGTTATCCAAATTTTTTGTTTATCCGAAGGATTGGCTCCAAGTGGCTTAATTCCTCACTTTGACGGGATAATCCTTCGGATAAAATTTGAAATAGGATGTTGACCATATTCCTGTCTGTTGATTAAATTATATATAATAATTACCTAATTTATCATATAGTAATCCATTATAATGATAACCCTCAGGGCTTGGATAGGTTACCCTCTTTCAACAAGAAAAATTTTATCCGGATTATTTAAATAAAAATTGCCGCGAAATCCGAATACTTAAATAAAAACTTCGGATAAACAAAAACTTCGGATAAGAGCGGTATGTTCGACGCCGTCATTCTAAAGGGCGCCGTCAAAACTAACGGGTTAACAGGTATTGGGCAAGACCCGACCTACGCGTCGTTGACCCAAGCGCCCGTTTTTTTCGCTGGCGATTCTAGAGAATATAAAGATTTTTGGGGAGAAGAAGACGAAGACCCAGAAGACTCAATTTCACCGGAAGCGATCTTCTCCCTAGTCAAAAACGGACATCCAACCAAGTTAGAGTTAACCACGCGATGGGAGATTAATCATGTCAAAAAACAAAACAATAGCCTTGACAAAGTTTGAAGACCTGGCCAAGGCGATCAGCCAGTACGGCTCCGTAACTCTTAGCCAAGCTAGGGCTTGTATCCTTGTGGCTCTTTCCCCAAAGCTAGGCCTTTGTAACGTTATTCCTGGCTTTAAAAGCCAGACTAAATTATGGCGTCATCTTGATAATATCGTTAATACGATAAAAGATTTCCCAGGTTTTTTAGAACTTAAAAAGCTAGCGGTAGTCTGACGCCGGATCGACCTAGGCCATTGTATTTGACCCAGAGACTTGGCGAAGTGTTCTTAGCGGGCCAGAGCGAGACATCTTTCCCCACCGTAGAGGACGAGTAATCCCCCAAACCGCCGAGGAGGCCGGACTGACTCAGACCAGGGAACCGTCCGACCTACCCCCGACGGGCTCTCTCCAACCAGAAACATTTTTCGAGCGGATGTCCCGCGCGCGAGACCTGGCCGTCCCTTCTCATCAGGGCGCCGTCAAAACTAACTGGTTAGCCGATATTAATAAAGACCCGACCAATGAGTCGTTGCCCAAGCGCCAATTTTTATTGGCCTCATCAATAACATCATAAATGGAACCTATTAGGCCCCATCCAATAGTGAGCTTTATAACTGGCCCACATGGTGAAACTTCGGAAATTTTCGGCGCTGATAGACGAGATCGAGAACAATCCTGAGTTATGAAGTATGGATCTAAGCGACCCATGAACATATTTGAGAGCTCTTCCGCCGTCATCCGCTCGACTCCGAGATCCACCAACATTTTGTTGTGGTGGATAGGTGGGTTGATAATCATTGAAACGCTCTCCTTTTTGTTGTCTCGCGGACGTTCCCAGTCAGGGATGAAAGTCGTTAGCGAAGCGTCGATTTATAAACTTGATATAGAGGTCTTTTTGGTGGCCATGGAAAACAAACTTGTTTTTTTTGTCCGCCCAATCCCTTAGTCTCGCCAAGATGAGTCCAATTGGCCTCGAGGTAGCGTATTCCACGGAACCTGGAGCGATCGACAAAAATCTCGACCATGACCGGTTCCACCCCACACAGTTTTTCCCATTCCACCCGCGGACGTTTGAGGCCTACAAAAAAAGACGCGCGAGGTGAGGTCGCGAACTTTTTTCCACGAAAAAATCAAAAAAAGTTTGTTGTTCTTTAGGCTTGACAACCTCAAAAATTGTCGCTAGAATTATTTTTTTTCCGGTCTGAAAATAGTCAGGCGCTGGGCTTTGTTGTCCGCGCGAGAGACAGAGCGCTTAACGCCAGCTTTGGCTATGGTTCAAAATAAATATTAGATATATATTATTTATTATACATTAATCATACTTAACGAGGTCTTTATGGGTACAGAAGTTAACTATATTTCAAATATCATCGATACAATTGACTTAGCGGAATTCCTACAATTAACTAAGTCAAATCACGCAACTACTCTTACTTCGTTGGATCTGACTGGTTTCAAGTTTCTGACAGATATTTCCGCTCTAGCCGGGTTGACTAACCTGACCACTTTGGACTTCTCGAACTGCGAGAGTCTGACAGACATATCGCCGCTAGCTGGGTTGTCTAACCTGACCACATTGGACTTTTATAGCTGTAAGAGTCTGACAGACATATCGCCGCTAGCCAGTTTGACTAACCTGACTGAATTGGACTTGTTTAGCTGTGAGAGTCTGACAGACATATCGCCGCTAGCCAATTTGACTAACCTGACCTATTTGAGCCTGGGCTGTTGTGAAAGTCTGACAGACATATCGCCGCTAGCCAGCTTGACTAACCTAACCACATTGGAATTGTCGAACTGCGACCGTCTGACAAACATATCGCCGCTAGCCGGGTTGACTAACCTAACTGATTTGATCTTCATGTCGTGCCACAATCTGACCGACATATCACCGCTAGCCGGGTTGACTAACCTGACCTTTTTGAGCTTGTTGCATTTAGATAGTCTGACAGACATATCGGCGCTAGCCGGGTTGACTAACCTGACCACATTATACTTGTCGGATCGCGCCCGTCTGACCGACATATCGCCGCTAGCCAGGTTGACTAAGAAGCCGGAAATAAATTTCCTTTACAACTTATGAGTTAGGTGAAATTGAATAATTCCATTCACCATGAAATTTTGCAGGTTTAATATTGATACTGTTCATCGCCTCATCGGTGA
>JAISYP010000072.1 GCA_031269825.1 Deltaproteobacteria bacterium
TTATTTCTTTTAAAACAATTTTAAATATTATAGCTAGTTAATATGCCTAATTAGGTTATAATATTAGTATTTTAAGTCAGTCAGTTTCAATCTATTTTTCCCATGAAAATCCGTGATTATTGAAATTAATACTCTTTTACTTGGCTATTTCCCTTAAACTAGGGTTTTCGCGAAGCCATCAGCCAAAGCGAGGTTTCCCGTGAAAAGAGGGAGGAGATTAATCCTCGACCAAAGAACCGTAAACGCCTGATAAAGAGAAAAGATTAAGAAGTTCAGGCTTAACAAATAAATTGAAAATCTCATTAACAAATAAAGTTAGTATTTTTGAGAAATAATAGCAGTAAAATTTGGACCAAATAGACTCAGAAAGGAGAGGTTTTAAGAAGCCTAAATCAACTTTCAAGTTGATATCAGTTAATAATTGTTGCGTTGTGGTAGAGATTGACGTAATAATGTCAGAATAGGCACTGAAAAATTTCTCTCTACTCGGATCAAAGAATGAATCCTTGCCATAAACGGTAAAATAGGCCTTGATGGGAATTCCTTGGTTAAGAATAACTTTATCCTCAACATCCTCTTTAATAACAGAATATAGGATATAATAAAAAAGAGATTGATGACAAGCGTCATAAACAGTGGCGATTTCGCCATTATCGCCTAAATCTAGCTCTGGATCAAGGGAAAATTGTAACAATGAAGTTAAAGCGGTAAAATCATCAAACTTTCCATTGGTCATCCACTCCTCTTCGGAGACGGAGCTGGCCAAGTCTTCGATGGTATCGTAAGCGTTGGCTAGGTTCTCCTTGGTTACCTGGCCCAAACAGTAATTTTCCGCCACCTCGATAAGTCGCTCTACCCGTTTATCCTCAGGAAACCACAAGTTAAATAGCGGGGAGGAAATTTTAGCCACGCGGGTGAAGAAGTACCGGATGGCCTGAACATGATCTTGAACAAAGCCCAAAGAGCCTATGGCCACGCGAAGGCCAAAATTTTCCAAGACCACGGTCAAGGGCAAGGTCGCCACCGGCTCGGTTGATGGGGGCAAAGAAGCTAAAAAGCGGTTCCACCGCTCCACGAGCGGCGTATTGGGATAGTCCTGGACGCCATAGGAAGATAAAAGCCATTTTTCCAATACTGGAATCTGGATCGAAAACATGGTCGATTAACTCCCAATGGCGCTCGAGTACTGGCCCTCGCCCCGAAAAACTTGTCGAAGTTCCGCGGTTAGAATGTTATCTTTATAATAAGTTTCCAAATCTTCCTCCATTTCGAAGTTAGAATTCAGATTAAGATCAATAAGCTCTTCATCCAACTCAAATATGGATTTAAGATCCCGGTCAGCCAGATTAAGATCGGCCTCTAACGCCAAATCCACCACGCGTTGGGGGTCAATGGAGACCGCGAAAGGCTTGGCCAAGGCGCGCTCAACTTCCCTGGCCAGAGCCAGAGCCTCGGGTTTGAAGATTTCCATCGTTTTTAACCACTTGGAGGTCAAAAGGGTGGCGAATCGCTCGCGGTTATCCTCAATGGCCTGGCCAACGCGATCCCGAAGCCAGTTGGCCGACTTTTCGGCGGTCAAAATAGGGGCGAATTGGACGTCGGCCTTTAAGACGCCTAAAACACATTCCCTAAGGTCGAGCCGGTCATCGGCTTCAAGTTCGCTCGCGGTTGGTATAGTTTCACGCTCAAAGTCATAGTAACCGTCCTTGGGCATGGGCGAGCTGGCGTTGATAATATCGTTTAACTCTTTTTCGGCTTTTTGTAATTTATCCCCGCTTAGTTGGCCACGAGCGAACTGTTCGGCCAGATCGACCAATTCAGTTAACCAAATCGCCTCTTGGGCGAAAGGTTTTTGGGTTTTGGCCGTGGCCAAAGCTTGGCGGGCGCAAAAACAGGCGAATAAACGCTTAACGTCGGCTAGACCAGGAACCGCCCCCAAAGCCCAGACCGCGTCATCAAAGCCAAGATCGTCTAGAATGGCCTCTAAGGACAAAATTTCTGGATTTTTAAAAGATTTAATCTTAAGACTAAAATTTTCAAAATTAAAAATATTTATTGACGCTTTCCAATCAGAATGAGGAATGGTTTTAAATTCTTCATAATATTTATTTATGTCATTAATGGAAACTGTTATCATTAGAAAAGCCTTATTTTAAGAGATTAAATAAATTATAATGATTATAATAATTATTAATTGTTAGAGCGAAAAATTGTTCTTCTAATAGTAAATTAAATAAACATAACTCCAAACTTTCAGTTCGCGATCCAAAGAGTGAGCGCGAATTATAGTCCGCGCCCTTATAGGACGCGATCATGTCCGTGATTAGCGCCCAAAACCGCGAATTTGGTTGTTCGGGAAAAAAACTCCCGTTAAGCCTGGAGGCAAACCATTACGAAAGAAAAACTATAGTCTCTTTTTTAAGTTCTGTCAAGCCAATAAAATCAGAAATTTTTTGACTATTTTTAATGAATTTTTATTATTAAATATTAAATAAATTATATATATTGAAGTAATTTAGAACTACTAACGTATTTAAAATAAATATGTAGTTGATATTTTTTGTCTGTTTATTTATAAAGATAATTATTGATAAATAATTAAGAAATAAATTTTTAATAAATTATTTATTAATTAATCACATTATAATATTAAATATTGTTAATATTTAAAATAACAAATAAAAAAATAAAGAATCTCAATCGGACTGTATAGTGCCAACATAGGCGTCAACATAGGCGTCAACATAGCGTCAACATAGGCGTCATCGTAGGCGTGAACGTGGCGGGAAGGCGGTCTAAGACGAAAGTTGTCTATCGACAACATTAAATTAGTAGCCAGCGGATCCAGAGCCTAAACATTAAAGTTAGTAGGACTGGCCAAGTTGGCGGGCACTCTAGCGGCTTTAGCCGCGAAGAGGGTGGGCGGATGAAGCGGCGTAAGTTTTTGGATTTGGATCAAGATTGACAGATAACTAAGGCCAGTTTAAAATTAGCGCCTGGTTTCATCGGCCTTTAAATATATAAGAGGCCAAACCAATTTGAAACTTTAATTGGAGAGTTCATGACCACCCCCACCTTACATTCCTTGGAGCCCGATTTCGCCAAAAGTGGTGGCTTGATCCCGGCCGTGGCCCAGGACGCGGAGACTGGCGAGATTTTGATGCTGGCTTATATGAACCGGGAATCTTACCTGAAGACTCTGGCCACCGGGGAAGTTCATTATTGGAGCCGTTCGCGCCAGGAGCTCTGGCACAAGGGCGATTCCTCGGGGCATACGCAGAAGGTCAAGTCTCTTTACCTGGACTGCGACCTGGACGCGGTGGTGGTTAAGATCGAACAGGTGGGCGGCGTGGCTTGTCACACTGGTCGGCGATCCTGTTTTTTTCACAAGCTGGCCAAAAGTGGCCAATTCGAAATATTGGACTGACAACTCATGACCAATCAACCAAAAGAATCCGCCTCGCCTCTTAAGTTGGGGTTGCCCAAAGGTTCCCTGGAAGAATACACCATTAACCTTTTCGCTCGCTCCGGTTGGCGGATTAACGTGGGCTCGCGCAACTACTTCCCGGCCATTGACGACCCCGAGATTTCCTGCACCCTTTGCCGGGTTCAGGAAATGACCCGCTACGTGTCCTCTGGGGTTTTAGACGCGGGCTTTACTGGCAAAGACTGGCGTCTGGAAAATGGTTGCGCGGTGGAAGTGATCGCCGACCTGGTCTACTCCAAGGCCAGCCCCTCGCCCGCGCGTTGGGTTTTGGCCGTGCCTGGGGATGGATCCATCACCTCGGCTCAGCAGTTGCGGGGGGCCAAAATCGCGACGGAACTGCCAGGCCTGACTAAAAAATGGTTCGCCGAGCGGGGCGTGGACGTGGAGGTGGAGTTTTCTTGGGGAGCGACGGAGGCCAAAGTGGTTAATGGCCTCGCCGACGCCGTGGTGGAGGTCACCGAGACCGGGAGCACTATTAGGGCTCACGGGTTAAAGATCATTGACGAGATCATGACCACCTACACCGAGTTCGTGGCTAACCCTAAGGCGATTAAAGACCCTTTTAAAATGGCCAAAATCCAGCAGATCGCCTTGCTATTGAAAGGCGCCTTGGCCGCCGAGGGCGTGGTGGGTCTAAAGATGAACGTCCGCGAAAAAGACGCTGATAAGATCATCGCCTTGTTGCCGAGCTTAAACGCTCCCACGGTCGCCCATCTCTACCAGACCAACTGGTTGAGCGTGGAAGTGGTCATCGCCGCCAAATTGGTGCGGGATCTTTTACCGACGTTGTTGGCCAATGGGGCTGAGGGAATTATTGAGTACCCTTTAAACAAAGTTATCTGACGGAAGTTATCTGACGCCAGTCCTAACGGGCGCGTTTTGAAGGGAGAAGCTTATGCGATGGCTTGACCGAGCGTGGAAACCCACCGACGCGTGGAGAGTTTTGGCCGGTTGCGTCATGTTTTTGTTTTTGTCGATGGCGTTGGTGGCCTGTTATGGCGGCCAAGGTCGGACTAGTGGCGGTATGGCCCCCAAGGAAAGTCGCTTGTCCGCTCATATAAAGATGGGGTTAGCCTATTTGGAGGTGGGCAATTTCAATTCCGCCTTGGCTGAGTTATCCCAGGCTGATTTATTGGAGCCGAATAACGTCGACATTAATAGCTATTTGGGTCTAACCTATTTTCGGCGGGGCGACTTTCCTCAGGCTTTGGAACGCTTTAATAAAGTCCTTTCCCTGGATCCCACCCGTACCGAGGCGCATAATAACCTTGGTCTAACGTATGTTCGGCAAAATGATTACGCCCAGGCCAGGAAAGAATTTGAGATCTGCGTTAAAGATCCTACTTATAGCCAGACCCATTTGGCTCAGTATAACTTGGCCTCGCTAGATGAGACGGAAGGTAAATTGGATCGGGCCGAAGCCATTTACCACCAGATCATTAAATCAAACCAAATGCCCGCGGCCTATTATCGGTTAGGTCGGATGGCCTTAAACCGGGGCGACGCCAAGAAGGCGGTGGACTATTTATTGTCTGCCGTGCGTTTGGACAGCAAATACGCTGACGCCTATTATACTTTGGCTCAGGCCTACGAGAAAGTGGGACGCGTGGATGACGCGGCCGAGGCTTATGGCCAGGTCATTAACCTCACCCCTAACTCCGCTCGAGCCATGGAGGCGCAAGCTCAGGCGCGGCGTATATTGGGCTTTTGATGTTCGATTTTGACCACGGTTTAACCGAGCGAGCCCAATCCGTCCAACCTTTCATGGTCATGGAGGTTCTGGAAAGAGCCCAAGAGTTGGCGAGGCGAGGTCGGGACATCATTCATCTGGAAGTGGGGGAACCGGATTTCGCTACCCCCACGGTGGTGACCCAGGCCATGGTTAAAGCTCTGGGCGAGCGAAAGTTTTATTACACGCATTCCCTGGGCGATCCAGAGCTAAGGGAAACTTTAAGTTGGCATTATCGAACTCGTTATGGCCTAGACATTGAGCCAGAGCGTTTTTTGGTTTGCCCAGGCACCTCTCCGGGGTTAACGCTCCTTTTTGGGGCTATTTTGTCCTCTGGCGATGGGGTGATTATCACCGATCCCCACTATTGTTGTTACCCTAATTTCCTCAAGTTTTTTGGCGGTCGAGCCATTCTTTGCCCAACCCTGGAAAACGATGGGTTTCGTCTGGATCCCGAACGGGCTAAAACTTATCTTGAGCCGGGCGTTAAAGCCCTAGTCATTAATTCCCCCGCTAACCCCACTGGGGCCGTCTTGGGCCCGGATCGCTTAAAAGCCCTGGCCCAGCTGGATGTTTTGCTCATATCCGACGAGATCTATCACGGGCTTAACTACCAAGACGAGCGGGATCATAGTATTTTAGAGTACACCGATCGGGCCGTGGTGGTGGGTGGTTTTTCTAAAAGTTTCGCCATGACTGGCTGGCGGATTGGTTACCTGATCTTGCCCAAAGAATTTGTCCGGACTTTCCAAACTTTAGCTCAAAACTTTTTCATCTCCGTGGCCGCGGCTGTCCAGAAAGCGGCGGTGGTGGCCTTGCGTCAAGCTTGGCCCGTGGTCGAGGAAAGACGGATTATCTATAACCGCCGGCGGAAACTATTATTGGCGGGACTAAAAAAAATGGGTTTTCGCGTTTTGGTGGAACCGACGGGGGCTTTTTATGTTCTGGCTCGGGCGGATCATTTAAGCTCGGATTCCCAGGCTTTGGTATTTGATATTTTGGAAGAGGTTGGGGTGGGCTTAACGCCAGGCCGAGAGTTTGGCTCTTTAGCCGAGGGTTTTTTACGGTTTTCTTACGCTAATTCCGAGGAAAATATTGAAAAAGCCCTGGCCAGGTTAGCCCAGTATGTCGAAAGTCGAAATAGAAAGTAGAAAATAGCTCGCGCTAAATAGCTAAATAAGGGGATGGGATGGAAGCTAAAGCCAAGCCGGCTAGCCCTAATCATAAGCCTAACTCGAGTCATAATTTTAGTTCTAATTCTAATCAGAAGCTGGTCGCCAAAAAATTTAAACCCACCGCGCCGGCCCATCAGGCCGAGTTTGTGATTTCGGCGGCGACGGCGAGTCAGTTCCCCCCGCCCCTGGGATTTGAGGCGGCTCTTTTGGGGCGGTCTAATTCGGGGAAATCTTCGCTGTTGAACCGTTGGCTTGGTCGCAAGTCCTTGGCTCGGGTTAGTAAAACCCCAGGTCGGACGCGATTAATCAATTTTTTTTCCGTCGCCTGGTCGAAAGAAGAGCCGACTTTTTACGCGGCCGATCTACCTGGTTATGGTTACGCGGCCGCTCCCCGGGCGATGGTGGCTAGTTGGGAGACGCTAGTTCAAGCTTACCTACAAGCCCCCCGGCCCAACCGTCTGGCTTTGTTACTGATGGATATTCGCCGGGATCCCCAGGCCGAGGAAACGAACTTGGTTAAATGGCTGAATGATTTGGGTCTAGACTATCGGCTGGTGGCGACCAAGTGCGATAAACTTGGCCAAGGGGCGCGAGCCAAAAGACTGGCTTTAATCCGAAAAAAACTTAATCCCCCGGAGGCGCCTTTGATCTTTTCCGCTTTGACTGGGGAAGGGCGGGAAGAACTGGTGGCTTTAACCAAGGCCAGAACGCTTATACTCGCTTAAAGTCGTCCTGAGCGATCATTTTTTAGACGCGCCCCAGGTAATGGCCCATGGGCCCATGGTCTAAGGCTATCTCGCCCATAGAGCTGGCCCTCCAATGTTAGTTAATAAAGCGGTAAGAAGTTTTGTTATTAAATATTAATAATGTATAGTATGCGCATTAATTTTATAATAAATATGTGTATAATAAATATTTGGTAGCTAAATAAAGGAACCTATATTAATTAGACTGTAAATATTAAAAATATTAAAAATTTCCCTTATTTTGTCTGAAGGGGCGGGGAAGTTAAAGGGAAAATTAAAAAGGTAGTCTGGGGTCTGGGAAAAAATCTTGACATTAGGCGGGTTTTTTATTAATAACAGGTCATGGCTTTTGGTCTTGGGGTTTTCTGGCGCGTTGACGTCAGCCCTCGCTAAAATGTAAGCCGAACAGGCGGTGATATTTTTTTGAGCAGCAATAACACGGGTATTGAGGTCTCGGTTCGTGACAACGATGTCGAGCAGGCTATCAAGGCCCTGAAGCGGAAGATCGCCCGCGATGGCTTGCTTAAGCAGCTGAAAAGCAAAAAAACTTACGAAAAACCCAGCGAGCGGCGCAAGCGCAAGGAGCGGGAATCCAAGCGTCGGATCCGTAAGGCCCTAGCGCGTCGGGCTCGGCGGATTCCCAAAGAGTAGGGGGCGACTGGGCCTCGGCTTACCTTTTCAGGCGGCCTCACCTTTTTTGGCGTGACGGCCGCCTTTCTTTTTTTGTCGGCCTGGGCTCGTGGCCGGACTGGCGGTTGGGGGGTTAGATGAGCGAAAACCTAGGCATTACGATTTCCAACCATTTCTTGTTGAATCAGCAGTTGTCGCCAGGGGCGACCGGCTCTTTCACTCGGCTTCTTCAATCCTTGGTTTTGGCCTGTAAGATCATTCAAAAAGACGTGGGTAAGGCCGGTCTAGTGGATGTGTTGGGTCGGGCGGGCAAAGTCAACGTCCAAGGCGAAGAAGTCCAAAAAATGGATGAGCTGGCTAACTTAACCATCAAACGGCGTCTATCCGTCTCTGGGGAGGTCTGCGCCCTAGTTTCCGAGGAAGAGGCCGATATTATTGAGGTGCCGCGTCAGTATCCCACGGGTAACTACGTGGTTCATTACGATCCCTTGGACGGGAGTTCCAATATTGACGCTAACGTCTCCATTGGCACTATTTTCTCCATTTACCGGCGGGTGACGCCCTCCAATTCCGATACCAACGATAAAGACGCTCTCCAGCCCGGCTTAAAGCAGGTGGGGGCTGGGTACGTTATCTATGGCTCGTCCTGCGTTTTGGTTTTTTCCACGGGCCAAGGGGTCAATGGCTTTACTTTGGATCCCTCCATTGGGGAGTTTTTGTTGTCTCACCCCAATATCCGCGTTCCCCGTCGTGGCAAGATCTATTCCATCAACGAGGGTAACTATAGTTATTGGGACGAGGGCACTCGGCGGTACATCGACTGGCTTAAGCACGGTTACGAGGATCATAAAATCCATTACTCCAGTCGCTACATCGGCTCTTTAGTGGCCGATTTCCACCGAAACTTACTTTACGGGGGCCTCTTTTTGTACCCGGCTGACCTCAAAGACCCCTTAAAGCCCCAGGGCAAACTGCGGCTGATGTGCGAGGCCAACCCCTTGGCTTACCTGATTGAGCAGGCTGGCGGCGTGGCCACCACTGGGCAGAATCGGATCCTGGAGATTGAGCCTAACTATATTCATCAGCGCGTGCCTTTGATTATTGGCTCGCCTGACGACGTGGCCATATATCAAGATTTTATTAACGGCCGCAGGTGAGGCGAAGGAGGCTTCCCCGGTTTTTTTGGTGGCTGATATTGGTGGGGTTATCGGCGGTCTTGACCTTGGGGTTGGATTGGCTCCATTTTCCGGCTTCTCGGTTTTTGGGGCCTTTGTGGGCGGCTATCATAGTGGCCCTTTTCCAGATCCATCTGACGCTTCATCCGGCTCTTTATCCGGTGAGCCAAGCTTTGATTGGTTTATTGGTGGCTTCCAGCCTCAATCCGTCCACTTGGAGCGTTTTGGGGCGCTCTTGGCCTTATTTGGTGGGTGGCACTTTGTGGTCCATCGCGGCTTCGATTTTGATAGGCCTGGGACTTTTTCGGCTGCGGATTTTACCGCTTTCCTCCGCGGTCTGGGGTTTTTCGCCAGGGGCGGCCGGGGTGATGACCATCATGAGTGGCGACTACGGGGCGGACACGCGCCTAGTGGCCTTTACGCAGTATTTGCGCGTTTTGGTGGTCTCCATGGTGGCGGTGGGCGTGGCCTGGATGGCCGTGGTTAGTCCTGAGAGCGCCGCGGCCCGAGGAGCTTTTTTCGCGCCCATCATTTTTCCCGATTTTCTGGTGGGGTTAAGCGTCCTGTTGTTGGGTTTGTTGTTAACGCGTCTTTGGAACTTGCCCGGGGGATTGATTCTTTTGCCTTTGGTGTTAGGTATTTTGGCGGAAAGTTTCCTGGGCGTGGATATTGTCCCGCCGCCGTGGCTGATGATTCCAGCTTACGCGATCATGGGCTGGCGGGTGGGCCTGACTTTTGATCGGGAAACGGTTATCCGAACCATCAAAACGCTGCCGGCCGTGGTCTTGGCGATCTTGATCCTCATCGCCGCTTGCGGCCTCTGGGCGGTGGCCATGGTTTACTGGGGCGGGTTTGATCCCCTGACCGCCTATTTGGCCTCTAGTCCCGGAGGGCTGGACGCGGTGACGATTATCGCCAGCTCTTCTGGGGCGGATCTGCCCCTGGTCATGGCCATGCAAGCCTGTAGATTGCTGTTGGTGATCATCACGGCCCCTTATTTGGCTCGCTGGATCAGTCAAAAAAAATTAGGCCATCGGCCGGAGGGGAGTGATTAGCGTGGTTGATCCGTTAGGTTGTCGCTGATGGCTTGATTGGTTAAGAATGAATCGCGGGGCTAGCGAAGTCAGAGCGTCGCGGGGCGAAGGTCTTTTCGGACAGCCTCGGGCGAAAAACTCCTTGACCGCTATTAACTTGCGGGACTCCTTGGTTGGCTCTAGCGCGTGGAGCTAAAATCCGTTCGCCCTTGATCAATCAAAAGAGCTTCCCCTGAACTTGAGCTTTGGACGCGGCTAGGGCGGAATTAATTTTTTCAACTTTAGTCAATATATCTTCAACTTTAGCCATCCAATGATAAACTTTCTAACAATGATTACAGCGTTCGATAAACAAATAGATCTTCTTAACTAACTCTTTAGCCGAATGGAAGGAGCCCCGACGAATGGACTTATCAGTGAATTCCTTGAGCCAGCTCTCAAGCGAATTTAGCCATGACGAATAAGTCGGCGCGCGGGGAAAGTTAAAATTTGGCTTGTTTCGCGGCCAATCCGTGACCTTCGCGGTCTTAAGCGTTAAATAGCTAGCCACAATAATCTGGATTTCTTGGTTGGTAGGCGACGAGCTTTTAAGTTGTTCCATAAAATTGAGAAAATCTAAACTAACCCGCAGTCCAAGCGTACGCCATGGACTACTCCAGAGCGTTCCTCACGCGCGGCGAACAGAGTTGTCGTTCCATCTCGTTGGTCATCGCGCCCATGACCCGCGGCTGTTCTAGCGGGGGAAATTGATGGCGCGGCGCCCAAGCGAGGGCCTGAATTTTAAGTTTTTTCAGCTACGCGGACGGCCATGGAATTAGGCGGTGGATTGGTCTAGAGACCAGTCACGGCGATGACTTTTTCGATAAAATTAGAATCATCGCTTAATTTAAATGATCGGAGAAGATGAGGGGCCAAATTCACAGAATTTAAATGGCGCCTAGGGAACTCCAAAAATCACCTGAGGTGGCTATGAAATTCTTTAACCAAAAAGATTTACAGTTTACGCTCCCTATTTGGCCAGCGGAGGATTTTCTTCTGAAAGTCCATATTATTCAAGGAAGCTCTAAATTCTAGATAATAGGTTCGGGGTAATACATAAAGGGTTACCGAGATTATGGGTTTTGGATTGTTCCGGCTTTAAGACGGATCTGAGTAAATTTTAATCCATGTTAGGACGTTCTTAATGAAAAAAAACTTGACAGCCAAAAATTTAAGAAATAAAATGTAGTAAAATTAAGTGTCCAGAACATGAAATTTTGGGTTTTAAGGATAAGTTCCTGATTTTTTTAACGGTTTTACTCAGTTGGCGGGCGAGATGG
>JAISYP010000016.1 GCA_031269825.1 Deltaproteobacteria bacterium
CCCATAATTACTCATGGTCGGTATTGTGACTGAAGTCTAAGGCTTTGGACTCAGTTCAAGGTCGTTGGCTTAGATGTTGGGCCTGGATATAAATTCAAGCCAGCGGCGGGTCGGGGTTAACCCAAAAGCGTCTATCCAAAACCCTGAAAATTTAGAACCCCCTAATTATTTGAGGAAAGCCTTGATACATAAGGACTTCAGGGGGTTTATCCGAGCCTAAATCCGCCTCAATATTGTCCAAAACCAGAGCTAAACGGGGTCGCCATCCCACCAGGACTAGGAGCTATGGAGCGGTCTTAATGGTCTGATCAGGACAATCATCTGGGCGCCAGCGCCGGAGACCTCAACTCAGCCTCGCCAAAAAAATCAACCATCCAGAATCCAGAATGACGCCTGCCAATCCAACCAAAACTGGTCTGACCATCCCCGGCGACAACCAATAAAGTAAGATTTTGGGACAAACGAGAAAATCAGGTCAAGCCGTCAGATTTGTGAAGCCTTGGTCTGAAGCCACTTTTAACTGGTTTTAAGACAGCGTGAACGGTTACCAAAATTCAAGAATCCTAATTGATAAATTATTGAAATTAATCCTATTTTACTTGAAGATTTCCCTTAAACTAGGGTTTTCGCGAAGCCATCAACATTATATTACACTTCAATACGCTACATTTAATCTATACTTTATTTAAAACTTTATACAATCTGATTAATTTATATTTTCCAGCCCTGGCGCTATAATCCATTACGCTAATTTTTCGCGCTTTTCCCTCCCCTCAGGCGGGCCAGGTTGGAGGATCGCCATTGGTTCACTGGCGGAATGGCGGAAAGTTTAGGCTCCAAACCCCAATTAGTTAACCACCCAAAAAAATGAAGGTATTTTCCATATTTGAACGATCGAAAAATCAGTTTTGGCCGAGTTATTGCTACAAAGATGATCAGCGTTGTTGGGTACGCCCAGCCTTTTTCATCCATCACGACCTGAACGGAGCTATAGACTTATGTGGCCAACGCCTAAATTTAACCACGCTCGCGACGGGTTCACCTTAATAGAACTGCTGGTGGTAGTGGCCATTATAGGTATTCTCGCCGCCATCGCTATTCCTAAATACTCCAAGTATCGTATTGGGGCCATGAACAACGCCGCCCAAGCCGCTTTTCACGCCGTGGCCATCGCCCAGGAGAACTATTTCATCGCCAAAAGTAACTACACCACTAATTACGCGGCCCTGGTCAAAGACGCTGGCTTGGTTATTGACTTTAACGTCTTATATGGCCCCTTAACTTTGGTTATCTCCACCGATCCGCCCTCGTTTAACTTTTATATAAATCACGCCTCCAATGGCTCCACCACTTATTACTATAATAACGACGGAGGGGACGTCGTCCAAGCCTTCGCGCCGCCCACCGCTAAACGGATCACGGCTAACGACCCTACCGTGCCCGCTCATCCCTAAAATTAACCACTAGCCCGAGCCATCAAATAAAGTCAAAAACAACCAGCGGGCTGGCCGGGCTCCTTTTATTATAGTTCCCTAAAAAGTGAATTTTGGTCGTGAAAAGAAAGTTTAGGTAGACGAAAAATTCATAAAATACTTTTCCTTGACCACCACCAACCCATCAACCAACCCATCAACCACCCATCGAGCGCCCCATCGAAATCGCCTCTTCCAGCGGCTCCCCAAAACGCGCCCCCCAACGGAGCCCCTAACCCGCCTCATTCCGCCGCGTCTAGGCTAGCCAACTTTTCCGTCCAAAACTCGCCCAAAAACACCCATCGCCGTCCGCCTGGCTAGCGACTTGATTCGCTTAAGTTAGTCTGTCTAGCTTAAACTAAGCTGATCCTATCTAACCCCATCTAACCGAATCCGCTCCAATCGGGCCCAATCTGGCCCAATCTGATCTTGCGCCTTATTCGCCTAATGGGGTAAGATATAACCAACGACCGCCTTCCCATACCCCAATTCGCCCCAGGGGGGACGTTGTTTTTCTGGATCTATTGACCAAAGGACCCTCATGGAGGAACCCCGTATATTCGCGGTCGGCGACATTCACGGTTGTCGACTGAAATTGGATCGGCTTTTAGCCAAGATTGACTGGCGCCCGGAAAACCAGGAGAAATTAATTTTTCTTGGCGACTACATTGACCGCGGCCCAGACAGTTTCGGGGTGGTCGAGACAGTTTTAGGTCTCCAAAGTCTCCATCCCCAGGAAATCATTTTCCTTAAGGGCAACCACGAGCAAATGTTCACTAACTTCATCACTGGACGGGAAGAATTGACGCTCACCTCTAATGGGGTAGCCTGGACAATGAAAAGCTACCTGGAAAACAATCCCTTTCCCCTCGCCCACTTTCAGTTTTACCAAGATCTACTATTATATTACGAAACCGCTCATCATATTTTCGCCCACGCCGGTTTAAGACCTAGGGTACCTCTTGAGCGCCAAAGGGAAATTGATCTTTTGTGGATCCGCGAGGAATTTCTAGAGTCAGATTATGACTTTGGCAAAACCGTGGTTTTTGGTCACACCCCTTTCCGCCAACCCTTTATTTGCCCAGGCCGAGCCGGGCTAGACACTGGGGCGGTTTTTGGGGGGCCGCTGACCTGCTTAGAAGTCCAAAGCGGGGAACTTTATTGTGTCTAAGCCTGGATTAAGAGCCAACTTAGGCTTGACCTGGCGGAAAACCTTCGCCATAATAAATAAATTAGTTTGGGTTTGGGTTTTTCCCCTGATTTGGGTTAGCCCGTTTTTTTCGGTTAACGCGCTGGCGGCCGAGGCCGAGTTCGTCCTGGCTGGCCCGCTCCGACGGGATCTGATAGCTTTAGCCAAGGAACCACTTTTAGCCGTCGTGGAGGGCCGAGCGCCCCGAACGCCCACCCCCATTAAAGATTTATCTCCGCCTCTACCGATGGTGGTTTCTTTGTATTTAAATGGCCAGCTGGCCGCCCGAACTTGGCGTTTGGAAGGTTTGGGCCAATTACGACCAATGGCTTCCGAACTGGGGGCCGAGATTTTAGTGGATCCGAAAATTGGCCGGCTCTTAACCGAGGCGGAAAGACCCCAAGCCACCATTTCCGTGGCCATTTTACGAAATCTCCAGCCCGCCAAGGACGACCGGGACATTGGCCCCCATCAGGCGGCGATTGTTTTTTATGGCATGAGACAGTCCGTGGGGTTGCCCTCCGACGCCCCACCTCCCTTAAAGGCCAAGGATCTTCTTGGCCTAACCTGTCAGTTGGTTGGCTTAAGACCCGGGGCCTGGATGACCGGCCAAGGAACCATTCTGACCGCCCAGGCCGCCGAAGCCTTTGAAAAATAGCCCCCATGGTTAGTCAATCTCCGAAAAAACGTTATTACGCGGATTTACACATCCACTCGCGCCACTCCCGGGCCACTTCCAAAACCATTACCCCGGAAACCCTCGATCTCTGGGCCAGCCGCAAAGGTTTGGCCTTGGTGGGCACTGGGGATCTGACCCATCCGGGTTGGTTAGCCGAGCTGGAAGAAAAACTGACCCTTAACAACGAAGGTTTTTATGTCTTAAAAACCAACTCCAAGGGGGCTCGGTTTGTCCCCACCGGGGAAGTGAGCGCCATCTACAAGCAGCAAGGCCGCACCCGGAAGATCCATTTGGTGGTCATCGCCCCGGATTTGGTCGCGGCCCAGCGTTTCAGCCAAGCCTTGGAAAAGCGGGGCAATATCCATTCCGATGGTCGGCCCATCTTAGGTTTATCGGCCCGTAATATCCTTGAGATCGCCTTAACCGCCGATCCCCGGATCTTAATGGTGCCCGCGCACATCTGGACGCCTTGGTTTTCCTTGTTTGGCCACAACAGCGGTTTTGACCAGCTCGAAGATTGTTTTATGGATCTTTCTGAGCACATTACGGCCTTAGAAACGGGGTTATCCAGCGATCCGGCCATGAATCGCTTGGTCTCGGCCCTGGATCGCTTCCACCTGATCTCCTCCTCCGACGCCCATAGCGCCGATAAACTGGGGCGCGAGGCCACGGTTTTCGAGGGCCCCCTCACCCGCGCGGAACTATGGACAGCTTTAACCTTAGGGGAAGGGCTATTAGGGACAGTCGAGTTTTTTCCCGAGGAAGGCAAATACCACCTCGATGGCCACGCCCATTGTGGCCCAGCTCTAACGCCGGCGGAAACCAAACAAGTTAATGGCCTGTGCCCAGTCTGCGGCAAACCCTTAACCATTGGCGTCTTAAACCGCGTTTTGGAGCTAGCCGATCGGACAGAGCCCGTTCAAACGCTCCCCGACTGGCACATCCTCCCGCTACCAGAACTTTTAAGCCAAGTTTTGGGGCAAGGCGTCGCCACGCGGGCCGTCGCCGAAACCTATGAAAAACTGCTGCGCATTTGGCCCAGCGAGTTCTCCATCCTCATGGACACGCCCTTGGAAGAGTTAAGAAACGAGGCCGGCCAACTCATCGCCTTAGGCGTGGAAAGGATGCGCTCTGGGGACGTCTTCGCCCAGGGCGGTTATGACGGACAATTTGGGACAATTGAGGTTTTAAACGAAAGAGATCGCGAACAAGCCCGGGGTCAAGGCCATCTCTTCTCGCCCCCTTTACGTCGACGCGGCCGGCCCTCGCTAAAACCGGTCATCGCCCTCAAACCGCGACCCACCGTGGTGGTTAGACGAAAAAAAGAGCCTTTGGGGATTTTAACGGATCTCAGCCCAGAACAGAAAAACGCCGTGATCGCCGAAGCTCCTAGTCTAGCCGTCGTGGCTGGGCCGGGCTCAGGCAAAACCTTAACCCTCATCCGGCGAGCGGCTTTCCAGATCCGCCGGTTAGGCCTAGAGCCCAACCAGGTTCTTTTAACCACTTACACCAAAAAAGCCGCCGAAACCTTAAGCGAGCGTCTAGCCGATCCCCAACTGGGCCTAGCTAACCCGGAAAGAATCGTGGTTAGAACTCTCCACGCCCTGGCTTACTCGATCCTGACCAAGTCCCAGCCGGATTGGCGACTCGCCCCAGAGGAGTATTTAGAAAAAATCCTCCAAACCCAGGCCTCGACCAAGGTTCTGACCCCTAACCGTTTAGGCCAAGCCATTAGTTTCTGGAAAAACACCGGCTTTTTTCCTAACGATCTGGCCGACCACCCCGAAATCGAGGCCTTGGCCCGAGGTTATCAGGCCAGTCTGGCCGACCAACGCTATTGGGATTTTGACGATCTAATTATAGAAGCCTTAAAAGAGCCGCCCGGCGACTGGGGTTTGGTTCTCGCCGACGAGATCCAAGATTTTTCGGCCACCCAAAGAGATTTTTTATTAAAACAAGCCCAGGGCCAGCCTTTAACGGTCATTGGCGATCCCGATCAAAGCGTCTACGGTTTTCGGGGGGCGCGGGTGGCCATCTTCCAAGATCTCCGCGTGGCCCGCCCGGATCTCCTCACTTTGGAACTAACGGCCAATTATCGCTCCACTAGCCACATCTGCCAGTTGGCCGAAGCCGCCCGGCCAGGGCCCAAAGATCTTAAACCCCGACGCTGCGCTTTCGCCGGGCCCTCGCGCAAGATCGCTCGTCTCACCTTTCCCACGCCTTGGGAAGAAGCTCGGTTCGTGGCCAGTCGTCTGCGCGAATGCCTGGGGGTTATGGATTTAAGCGAAGGACGAGCTAGCCGAGATCTGGAGGCTATTCCCAACCTTAGCTTAGGGGAAGTGGCGGTCATCTTCCGTTGGCGAACCCAGGCCCAGGAACTAAAAAAAGCCTTAGACGAGGCCGGTTTAGCCTGGCAATTGGCCGGGGAGGAGGAACTGACCTCGGCCGATAACTTAGATTTTAAGGCGGATAAAATCAGTCTTTTAACCATCCACGCGGCCAAAGGCTTAGAATTTCGGCTGGTCTTCGTCGTGGGCTTAGAGGAAGGCCTTTTTCCCGAAATACGCGACCAAGGGCCGCCTTTGGATGAGGCGGAAGAGGCCCGCCTATTTTACGTGGCCTTAACCCGAGCCCGGGAAAGATTATATCTATCCCGTTCCATCCACCGCCGCCATTATGGGCGTCTGTTGTCCGGACAACCTTCCCCTTTCTGGGGCAAACTTAACCGCTTTTGCCTGGATCGCTACTGTTCGGCCAGGAAAATAGAACCCTCCCTTTTTTAGAGTTGGATGTTATGGATCATGACCGGCGCGCCCGCTAAAATCTTTAAAACGGTGGCTTTCTTTTTTACTCTGGTTATTTTAGGCGGCTGCCTTTACTCCGCCCCTTGGCCCCAACCTTTTAATTCGCCCATGAATCACCGCCTCATTGAGAAGGTGCCTTTTTTTCCCGATAACACCATCCTGTGCGGCCCAGCCACTTTAGCCGCGGTTTTGACGTTCCAAGGTCGCCCTACCACGGTCGAGGAGGTGGTTAAACCCTTATTAAGAACTAACCTGCGCGGCTCCCTGGCCCCGGATCTAGTTATTTTGGCCCGAAAAATGGGTCTCAAAGCCCGTTTCTGGGCCGCCAAACCGGAAGAGATCGTGGCTCTAATCGATCAAGGCCGCCCAGTCATCCTCCAGATTGATTCGGGTCTGGCCATTAAAACCGGCCATTTCGTGGTGGCCTTAGGTTATGGCCCCGAAGGTCTCGTCATTAACACGGACACGGTCAAGCAATCCATCATGCCTTGGGCCGAGTTTTTGACCCGGTGGCTCAAATTCCAAAACCTGGCCATCCTCGTGGAAAGCCCTATCCCCACGCCAGCCAAGGAATCTAAACCCAAACCCATACCCGAAGCCCTCATCCTTTTGGACACCCCGTGAAAATTTTTCGTCTCCAGGGAGCCTTTTGGGGGCTGTGTTTTTTTTGGACTTTCGTTGGTTGCGCCTATTTTCCCAAATTGACCATCTTAGACGATCCCTTGGCTAAGGAAGAGCATTTACGTCTTGGCCAAGCTTACGAAGCGGGGGGACAATTGGAATTGGCGGAGCGGGAATACCGTTTGGCTCAACCTTTAGCCGAGGCTTATCTGGCTTTAGGCAACTTGTATTTCACCCGCGGCCCTGACCAAGATAACCTCAAAAAAGCTGAAAATTACTACCGCCAGGCGCTGACCATCGGCCCAGCCCCGGCGGCGGCCAATAACCTGGCCTGGCTTTACTTGCGAAAAGGCGTCTTAATCAAGACCGCGGAGCGTTTATCCATCCGAGCCATTCTTGAGGGGAAAGAAGCCTCTTTAAGCGATCGGGAGATGGATAGCTTTAAAGACACTTTATACGAAATACGCCGCGTTCAATTCGCGAATCGTCCCAGCCAGCCAGCTAAGGAGAGCGCGGGGGAACCGCTGATTACTCCCCAGCCTCAGTCGCCAACCACGACTAACGCCTCGCCAGAAGTCGCCCCTAAGCTGAGCGAGAGACCAGCTCTTAAGTCAGACCAAGAAACGACGACCAAGCCCGACAAAAAACCTGACATAAAGCCTGACCAAAAAACGGTAAAAAAGCCTAAGAAAAAGCCCGATAAAAAGTCGACTAAAAAAACCGTGAAAAAGCCTAAGAAAAAGCCCGATAAAAAGTCGACTAAAAAATCGGTTAAAAAGCCTAAGAAAAAGTCCGATAAAAAACCTAAGAAAAAACCGGTAAAAAAAACCACTAAAAAGTCGGCTCAAAAAACGACTAAAAAATCGGCTCCCCAGGCCAAACCCGTTCCCCAGGCCCACAAAGAAACGCCCCCCAGGCGCCCCCAACCCGCGCCCTAACTAAATGGGCCATCGGGGCCATCAGGTTAGGCGGCTATTTTTCTTTTCTTAGTCTATTGACCGCGGCCCTTTTCCTGGGCTATTATTTGGCGAATTCGCGACCAACCCGCCGCGGCCTTATCTGGAGTGTCCATGACCAATCTGGAACCGGTTATTGGGCTTGAGGTTCACGTCCAGTTGAACACTCGAACCAAACTTTTCTGCCCCTGCCCCACCAGTGGCCCCACCGAGCCCAACGTCCACATCTGCGAAGTCTGTTCCGGTCAACCGGGGGCTCTGCCTCGCCTGAACGCCAAGGCCGTGGAACTGGCGGCCAAGGCCGTCTTGGCTTTGGGTGGCCAGGTTAAGGAAAAATCCGTCTTCTCCCGAAAAAACTATTTCTATCCAGATCTGCCCAATGGCTTCCAAACTTCCCAACTTGATCCCCCCGTAGGCTTAGGCGGGGGCTTGACGGTGGAACTGGCCGACGGGTCAGAAAAATTCATCCACTTAAACCGGATCCATATGGAAGATGACGCCGGTAAATGCGTCCATGACGAAAAAAGGGATCGGACGCTGGTGGATCTAAACCGCGCGGGGACGCCTTTAATTGAGATCGTGACGGAGCCGGATCTGAGTTCCAGCCGGGAAGCGGTGGATTTTTTAAAAAAACTCCACCACCTTTTGACGCGCTTGGAAGTGACCAAGGGCCGCCTAGAGGAAGGGGAATTCCGTTGCGACGTCAATATCTCCCTCAAACCCCGCGGTAGCCCCACCTTAGGCGTCCGAGCGGAGATTAAAAACTTAAACTCCTTTAAATTTGTTGGCCAGGCCATTGACTATGAGATTCGCCGACAAACTAGCCTGTATGAGTCCCATCAACCGGTCGAGCAGCAAACCCGGCATTTTGACCATGTTAAAGCCGAGACCCGAGCTTTAAGGAATAAAGAAGAGGCCCACGACTACCGCTATTTTCCCCAGCCGGATCTACCGCCCGTGGAAGTCCGCCCCGAGCTTTTAGCCGAGCTGGAAAAATCTCTGCCCCCCTCGTTGGCCGCCCTCACCGCCCGTTACCAACAGTTAGGCTTAAAACAGGACGTCATCGCCAATCTTTTGTCCTTCCCCGGGGCTCAAAGCTATTTTGAGGCCGCTTTCGAGCTTTTCCCAGACGCCAAAAGATTAGCCGTTTTGATGACCGAGCTATTCCTCCCCGCTTGCCGTCAAAAAGCCGTGGAGCCCAGCCAAGCCCTGACCACCCCGGCCCATCTGGCCAAACTAGCTCGTCTTATGAGTGAGGGGCAATTGGGTAAACGCGCGGTCTATGACTTTTTTAGCGAACTATTTGACTCTGGCTCGGATCCCGAAGACTTGGCCAAAACCAAAGGCCTCACTCAGGTCTCCGATGGGGCGGCTATTGTCGAATGGGCCCGGGCCGTGGTGGCCGCCCATCCCGACGAAGCCCAAAAATTTCGGGCCGGCCAAACCAAAATCCTCTCTTTTTTAGTTGGCCAACTGATGCGGCGCAGCCGAGGGGCCGCGGATCCCAAACTAGCCGCCCAAGCCTTACAAACTATCCTGGCCCAGGCGGGCGAGCCGGCTTGAGCCACGGCGAAGCTAAACAATAGAGTTAAAGGGGAGTTTAAGGGAAGTTTCAGGGGAACTTCAGGGCTCTTTGGGTCTAGCCAAGAAGACCGTTAATCGACCGTTAATCGCTCGCTCAGCTAGGACTATTAATTCAGGGCCACTAATAACACTAATAATATAGTGGCTCAATATTTATTGGCATTTCGTTAACCTTTTTTTATTTGGGAGCCCCCATGACCATAAATCCCCAAACCGCCTTAGCCATGGCTAAATTGGCCCGGCTTGGGCTAGATGGCGATCCCGCCGACTCGGCTTATCACGCTAGGTTGGCCCAACTGGCCCAAGACTTTGACCGAATAGTTAGTTATATGGATATTCTAGCCGAAGTGGACACCCAGGGCGTGGAGCCGATGTACTCCCCCATGGTGGATCCTTTAGGCCCCCGGTTGGACGAGCCACTGGCCAACGCCTCCTCCAAAGCCGACCACATTTTAGAGCGGGCCCCGGAGACGGTAGGCCGTTTTTTTAGCGTGCCACGAATTTTCTAGGCCTTAACCGTTTTAAATGGGGGAAAGGTTTTGACCGAGCTTTGGCGATTGAATTTGGCCCAGGCCAGCGAGGGCCTAAAAAACCGCGCTTTCACAGTCACGGAACTAGTTTCTTCGTGTTTGGCCCGTCTAGAGCGCGTCGAACCCCTGGTCGGGGCCACCTTGGCCGTTCTGGGGGATCAGGCCCTAAGTCAGGCCCAGCGGCTGGATAAAAATGGTTTTGACCCCAGTCAAGAGCTGTGGGGCTTGCCATTAACCATGAAAGACGTCTTTTGTCTTCAAGGGGCGCCCACCACGGCCGGCTCGCGAGAATTGGCTAACTACCATAGCGTTTTTGAGGCCACGGTCGTTCGACGCTTAAGACAAGCTGGGGCCATATTTTTAGCCAAAACCAATTGCGACGAGTTCGCCATGGGTTCCTCCACGGAGTTTTCCGCCTTCCAACCCACCCATAACCCTTGGGATCTCACCCGGATTCCCGGGGGCTCCAGTGGTGGCGCGGCGGCTTCGGTGGTGGCTGGCCTAGCTCCAGGGGCCTTCGGGACGGACACGGGGGGCTCCATTCGCCAACCGGCCGGTCTTTGTGGGTGCGTGGGCCTAAAACCATCTTATGGCCGCGTCTCCCGTTACGGGATAGTGGCCTACGCCAGCTCCTTTGACCAAGCGGGCCCTTTGGCCATGACGGTGGCTGATTGTGGGCGACTCCTCTCAGTGGTGGCCGGGCCAGACGATCAGGACTCGACTGTTTCCCGGGCTCCCTTAGACGATTACCAAAACCCGCCCCCCATCGCCCCCCGGGATCTGGTTCTCGGCCTCCCCCGCCAATTGTGGCCCGAGGATCTCCACCCGAGCGTGGCCCAAACGCTTCAGTCGGCGAAAGACCTCTTAACCAAAGCGGGCGTCAAACTTCTCGACGTGGATCTACCCAATCTTAAATACGCCGTGGCCAGCTACTACATTCTAGCCGCGGCCGAAGCTAGCTCCAATCTCGCCCGTTACGACGGGGTGCGCTATGGGTTCCGGGAGCCAGACCAGGATCTATTGGAGCTCTACGCCCGGACGCGGAGCCACGGGTTAGGCCCTGAGGCTCAGCGCCGGATCCTGCTGGGGACATTTGTGTTGTCTAGTGGTTATTATGAGGCCTATTTTCGGAAAGCCGCCCAAGTTAGACGCTTAATCAGCCAAGACATCTTGGGGGCCTTGCGACAATGCCATTACCTCCTAGCCCCGGCCTCGGCTTTGCCCGCCTGGCCCTTAGGCGCCTTTGTCGATGATCCCTTGACCGTTTACCAGATGGATCTGATGACGCTCCCGTTAAACCTGTATGGTGGCCCCGGTCTCTGCCTATCCACCGGACTTGGCCCAGACCAACTCCCCGTGGGGGCGCAACTGTGGGGACGGCCCATGGACGAGGCCGGTTTATTGGCGGCGGGGCAATTACTGGAAAAGCTTTGGCCCCCCATCGCCCGTCCAGAGCTCCTGGCCTAAAAGAGACGAAAATTTTGTTGTGGAATAAAGTTAACTGTTATATTGTTTTTTCGTTATTCTGACCCATCTGGAAATCTTGGTGGCTTCGGCGAGGCGCGTTTTGGCCTTCCTAAGGTTAATTAACCCATTAAATTATTATTTTTTTGGCGCGTTATTTTTTTATTTTTCGCCAAAAATAAGGTTTTATTATGTCTTTTTTCAACACTTTTAATGTTTTTTTTAGTTTTGGTTAACCCGCTTTTAGCCTTTACGCCCATCTTCATGGGTAAAAATTCACCTCAGGGAGTTTTTCTCCCCCTAGCGATTGCCCGAAGGAGAACGCTATGACCAAAGCCGAGCTCATTTCCCAGGTCGCCCTTGAGACGGGTCTGACCAAGGTCGATGCCAAAAAGGCTGTTACCAGCCTCATCGACTCGGTCGTCACGGGTCTGAAAAAAGACGGCCGCTTCCCCCTTTTCGGCTTGGGCGTCTTTGATGTTGTCAAGAGGCCCAAACGCAAAGGCCGCAACCCTCGCACTGGCGAGCCCATAACCATCAAGGCCCGCAAGGCCGTCCGGTTTAAGCCGGCCAAGCAGCTCAAGGTAAGCGTCAACAAGTAACCGCGGGTTTTTCGCTCTTAAGGCGACTTCGGGTGGGGTCGCCTTTTTTGAGGTTCCCAGGGGGCCACCTACCATAATTTTATGGTTTGTTTACGTTAACGCTCAGGTCAACAAATAAAAACGCGCTTTATTCTTGACGCTCTTTGTTTATTTGTAACCGTTCACCCGGTTCTAAAACTAGTTAAAAGCGGCTCGAAACCTGGATCGCGCGAATCTAACAGCGTGACCTGTTTTTCTCGTTTGTCCCAAAATCTACTTTTTGTGTTGTCGCCGGGTAGGGTCAGACCAGTTTTGGTTGGCTGGCCAGGCGTCATTCTGGATTCTGGATGGTTAGATTTTTTTTGGCGAGGCGGTGTTGAGGCGCCCGACGCTAGTGGCCGGATGATTGCCCTGATCAGTCCTTAAGCCCGCTCCATAGCCCCAAGTCCTGGTGGCGAGTTTTCTCAAAAAAACTGGGCCATAATGGCCCACTTTTCTCAGGGAAAAATGGGCCACCGCGATGGGCTCCTCTCGAGATTTAACCACCTAGACGTCCGCTCGTCACGGCGCGAAGCCCCATCCAGCCCCTCGCCTACGGACACTCGCGCGCCTCCGGTCGCGCTCTAGCCTACCACTCGATGACGAAGGATATATTTGGATCCAGGACTAATGACCACCTCCAGAAGCGCGCCTACCCCGCTTTGATCAGACGCCTACCTGGGCGCGCGTATACACTGGACGTATATACTGAAACAGACCAAAAGAAATGAAAATTTTACTAACCCCCTTTTTAATTTCCAAAAGAGCCTTATGGAAACTAGTTATAGATCATTGCCTCTAACCAGCCACCACACGGAGCCCAGCGTTTTTTTTGCTCTTAAATTTTAGAAGTCAAAAGTCAAATCCCAGGCCCAAGGCGGCTTTATGATTCACATAACCACTGGCCGCGTCTAACTCATAATTGACGAAAACATCCCAGAAGTCGTTGATCTCGACCTTTACCCCAGCCCCAGCTTGGAAACTGCCACTGGCCGGTTTAATGCCCGTGACTGTCCATCGGTCTGGGCCTCCGTGGACTCGCCCCACGGACAGATGGTGGTCAGGTTTACGAAGCGCCCATGTCCCGCCTATACGGATCTCTGGGGTAATCTTGGCCGATCCCGCCATAAAAGAGCCATTTAACCGCAA
>JAISYP010000042.1 GCA_031269825.1 Deltaproteobacteria bacterium
TTACGGCGTAAACCTAAATATGACTTAATTTAAGGTTAAAATTAGCCGCCGCAAGATAAAATTGTAATTTTTTTTATAATTTATATTGATTAAATCTTATTAACTCGTTATGTACATTTAGAAATATTAATATAATCTTAAAATTATCTAATTTAGGTGTTTCGATGCAGGTAAAAATTTTTAGGTACACCCAGTTGGCGGGGTAGGTTGGATTTTTTCAAAAAACTGGGCCATAATGGCTCAGTTTCTCAGGAAAAATGGGCCACCGTTATGGGGCGAGTTTTAAATTGTCAAAAATAAAAAAGTGGGCCACTAATAAAATTACCGTCTGAAAAAAATGGATAAAATAAGAGAGAGCCCCAAAACTAAGGCCGATATCGCTATCCCGCCTCTCTGTTGGTCAGTGTGTAATTCAATCTCGCCGGATAATCCAAATTATTAAATATGATGGATGGTCTCGCGAAAAGTCTATAATTCAAGAATCCTAATTTTTAAGTCATTGAAATTAATACTCTTTTACTTGAAGATTTCCCTTAATCTATGGTTTTCCCCAAGCCATCAAATATAAGTTTGGCCTCGCGAAAAAGAAAATACCGCCTCATTTTCCAATCGGGAACAAAAAGAGGCCTTAAATGAAACCCTCTCCAGAATCTGAGCCCGAGAAAGCCCTTTAACCGCGAGGAGTTGAAGTGGCCCATTTTTTTTGTGAGAATTTATTAAGAAAAACATTCTCACAACGGCCCAGAAATTTTTGAGAAAACCAGTAGCGCCGGTATTTCCTCTTTGTTAATCTTAGTTTTCTGGGCGGTACCTGTATTTCCTCTTTGTTAACCTTAGTTTTCTGAGTAGTTCCGGTCTTTCCTCTTTGTAAAGCTTAGTTTTCTGAGTAGTTCCAGTCTTGATGGCTTCGAGAAAACTCAAGTTTAAAGGAAATCGTTAAGTAAAAAAGTATTAATTTCAGTAACTTAGCCTTTAAGATAGTTGAATTTTTGACTTTTCGCGAAACCATCAGTCTTCGCCGCCTGAAATCTGAGGCGAAGTTAGCTTAAACGCGGCTAGGGAGCGGGTAATCGGGCCAGGAATTATCTTTGTCCGAGATAACCGTGGGCGGTTCCGGCCAGTTGATGGTTAGTCCCGGGTTATTCCATCTTAAACCACCTTCGGCCGAGGGCTCATAATAGGCGGAGACCAGGTAAATAATTTCCGTGTCATCGGCCAAAGTCTGAAAACCATGGGCGCATCCCTGGGGAATCAAGAGAGCTCGATTGTTTTCCGCGCTCAGAACCTCGGCGTGGTGTCGCCCAAAAGTTGGGGATTCGGGGCGCAAATCTAGGGCCACGTCCAGGATCGCCCCCCGGATGACCTGGACAAGCTTGTCTTCCGCGTGAGGAGCTTTTTGGAAGTGCATTCCCCGTAAGGTACCTTTTTTAAGATTGTAAGAACGGTTGATTTGACAAACTGAAAAATCCAGACCTTCCGCGGCTAGTTCTTCTCGCGAGAAGACCCGGACAAAATGTCCTCGGGCGTCAGGGATGGGCTCGGAGACAAGAACTAAAACCTTAGGGAGCTCGGTTTTTAAGTATCGCATAGGATTATTCGCCTGATTTTAAAGGTTGACCACAGTGGGGGCAGAACTTAAGCCCTTCCAAAGGCAGACGTTCCTGGCATTGGGGGCAGGATAATGGTAACGGCCCTAGCTCCACAATCAATTCCCCGGCTCGGACAGGAACCATTTGTTTGGTATGCTGAAAATCGGCGGTTCGGTGGATTTTCTTGACCACCCCGGCCACTTTGGAACGCACGCCTTTTTCCTGCTTCATGATGGAGATGTTGAACAGTTCTTGGCCCTCGGCCACCAGATCGCCTTCCTGAACGTACATGACCCACAGGTCGCCATTGACTGGGGCGGTGATCAGGAAAGAATTAGAGCCGGTGGCGATGAGCTCTTCCCTCTCCAGACTGGGCGTGGGGGTTCCCACTTGGGCGGCGTGGGTCATGATCTCCGAGTCAAGCAGAAATTGGGTCGCGGCTTGACCTTTGGCGTCTTTTTCCTGGACGGACAAAATGGTGATCTGGTGCGGTTTGCCTTGACTATCGGCGAAGGTGGCTGACTCATCGGTTCTTAACCCCTCAAACCAAACATCCAAGGGCAAGTTATTGGGGTCGCCAAAATCTTGTCGAAAACGGATGGTTTTTAAAGCGTCGGCCGGTTGGTTGAGGTACATGACAAACTCTTCCTCGGTCGGCTCTCGATGAATCAGTTCCTTTAGGCCATTACGCTCGGCTTCCATGTCTGGCTCAACTAAATGGTTCAAAGGCGAATCGGTTCGGCGAGAGGCCAAGGCGTCCAGCCATTGGTCGCCAAACGCGCTTTGATAAACCCAATCCGGTGGGAAGCCCAGTGGCAAAGGCCCAAATCGGCCTAAGATCAGATCTCGGAAGGCGTCGTTACAGTCGCGATAAATTTTCAGTCTATCCGTGGTCAACGCGGGGCCAGCCACCGTTTCTTGGCTATGGGTGGTCTCGTCTATGATTTGGATCAGGCTCTCCACTTCTTTCGCCCCGCCCCGCCGAAAGGCCGAGCTAATGGCTAAAAAGGCCGTGTTCCAGGTGATCTGCGAGCCTGGGGTCACGTCGTGGTAGCGGACAATTTTCCTTAAACCGGCCAGATAATGGAGCATATGAGGCAGAAACTGGATGTAACCTTGCTTCATGGCCCCTTCCTGGGAGGAGGAAGTGGCTCCGCCAGGCATGCCGTGTCGAGTGACGTCGTGGTCAATGCCCTGGAAAAAAGTCGGCGCGTAACGATCATAATAGGGCATGATCTGCTTGAGCACAAAATTGGCTTGTCTGACCGCGTCCCGATTTAAGCGAACCGGTAGCCCCAGCTCTTCCTCAATATAGGCGGACGTGGCTAACAGATCGCCTTGGCCATAACTGCGCACCGCGGCTCCCAAGGCCGCGTCCACGATCTGGGCCCCAGCCAAAGCGGCCGCTCCCACGGCGGGGACAAATAAACCATCGGTGTAATGGCGGTGGTAATGGATGACCAGATCCGGCCAGTTTTTTTTGAGTTCCTTGATTAAGGACGAAATGAAACGGGGTGGCCCTACTCCTCCCATATCCTTTAGGCCTAAAGCCAATTGCCGGACAATTTGATTTTTGGGTAGATCCGTGACGCGGGCGCACATGTCAAAAATGGAACGGGCCGCGGAGACAAAATGCTCGACCGTGAACCCCGGGCCATAGCTTAAGGATAAGGCCGGCTCAAACAATATCCCCTTATCGGATAGAGCCACGGTGGCCATGGGGGCCATGTTGGCGGCGTGATTCAAAAAGTCGAAACAGCGAATGACGTGAAAATGCTCGCAAATTAATTCCGTTGTCCGGCGCATCAACGAGGCCGGTTGGGGCTTGTAACCTAAAGTGTTGGTGGAACGAACAAGAATTTGTTTGTTGGTTTTGTGGGCGAATTGGTTCCAAGCGGCCGCTTCGCTAAAAGGGTAGGTCATGTTGGCCAGCATGGCCACGTGAAAATGGGCTCCCCCGCCGGTCTCTAGGGAAAATAAACCGCACTCGTCCAAATATGGCCCCACTATTCTGTCCTCGGCTAGGCGAAAGCGATTGCCGCTATTGGACTGGGTCATGTCCCGACAGGTGGTGTCCCCAAAATGGATCACCTTAGAATCCCGAATAAAGTCGAGCAAAGCGAGACGGTCTTTTTTGGGGTAAGGGTTGGGGGCTTTGGTGATTTCGGGGGCCAGACGGGGCAGAACTGGGATAAACCGGCCCAAGCGCGGGGAGTCGGAACTCCGATAGCGGCCCAGTTGAATAAATGGGTTATAGCCATGGGCCGTGATTTCCGCGGTTAGCCGACTTAATTTTTCCGCCTCGGCGATTAGATCGGGATACTCCAATAGCTCCGGGTGCTGGTCAATGTAACTGGTGGTGAAGTTGGCGGCTTGAAAATCAGGTTTTTTAATCAAGTGCCGATGGAAAGGGATGGTGGTTTTCAGGCCACCAATGGTGTACTCGCCCAGGGCTCTTTCCATGATCCCCAGAACTTTTGGCCAATCTTGGCCATGGGCGATCAATAAAGCCCCAGCGGAGTCATAATTAGAAGGGAAATCATAACCGGCCGATAGATTGGAGTCGAGGCGAACGCCTGGGCCACCTGGGGAAACGTACCGGGTGATGAGACCACTATTGGGGGTAAAGTCGGCTTGGGGATCCTCCAGGTTGACCCGCACTTGCATGGCCACTTGGAAAGGCTTTAACCGTTCTAGATCCAGAACGCCGCCAAAGGCCACGGCGATTTGTTCCTCGACCAGATCCACCCCATATCGAACCTCAGTGACGCCGTGCTCCACCTGTAGCCGGGTGTTAACCTCAATTAAAAAAGGCTCCCCTTCCTGGGTGACTAAAAACTCCACGGTGCACAAAGAGTGGTAGCCCACTTCCCGCACCAGTAGCCGAGCGTAGTCTTTTAGGCGCTCCCGAAGTTCTGGCGTTAGGCCAGGCCAAGGCGAGGGCGTTATCTCAATCAGTTTTTGATGGTTCCGTTGGATGGAGCAATCGCGCTCGTCAAAGGCGAAGATATTGCCCTTTTGATCGGCGATGACCTGGATCTCAATGTGCCGGACGTTTAAAAGCAGTTTTTCCACGTACAAGCGAGGATTGCGAAAGGAGGCGTGGGCTAGGGTCGAGGCTTTATTGAAAGCTTGATCCAGATCTTTTTCGTCCATAACCTCGATGATGCCTCGACCGCCGCCCCCCCCCTCGGCCTTGAGCATGATCGGCAAACCCAAAGAGCGAGCGATGGATTTGGCCAAGGACGGATCCACGGCCCCTTCCGAGCCAGGCACCACGGGGATACCCAGGCGTTTGGCTAGGCGGCGCACTTCCACCTTATTGCCCAGAAGTTTCATGGACTCGGCTTTGGAGCCGATGAAGATGATGTCCGCGTCCTGGCACATCTGGGGGAAGCGAGCGTCTTCCGAGGCGAATCCCCACCCGGGGTGGATAGCCAAGATGCCGCGGCGTTTGGCCAGGAAAATGATTTTTTCCAGATCCAGGTAGGCCTGGGGATCCGAGCCTAAGAGCATCAGTTCCTGGGCCGAGGAAGCCGCGGGGGCGGTTTTGTCGATTTCCGTGGCCGTCATGACCGCGATGGCGTCAAAACGATCGCGAATGGCCCGGCAAATGCGGCGTCCAGAAATACCTCGGTTCGCCACCAAAATGGGGCGACCTTTGAATTTGTTTTTTATATGTCGGTAGTCAGTCATGGGGCCAAGCGTCGCGAGCGCGATTGGGCAGTGTCAGGGTGCCAGACCAGACCGAGATCTCCCCGTCCGGGCCTTCCACTCGGAGGGCTCCAGATGGCGCTAACCCCATTAACCGCCCAGTCAGACTAAGACCGCTAACGCGGGGCTCGGCGACTGGCTGGTGGATGGTCACCACTTGGCCAAGGCCAGCCAGGCTTTTTTCCGCCAAGGCGCAAAATGTCCGGGCCCAATCCGGATCCCTGGCCAGAAAATCGTCATTATATCTTATTAGTATGTTTTTAGCCAACCGGGGCCATAATTCTTTTGGCGACCCTAACCTAGCTGGGAAGGCGGCGGCGGGCGGGGCCAGGGGATCGCGTAATTCCGAGGGGAAAGGCGAGGAGCCTAAGTTTAAGCCAATACCGGCCACCAAGGCTCCCTTGCGGTTTTCCAAGAGTATTCCGCCAGCTTTGCCTAAAGGGGTTAACAAATCGTTAGGCCATTTTAGGCCAACTTCCACCCCCTCATCTCGTAAAGCTTGGGTTAACGCGAACCCCAAAGCCACGGAAGCCAAAGTCCCCTCAAATGGCCTTTGGTTGGGTAATTTGATGGCCGCGTAAACGTGGCCAACCGGGGAAACCCACTTTCGGCCTTGACGGCCTCGGCCGTGGGTCTGGCTTTCGGCCAGAAGCGAAGTCCAGGGCGGAGCTTTATCCAACTCTAGCGTTGACCAGGCTAGATCAAAAACCGAAGTCACTTCGTTGGTCTGGTAAACGATGGGCCCCCAAGGAGTCAGCTTAGTTAGCTCTGACCAAGTGAACCCAGGCTCGCTCATAATTATGGTTGGGGACGGGGCGGTTGGCCTGGCCGGCTCTTGGGCCAGATTTTGGGCCAATGGCCTCGCGTCTTTGGTGAGAGAGGTTTTATTTTCACGCGCGTCCTTAGTGGCTAGGGTGTTTAGGGTGGTGTCCCCTGATCTTGGTAAAGTTAACGCCCTGGCGATTAGATGAGGGTCATTTTAGGGAGCGTGATCGCGAGGGGATCGCGTTTTTCCCGAACAATATATATTTTTAAATACTTTCGAAATTCGTTTTTAAGCTTTGGGGGCGATGGTCACGATTAAAGAACCTCGTTCCAAGGTTATAAGGCCACCCTGAGGGCCGGTCTCGTTACTAACCCCCCTGGTTAAACCCCAGATCAGGCGACCCCGCTCCAGCGGATAGGCCACGTCGCCACTGATGGTCAGCGGCCCCGCCGAACCAAGGGCTGGGGTGAGAGAAAATAGTTTTTCCCCTGGGATGGGCAAAGTCATGGGGCCTTGTAAGCCGTGGATTCGCTCCGACCCGGCCCAGAAAGTAATCAGGCTCCCTCGCCACCTTTGACGCCAGGGAGCGGCCCAGGGGAGTAAAAGGTTGGCCATGGTCATATCCCAACGGCCCCCTAGACCGGCGATCACGGCGATGGGGCCCGGGGGAACCAGACGATCGAGGGCTAAGGGGAACAATAACTCAAAGTCGGTTTGATCTTTATCTCGCGGAAAAGACAAGATCTCAAAACCAGGGGCGCGCGGGATTTGATCGATGATTTCCTTGTCCAGGGAATCCCAATCGCCCACCAGAAGATGCGCCGGCCAGCCCAGTTTAATCAATCCCTTGGCCCCGCCATCCGCGGCCATGACCCAACTGGCCCCCGGGTTAGCTGGAAAATTAGCGTCCCGCCAAGGGCCATTTAAAAAAAGCCAGATTTGGGGATTAGGTTCCGTCTGGGGGAGAGGGGCCATATTAACGCAGACCTCGCTTGAGGTTAAAACCAGAGCCAAAACCGCCGCGGCCTTCGGCCACGGCTTTTTTAACTAACCGGGCCAGTTCCCCTGGTCGAGGTTCCAGACGTAAGTCGATCAACAACCCGGCTAAACGTCGGGGAGCGGGACTCTTTAAGCAGCCACCCAGAAAAATTCTGGTTTCGGATTGGAGGATAAAGGCGTCGCCTTCGGTGGCGGCGAAATATTTTTCGCCGCGGGGACTGACGATGGGGCCGCGTTTAAGGCCTAAAGGCTGGTAACGGGAAGTGAAGAGGGCCGGGCGACCAAATAAATAAAGAAGAACCGAGCCAGAACCAGGTTTTTTGGCCAATCCTTGGTAGGTTTCCAGATCCATTTCCGGGCTTAAGGTCACCCCACTTAAACCTAAGCGCTCCAGGGCGGCTTCGGTGAGGTGGTTTAAGGGGCCTAGACGGTGGTCGCCCCAGATTTTTAGGTTCGCCCCCAAACTAGACAAAAACTCGGCCTGGCCTAAGTTAGCCACCATAAAATCCCGAAACCCCTGGTCAATTAAGCGCGTGACCTCGCGGCGAATTTTTTCCCAGCCATTGGAAAACAATAAGGCCGGAAAACTCCACATAACCTGGGGCCCAGAGCGCAAGGTTTTTTTATAACGGCTAAAAGAGCGGGCGTTGGCTGGGGTGAGGGCGATAACCAAACGTTCGGGGGAATAGGGGAGGATTTCCGGTAACGCGTCCAATTGACCTAACCAATACCAAAGATGACGCGGGAAGGGAAAATTGTCGCGCGCGGTTTCCTTGGTGGTCAATTCGCGAGGCGGATTAATGTTTTTTAAATGATAACCCTGGGCCCATTGACGAACTTTTTTGACTGATTCCTTGGCGAGATAAGTTTTTTCTTCTTGACCGGAAGTGGTTAAATACAACGTTCCTTTGGGCAGGTTCGGGGCGTCTGGCGCGTCTTTTTCCGTGGACACGAAAATAGTGACTAAGGAGCCCGCCTCGGCCATCGGCGTCTCCTGACCCTCAAGAAGCATTTTTTTTAGCTTAAAGGCCAGACCTTCTTGCCCGGCGATGGGCACCAATCTTAATCGATCTTTGAGGTAAATAGGTCTTTCTAGTTTGACTTGGCCCCGATCGGCTCCCTGGGGCTGGAAAAAACCGACTTTAAGGCCAGCCGCCCCTTGCGAAACCAAAGCGGAACTAGGGCCATCCAAAAAACCTCGGCTCGTGGGGCGGCCAGCCACTTCCCCCAAAATTGAGCGCGCTCGCTCCAAAGCCGCCGCGAAATCCTCTTCGGCGCAATCTAACAGAAGTCGATAAGCCCCAACGACGCGGCTAACGTAATCCGGGCCTTTCATGCGTCCTTCAATTTTTAAAGCCCCTAAAGGCCAAGAGCGCAGAAGAGGCAAGGTTTCCGCGGCCATCAGATCGGCCGCGGAAAATAAAGTTCCCCGTTTAGAGCCATTGGCGTAAGAGCGACGGCAGGGTTGGGCGCAAGCGCCGCGCAAAGCCGAGCGACCACCCAAAAAACTGGAAAAAAGGCAGAGCCCGGAAAAAGAAAAGCACATCGATCCATGGACAAATACCTCCAGCGGCATGATTTCCGCTCGAATGAGGTTATCGATTTCTCTTAGGCTTAGTTCCCGGGGGAGAACCGCTCTTTGAAACCCCAGTTTTTGGAGGGCCGTTAAACCAGCTCGGCTGTAGACGGCGGTGAGGGTGGAGGCGTGCAGGGGAATCTTGGGGCAATGGCGCGTGGCTAGACTGGCTAAGCCAAGATCTTGGATAATAAAAGCGTCCGGTTCCATCGCCGCTAGAGCCAGGAGAGTTTGGTAGGCCTGGGGTAATTCGTTTTGTTTAATTAAGGAATTAAAAGCGAGGTAAACTTTGACCCCTAGCTCATGGGATTGGCGGATGACGCCAGACATTTCGGCTAAGGAAAAGTTGTCCGCGTAAGCCCGGGCCGAAAAACTAGAAAAACCCGCGTAAATCGCGTCAGCTCCTGCCTCTAGGGCCGCGGCCCAAGAAGCTAACCCACCAGCCGGAGCCAGGAGTTCGGGTTTGGCCAAAAGGCGAGGCGCGGCTAATGGTCTGGTTCGTGGGCCGAGGGACATCAAAAAACTCCAAGAAAAACAAAAGCGGCCGTCCAGGTGGCAACCACTAACCGTAAAGAGACAATCTCCGGATTATTAAAACTATTGGCCAATATAAAGCTATGAAACCCGCTCTATGTGGAAGGGTTATTAGTAAACCAAGACAAATAAGTTAAAAGAAAATCTCATTTAGAAAAATTCACGTCAATGGGGTTAATTTTAGGGTTATAAGTTAACTCTAAGACCGGTTAAAACCAGACGCGGAGCCAGTCAATAACTAGATATTACCGGAAAATAGCCCAAAAAACAAGGCGTGGACACTAGCGTCTCTTTTCATTTTGGATCTATAGAAGTCCTTGGCGCGTAGGGGGAAGGGGCGCTGGGCGTGGGGAGTTTTTTAGACAAAGATTGAGCTTGCTTGGGCCGGGGCGAGCGCTAAAATAAAGGGAAAATCATTTTACTATCGCTCGTCGCGTTATTTTGAGTTGTAAAAAAGTAATATAGTTAGCTGACAATTCGCTGGAAAGGATTTTGTTGTCATCACGAGCGCTAACGCGGTCAAGAACCTCAATTTTGGCTGGCGACTTTTTCCGGGTCACAGGTTTCGCGTGGTGACAGATTCTCTCTTTCCGCGCGCCTTGGATTGAGGCAAATCTCAAATTTAAAGTCCGTGGCTAGTTACTTAACCCTTAGTCTGTCCCCTATTGATATTAAAGATATTTTTCATTTTTCATGGTTATTTTTATGTTAGTTTTTACAATTAACATTATTAGGTTGGGGGCGGGGGTGGGGGGGCTTGGCGTTTTAATGGAACCCCCAATAGCTTCTTCTATTAAGGACGTCATAGGAGGTTATAGGTTTCGGTTTTGGGCGTCATTTGGCCTTATGCCCTTCATCGGTCATTTGATGGCCCGTCTGGGCCATCAAATGAGTTATTACGGTATAAACAAGTATAAACAAATGGTTGAGTCATCGCTTGAGTCCCTAGCTCTTTAATTGGTGGCCCAGGCAATTTAGTCGTGACAAGCTCTTGGTTTTAGCCAGGGTTCTTTAGGGGTGACTTTAGGGTTTTTCGTTAGTTTCCAAAAGCCCCAGGCTTTCGGCGATCGCTTTAGCCGCCGTTTCCACAAATTTTTGCCGGTCTTCCGGGGACATGGCGGTTTGCCCATCGGGCTTAGGGCCAGTTAGGTTGAGTGACCGCGGTCGGTTGACGAGTTCTGGCCGGGTGGTTATCCCATATTCCTGGGCTAGGCGGCCATCAAAATAGGCGTTTTGGAAATCCATAAATTTTAAAGCGTGAGCGGTGGAGTCCACCACGGCCGTTTCCGAGGGCGCGATCAGGCCAAGGGCGAGGGCTTTTTTAAGGCCCGCCAAGCCTTCCCCGCCCTGGGTGCAAACCGGCAGACCTCGGCGGTTGGCTTGGATCATGCCCTCTATGATGTCAACCTCGGCCACTTCCACCGCGAAAAATGACTCTGGGCCGGCGGCTTTCTGATAAAGATCCGCTAGATTCGCTAGGCGCGGAAAGGAGACCGGATCGCCAATCATGGCCGCCTGAGCCACTGAGGGGCGGACGGTGACGGGGACATATTGTCGATTAGTGGCCGGTTGGTTGTAGTAAAGGAATACGGGGTTCGCTCGTTCGGATTGGACAGCGATGATTTTGGGCAAACGGTCGATCACGCCAGCCTGAAAAAATTTTAATAACCCAGACAAAATGGCTGTGATGTTGCCAGCGTTACCTACCGGGATGAGCAAGGCGAGATCCCCCACCTCGTAATCAAATTGCTGGGCCACCTCGTAGGCGTAAGATTCTTGGCCAAGGACTCGCCAGGGATTTTTGGAGTTTAATAGCGCCACTTGGTAACGCTCGGATAGATACTCCACCACTTTCATACAGTCATCAAACACCCCAGGCGTCTCAAAGACCGAAGCTCCAGAACCTAATGGTTGGCTGAGTTGCTGAGGCGTCACCCGACCTTGGGGCAAAATGACCGCCGATTTCACCGAGCCCCCTAAGGAAGCCGAGTACAGAGCCGCCGCCGCCGAGGTGTCGCCGGTGGAGGCGCAGATGGCCATCACCTGGGTCAGATTTTGGGTTCGGATGAGGTATTTAAGGTAAGACAAAGCCGCGGCCATGCCCCGGTCTTTAAAGGAGGCCGAGGGGTTTAGGCCATCAAGCTTAACGTAAAAAGAGACCCCCACTTCTTTAGCTAGGGCCAAGGGAGCGGCCACGGCCGGCGTGTGCCCTTCGCCCAGGTAGATGATATCCGTCAAAGGGATCAAGGGGGCCAGGAATTCATGGAATAAGAAAACCCCCCGGATGGCCTGGTGGTTGCTCATTCGTCGGTAATCAAACAACCGCCGCCAGAAAGAGCCTGGTTTTTCGTGGAGACGCTGGCGGGCGCTATCGGTGATCGTCAGTAGTCCCCCACAATGTGGGCAGGTGTAGTAAAGGCGGTTGGGTTGGAGCCTGGCCCGGCATTTGAGACAATCATAACCGAGATCGCCTCCGGGCTCGGGCAGAATAAAAGGACGGATATCCTCAGGAAATAGCTCCGTCTTCATCAGGCTTTTTCTCCTTTAAAAGGAAAAGCGGCCGCCTGAAAGGCGGCCGCTAATGATTAGTTTGGGAAAATCCCCGGATATTCTTCGTCCAACCCCTAGCCGCTGATGAGTTTGATCAAGTGTTCGTTAAAGGGGAAGGCGTAAATGAGCAGCAAGGACACCACTAGAGCGTAGATGGCCAAAGACTCCATGATGGCCAGACCAATGAGCATGCACAGACGAATGGAACCAGCCGCCTCAGGATTGCGGGCGATGCCGGTGGTCGTGCCCAGAAGAGCCAAGCCTTGACCCAAGGCGGGCCCCAAAACCCCAATGCCGATACCCAAGGCGCTGGCCAGGGCGATGGTGGAGATGGTGTCTAGGGCGGCGACGGTGATGTCCGGCTCAGCGGCCCAGGCTAGGGCGGAAAAAGATCCCACCGCGAAGACGGTCAGGATAAAGACCAGGGACTTTTTCATAAGGGCGTTGCTCCTCGTGATTGACCCAAAGATATTTGGGCTTTTTATTGGTGGCGCTCCGGCCAGTGGCCGGGTATTGGTTAAAAGCTCAATGGGAGTGTTCCAGGGCTTCGGTGATGTAAACCATCGCCAACAAAGTGATGATGAAGGCCTGGAGAAAACCGGTGAAAAGGCCTAGACCCATCATCGGCAAAGGCAGGAAAAATTGGCCGCCCAGCATGAAAAGAATGGCCACCACCAGATCCTCGCCCATGATGTTGCCAAAAAGACGCAGCGACAAGGACAGAACCCGGGCCAGGTGGCTAATGATTTCCACGGGTAACATCAGGGGGGCGACTAAGGGCGATGGCCCCAAGAAATGTTTGATATATTTAAACCCGTGCTCGCGGACGCCAGTGAGGTGGGTCGTAAAGACAATAATCAGGGCCAAAGACAAGGTGGTGTTGATATTGGAGGTGGGAGCGAAACTCCCCGGCACCAGACCGTTGAAGTTGCACACGAAGACAAACATGATCAAGGTGGCGATCAACGGGAAAAACGGTCGACCATGGCGACCCATGATGGAATCTTGGAAATTTCCCAAGGCTTCCACGATGGTCTCGAAAAAATTCTGGAGGTTCCCTGGGATCATGGTGACGTTTCTGGTGGCTAGGCGCCCAACCGTGATGAGAACGAGGGCGAAAAACCAGGTGTAGATCACGTGTGGATAGGCGTGGGCGAAATGGCCGAGCCCAATTTTTTCCAGAATCCACACCAAGAGCATGACTGGATGTTCCATGATATCCTCCAAAAGCGGCAACTCGCTCCAGGGTTCCTGTTCGTGGCCCAAAGGCTTGTCCGTAATTTGGGAGATATTAACATAGATGATCCCCCTAAAACAAGCCTTGGCCAAAACCTTTTGGGTTAGCGGCGAAGGACTTTATAATAAGTAAAAAATATTAAAAATATAATAAGTTTTACTAAATAATTTGTTTATAATATAAAATAGAGATCTAAATATTGAAAAGATAAAAGTCAAAGGCGTCTCGCCCCGACGCGGGGCGAGGTTTTTAAGCCAAAAGGGCCTAGGGCGGCTCTGGCGGGTAGGGCTCTAGCGAGGTTTTTGACCAATGAGCCAGGGGAAACGAATGTGGCGACCGAAAAATTTAGTCCCCCTAAATTCTAGCTTAACCTTGTTCGTTAGCGGCGCCAGATAATATTTTCCGGGCCCCGCTCCGCAGGAGTTTTTTCGTGGCTAGTGGTTTTTTGGTTGAACCTGCCTAGGAGTAAGGCCGCGCCAATGGCCCCCGCGTAGGAGCCATTTTTTAGGTTATTAACTGGAACCCCAAAGGCCCGGGTTAGGGCCACGGTTAACCCCGGGGTTTCGGCTAAACCGCCCGTGAGGACAGCGGGGGCGGTGGGTTCTAAGCGGCCAGCCAAGGAGGCGGCTCGGTTGGCTAAAGACTCGACCACGGCTTTGAGTATTTCCAAACGAGGCGCGCCTTTGGATAAAAGACCTAAAATTTCGGTTTCCGCGAAAACCGCGCAGGGACTGGTGAGACTGACGGTCGAGGGTAGCCAATTGTCCGGTAAACTGTTCAGATCAATGGCGAGCCGATTTAGGGCCAGTTCCAGAAACCGGCCCGTTCCCGCCGCGCACTTATCGTTCATCTGGAAAGATTTGACTTTACCAGACTCCACGATCATAACTTTGGTGTCTTGGCCGCCGAGGTCAATGATCGTCCGGATTCCGGGGAGCAGATAATCCGCTCCCCGGGCGTGGCAAGTGATCTCAGTTGGCCGGATCAAGGCTTGAGCCACCGCCCCCCGCCCAAAGCCAGTCGCGGCCACGGGTAATACCATTAGGTTGGTCAAGCTCTTCAGGCGGTCGATCACGAGGTTTCCCACGCCCGTTAAATCCCAACCGGTCGGTTCTTTGAGGACGGCCACTAACCCCTCTGGCCCCACCACGGCCCCTTTGCAGTAAGTCGAGCCGACGTCTAATCCTAAAACCAAAGTCACGATAAGTTCTCAATGAAAGCGGCCACGCGCGTCTTTAACAACTCAAAATCACCCAGGGAGTAATCAGTCTCTAGGGACATGAAAGGCCGTTTTTCTTGGCTGAGGAATTGGCCGATGGCGCGGGATTCAATGGCGTAGGGTTGGCAAGCGGTTAGGGTCATTTCAATAACGCCATCGGCGGCGAACTGACGACACAACCGACCCAATAACTCCAGACGATTGGGATTGGGCGTCATGACCGCGCAGCCCACGGCTAAGTAATAGTCGGCTAAATTCGTCCAAGGATCCCCCTCCTCGGGAACTAAGCGGTCAAATTGTTTGGCCCCAGTACAGTTTTCATAGGCCACCACCACCCCATTGGATTCCTCAATGGCCCGGGTGAGTTTCTCCGTGGCCCCACCCATGGGGCAACCGGTGACGACCACGCGTTTGGCCTTTTCGGAAACCGGTCTTTGGCCCTCCGCGTAGACTTTTTTGATCTTTTCGATGGCCCCTAAAATATCGGCCATTTTGGCTTGGTGATTGAACTTAAACTGGGAACCGTAAAGAAGTTGGAGTTGAGTTAACCCCGTCATGGGGGGCGGCGAAAGGGTGGATAACTCGTAAAGCTCCTTTAAGGCCAAGCGCTCTTGGTTCCGCTTTTTGATAGCCCGAGTCAGATCCGCGTCCGTGATGGTTTTGTTAAACTTGGTCGCGACCTTGTTCTTCAGTTTAACGACTTCCCCTCGCCACCAAGCTTTGGCCTCGGGGGAGGATTGGGACTGGGGTAGCTCCATCACGTGGACGTCCTTGATTTCGCCCAACAGCTCGTACATTTTCTTTTTGCCATCGCAGGTGGTTTCCCCGACCACGAGATCGGAAAAATACATGTAAGGGCATTTATCGGTTATAGCGAACCCGTAGCTGGCCTTGATCAGGGGACAAAGGTTGCGCGGCAGGCTTTTTTCCGCCTCTGGAATCGTTTCATCACTGGTGGAACACAGACCAACCTGGACAAGCCCGGCCGCCCAAAAAACCTCCACTGGCGTGTAGGTACAAAAAGTTCCCACCACTCCTAAGCCCTGTTCCTTGAGCTTTTTGACCGCTAGGAACCCGTTTTTCCGGGCTTCGGCGAAGGAGGAAAAAATAGAAGGTAGTTCCATGTTTGACAATTTGGACATATAAAAACCTAAATCCTCGCTGAAAAGAAATATAGTTGTTAGAAACCCAAGCGGGACGGCTAAGGGCGAGAGGCGGAGCCCGCGGTGGAAGCGTTATGTCAAAATTTAATATTTACGATAGGAAATTTTTATAATTTTGTCAAATCGCCACTCAAGGCTGAACCATAAATAACGGTTGTTGGTGGTTCCTTGAATCCCTGGGGACGTTTTTGGCGAGGCTAGAACTTTTTGAGGGGCAGGATTTTGGAGCGTTTATTGAGATTAAATTAGCTTAATAAGTTAAAAATAACTCAAATTTAATAACTATATCTTTTAATTTATTTCATGAGCGCGAGGGCGCCAAGGGAAAGATCATCAGCCGGGGAAATTTCTGGACAATCTTTACTGTCCCGTTAAATCACGTTTGGTCAGAAACTATCTGGTGGATCCGCCTGGAGCTATCGCCACTATGAAACGTGGGGAAACTATTTGGTAAAGAATAAATATATTATAGAATTACAATAATTGTTTTAGAAGAAATTAGTATCAAAGAGTATGGTAAGTATAATTATCGTAAAATAATCTAAAATTTGGTAATAAAATAGCGTTAAGCGATTGAATAGCTCTTTAGATAACTAAAAATAGCTCTGAATTTAAAAATAATTATCCCTCCACCTGGCCAGGGCCAATGATTTTTAATGATTTCTATTTTTCCCTCAGTTTTATTATAAGGAGGTATTTCGGGCTCTCGTCGACAGATTCCCAGGTAATTTATGGAGTCAACTTTGTTAGGTTTGTCCGGTTATCCTTCTTTAAAAGCCGGGGGGCTAACTTTTGGTTTCTTGATTTTTGGGATAAACACCATCATTAGCGATGAAATGGTTGGAGATAAAAAAATTGTTGACGAAGGATTTTGGTTGTGTTAATCTATTTTCGGGATACTAATCATGGCTAAACAAAACAAAAGGTCAAAGTTGTGTTTATTGACTGATGGGCGATGGTGTTCATAAACGAATGGCCGCTGTCTAACCAATATGATTTGGCGGTATTTAAGACCTAACGTCTTTATTTGTTTTGACGCGTTGATAACTTTGGCCCAGCTTGGGCATTTTGGGCGCTGATTTTTTTGTATTAAAAGTTGTTTCAATTAAACGTCTGACGCTTCATCAATTGTGGTGGGCTTGTTTTGTGTTCCGCGGGGTAATAGCTAGCTTGTTTTTTGGGCTCGACAATTTAGGATATTCATTATGGCTAGGCTAGAAAAACATAAATATATGGTATTGAAGTTGGTTCAATATAAGTTGGCACGATTATTGCTCTCTCTCTCTCTCTCTCTCTCTCTCTCTCTCTCTCTCTCTCTCTCTCTCTCTCTCTCTCTTAGTATCATTTAACAAAATTTTACCACTTTTAAATACGCCTAGGATCGCTTTTTCCGCGGCCTTGGCTCCCCTTGGTTTTCCTCTTCTATCGCGAACTCCCCCTTAAATTTTGTCCCCAGTCCTCTAGCTTTGGCCACCCATGGCCCAGTTTATCTTTTTAGGTATTTGGGTTCTCCCTGGCTTTGGTGATCTCTGGGGAAGAGGAAGGCCCTGGGGCCAGCCAGTCATTGGCGGCTAGTTTGGGGCTAGAAAGTCGTGGTTAGAGGGGGCGCGCCTTAGGTTCTGGCCCAAGGTTCGTGGTTATAGTCATGGTTTAGGAGCGTTAAAATTATTATAAGTACTAAATTATAGACTAATTAAGTTGTTTAATTGTTTAAAAATAACCAATAGACTATTGGATTGTGGAGACTATATCCTCAAATCAATAAAGAACTGAATTAGATTAATTACTATTTTTAATAGCCTAATAGTGCATTTAATTTGAATATAATCTTATTTCTTATGATGTTAGATGTTATTTTTTGTTTGATTTCGCCGTTTAGTTGACTTTTTCAAAGGAGTCGTTATGAAAAAGCGGTATTTTTCTTTCATCCGAATAGGGCGAACCATGAAACTCGCGGCGGTGGTCGCCATGGTTTTGGCCTTGATAAACCCTCTGCCCGCCATGGCCGCGCCTTATGGAGGCCAAGTGATCAGTGGCCAGGCGGCCATCGCTCAAAGTGGTAGTGTCACCAACATCAATCAACAAACCCAAAAGGCCGCCATTAATTGGCAGGGTTTTTCTATAGGGGCCAAAGAGACGGTTAATTTTAACCAGCCCTCGGCCCAGTCGTTAACTTTAAACCGGGTTATTGGAAACGAAAAAAGCCTCATAAACGGGGCCTTAAACGCCAATGGGCAAGTATTTTTAGTGAACTCCAATGGCGTTCTCTTTGGTAAGGGGGCCAGCGTCAACGTTAAGGGCCTAGTCGCTTCCACCCT
>JAISYP010000079.1 GCA_031269825.1 Deltaproteobacteria bacterium
GCCTGGCGATAATAGACGCCAACATACTTGGTTTTGACGTATTTGCGAGCCATAAAGAGTAGCCTTTTTTTGGTCAAAATCTGGGTCAAACTACTCTGGTAATATAGGCTTAAAATTATGTATTGTCAAACGTTTGGTAAAAAAAAGCCCTGGATTTTATTACTATATTTGTCCTATGGATTCGGATTGCATACACTAATAACCTAAATCAGCCAAGCGCTTCTGGCCCCGCGCTAGTCAATCAATTTATCCGCTAAATAGATAATATCCAAATGATAAAAAAAAGCAAGTAAAAGTTTTTTTGGCTAACGTATTGAAATCACGATATTTTTATAGGTCAGGCTCAACAAATTAAATTGTTAAAGAATGTAATATAATTTAAATTATTTTAACTAATTATTTTATTTAATTAGTTTATAATATTAATATTTTAAGTCTGTGTTTCAATCTATTTTTCCCAGGAAAATCCGTCATTAAAAGTAATTAAAATTTAAAGTTTTTGACTGGGGGTGAAAAATATTCGATGAAATAGGTCGCTAAATTGAAAATAGAAAAGGTAATATTTTGGGGAGACTTTTTTAATATTGTTTTTCTAAACGGGTCTTATGGTCTATTATATGGTCAATTTTTGGTAGCGACGAGCTATAAGGCTTGGTTGTGGGCTTTGTTGTGGGTATTGTTTTGGGCGAGCTGGTTAGCTCGGTGGGAACCTCAAGCTGATTAGCGTTAAGGCTGGTTTAGACAAGGTCGCTGGTCTCGCGAAAAATCCAAAATTCAAGAATCCTAATTTATTGAAATAAATACTCTTTTACTTGACGATTCCCCTTAAACTAGGGTTTTCACAAAGCCATCAATGTTCCCATCAAATCAAGACAAATAAGAGACAAATTGTTCCGGCGATTATTGAGCTCTTCTGTGGCGTCAGAAACCGCCGAGGCTCACAACGGGTAAAATTGTCCGCGCTCATCCAAGCCAAGGGGTTTTTGGCAGAGGGTGAGCCATTCGGTTCGCGATAATTCCGGGATGACTGGATTTTGGGATTTAATCTTTAACCAGTCCACGCAGTTTTTGACCAGTTCGCTATCAAAGGGGACGTCTAAGTCTAAGAAGACTCGCCAATAGTCATCATCCAACAAGTGCAATAGGATGATCCAGTGGACTTTATCGTTATCATGGCGACCGATGACCTTGAACTTTGAGTTTTCCGAGGCGACGACCAGGCCATAGTTTTCCGGATCCGGGTACTGGAACATGTGGTTGGAGAAAATGGCGAATCGGTGGTTGGCCGTCGGGCCGCCGACCCGATAACTGGCGTAGGTGAGGCCTTTTTCCCGCAAGATTAGCCCGGGTTGGTATTTAGCCGATAATTCCATAGCCAGTTCGGTGTCCCGGACATAAACGCCCAGGTCGTCGTAGGAGCTATCCACGATTTCCTCAACTTGATCGGCGGAAAATTTGGGAGCGGACACAGTGAACCTCTCAATTTAGATAATGGCGTTAAAAAACTGGCTCCGACCAAACGGAGGGGCTAGTTAATCCGTAAATAAAGGTTCTGGCTGAAAATCACGAACTGGGCTGGCCTAAGCTTATTACCTCGCGTTCGTCGTATCTATTCGCTCGTTTTATCTATTCGCTCGTTTTATCTATTCGCTCGTTTTATCTATTCGCTCGTTTTATCTATTCGCTCGTTTTATCTAGTCGCTCGTTTTATCTATTCGCTCGTTTTATCTAGTCGCTCGTCGTATCTAGTCGCTCGTTTTATCTAGTTAAATAGTCTGGTCTATTTTTAAAGTCACGTCTATTTACAAGTCTGGAACTGTTAATAGTTCTCAATATATTTTAACTAGACCAGATTACCATGTATTGTAACTAGATCAGATTACCATAATTGGTTTCTAAAGGTCAATAACCGTTATAGCCGTCTAGCCGTCAGATTTGGAGAGCTGGTTCGCGTCCGGATCCGGAACCAATAGTTTAGCCATTTCCGCGAAAACCTTAGGCGCCAAAGTTTCGGCTCGGAGGCCAGGATCCACGGCGAGCTGGGCTAGGGCGGCGAGGGATTTTTCTCGGCCGTAAACCGGAAAAAGATTGTTGGCCAAAGTTTTTCGGCGAGCGTGGAAAGCGGCCTTGGTTAGATGTCCCAAAGCTTTTAAAGACACCTCAGGGGCTTTTTGGGGGATGAGACTGACCACGGCGCTGTGGACTTTGGGTTTGGGCTGGAAAGCCTCCGGTGGCGCCGCCAGGATTTGTTTAACTTCCGCCCAAAGAGAGAGCGCCACCGATAATCGCCCGTAACTATCCTGGCCTGGTTGAGCCAAAAGACGCTCGGCCATTTCTTTTTGCAACATGAAGACGCCGGCTTGAGCCAAAGGGGTTTGGGCCAAAAACCAGAAAAGGATGGGCGTGGACAGATTATAGGGGAGGTTGCCGACCACGGTGAAAGGCGTCTGGCCCAATTGGCTTAAATTAAGTTTAAGAATGTCTTGGTTAATGACTTTTAACTCGCCCGTCTCGGCTTCTGGCCAAGTCTTTAAAGCTTCGGCCAAACCGCGATCCAGTTCCACCGCGTACACTTCGGCTCGAGCGTCCAGCAAAGGCCGCGTTAAGGCTCCTAAACCGGGGCCTATTTCCACAATGGATCGGTTTCCCAGAGCCAGGGTTTTTTGGGCTAGGCGCTGGGCTAAAAGGGGATCGCGTAGAAAGTTTTGGCCTCGCTTCCGGCTGGGGGCTAAACCTAAGGCTTTTAAGGCGTTCCGTGGGGAGGGCATTTTAGGGTTGATCCACGGGCCAGCGGGGACGAGCCTCGGCTTGGAGAGGCAAAATGGCCCGCTTTTGGGTTAAAAGTTTTTCGCCCAAAAAAGCGATCATGGCCGCGTTGTCAGCGCACCAGCCCGGTTTGGCCACCCATAGAGGCAATTTTTCCTCCGCCAAAGTTTGGGCCGCGGCTTGTCTTAAAGCTCCATTGCAGGCCACGCCGCCGGCTAGAACCGCGCCTTGGGCTTTGGTTAGTCGCGTGGCCGAGAGGAGTTTAGTCACTAAGACCTCCACCACGGCCGCTTGAAAAGAGGCCGCTAAATCCGCCAGATCCGGGTGATCCGCTGGGACAAGATCCAGCTGACGCTCCCGATACAAGCCCATAACCTGGGTTTTTAGGCCGCTAAAGGAAAAATTGAGGCCTTCTTTTAACATAGGCCGGGTGAGCCGAAAAGAGGCGGGACGTCCGCGCTGGGCCAGTTTTTCCACAATGGCTCCCCCCGGATAACCCAAGCCCAATAGTTTGGCGAACTTGTCAAAGGCTTCCCCCGCGGCGTCGTCTAAGGTTTGGCCAAGAATTTTAAAGGTTAAATAATCCTCGACTAAAAATAGACTGGTGTGCCCCCCCGAAGCCACTAAAGCCACCAAAGGAAAGCGCGGGTAGTTATCGTCGGCGGCTTGTCCTAAGCTCGCTGGCCGCGGGCTGGTCTTTTCTTGGAGGCAGGGGGCGAGGGCGTGGGCCTGAACGTGGTTGACCCCGACGATGGGTAAATCGGTGGCCAGACTTAAGCCTTTGGCGAAATTGAGCGCCACCAGCAAAGCCCCCACTAGGCCTGGCCCTTGGGTGACGGCTATACCGTCTAATTGGTTAAAACTCACGTTAACCTCGGTCAAAACCTCCTCGGTCAGGGTTTCAACCGCTTCCAGGTGGGCGCGGCTAGCGATCTCGGGCACCACCCCGCCATACTTTTGATGCAGGTCGATTTGGCCGCGCACGCGCTCGGCCAGAACCCGACTATTATCGGTGATGGCCGCGGCCGTTTCGTCACAAGAACTTTCTAGGCCCAATACCAGCAAGTTGGCTCCATTTAAGCCCGTAGGTCGTCATTAATAACTAAATAAGGTTTGGTTGGTTCCAAATGGAAGGTGACATCGGTTTTGGAAAAATGAGCTTGAACCTCAAGAGCGAATTGAACGCCCAGCTCGTGGGCTCGTCCCACGGTTTGTCCCTCGTCGACCAATAGATCCACGAGAATGTGGCGATAAGGCCCAGAGCGCCGAGTTCGGAGGCGTCGGAAGCCCTGAATAGCCGGGTAAAGGTTTTGGACGCTTTTCACAATTAGTTGGATTTCCTCGTCGGGCAAAGTTTTGTCCCCCAGCCCTTGGGCCGCGTCCCAGCCCAAGATTAAACCCGTTTTAACGATGAGGACGGCCACTAGGCCAGCCACCAGCGAGTCAACAAAGGAAAGATCTAGTTCTGGGGCGATGAGGCGGCCAACTTCGATGAACCCCAAAGCCAGAAAAACGCCTAAAGAAGAGTAGACGTCGGTTCTTAAGTGCCAAGCGTCGGCGGTGAGAGCTTCGGAGTCACTGGCTTTGGCCACTTGGAACAAGCGTCGGGAGATAAAATAGTTCACCACGGTCGAGAGCAGCATGACCACGAGGCCAATCTTGAGATCCGGGAGAGGCTGACCTTTAATGACGCCCGCGATGGCTTCTTTTAGGATGAGCCCCCCACCCACCACAATCAAGATCGCCTCAAATAAAGCCGAGAAATTTTCGGTTTTGCCATGGCCAAACGGGTGGTCGTAGTCGGGCGGGTTTTCCGAGACGCGCACGGCCCCCCAAGCCATCATCGCCGCCATTAGATCCAAGAAAGAGTGAATAGCCTCGGAGATGATGGCCACGGATCCAGTAAAAAAACCCGCCACTAGTTTGATGGCGATTAAGGTGGAGTTGGAGATGACGGAAAGAACGGCCACCGCGCGTTTTTTGGCGCTCATGTCCAAATCTGTGGGGTTACCCATTTATATAAGTCCTCTACTATAGACCTCGACGAACCATCAAGCCTTTAACCTGGGGTTTGAGGGTGACCGCGGCCGCTTCCGCTTCGCTTTTGGTGTCAAAAGGGCCTTGGGCGAGGGCCCAGAGGCCACTTTTTAGCTTGGGATAGGCGTCGGTGTCCAGTAGCTCTAGCCTCACGCCTTTCTTTTTGTGTTTAGCGAGGGCTCTTTCGGCTTCCGATCGCGCGGACTTAGGAATGGATTCCACAATGACTAGCCAAGCTTGCGTCGGGGGGGGAGCCGTCTCCAAGGCGTGGCCCTGTCCCGCCTCAGGCGCCGGGCTATTGGTCGCGGCGGCCAACCCCGAGCCGGCGGCCCCAGAAATGGGGGCCTGGATGATCCCGGCCCCAGCCTCGGCCTGGGCCACGGCGGTCGACCGGTCAAGCGGCGGGAGAGGCGGGGGGGGCGGATCCACGTTAGAGAGCATTTTTAGGCCAAACAAAATCCCGGCCACCACCAAGGCCCAACATATCAGAGACAGGGCTATTACCGGGCCTTGGGAGCGATAAGCGGCTAGGCGGGGGTGGCTGGAGTGTTTTTGGGCCACAGGTTGGCCACACAGTAAGCGCCCGGGCCCGAAAATAATAGTTTTTAGCATTGCCGACCTCCTGACCGCCCAATAATTAAGCGTTTTTAGTCCCTTTCGAACAACCAGTGGTTGACCTGGTTCCCATGGACATAATTTTTTTAATTGTAGCCTTTTTAACCTCTTTTTTTCAAGTCAAAAAAGGAGATTTAAAAAATTGTCAATTTTACAGAAATTTTAAATATAGACAAATAAAAATTTAAAAAAAGTATAAAATATCAATAAAAGGAATTGTTTGTCCGGTCAGATCCCAGTTTCTCGTCCAGATGATTTTATTTTTGGGGTTGGGCGTGAGGGCCATACTAAAATTTAGTGAAGTAATTTTACTGTTAAAAAAGTGATTAATTTTAATAAATAAATTTATAACACTTTAAATTCTTATAATTAAATCCTAAAAATTATATATAGTAAATATAATTTAAATTTAAACTAAAATACTATTCTTATATCTGCCATTGAAGATTGATTTTTTATAAAATACGTCTAATGTTTGGCCGTTACTTGGGGCTTGGGCTGGACGTCCCTTGATAGGGGTTCGAATTTAGAGTAAATTGTTGAAAAACAATTTTGGTCGCGTTTTTTAAAACGCGTTCCTTAGGTTTTTGGGCCGAATCTCTTGGAGTCAGTTAGCGAATAATTAACCTTCTGGCTCTTGAACAAGGGAAGGACGGGATTCCGTTAGATGCCAAACAGCGATTCCAACAACCGTGGCCCTAAAAAGGGTGGAAAGACTTGGCTCGTTCTGACTGTGGCCATCATCATCGCCGGCTTATTGGCTCTGTGGCAATTCCGGGCCATAGTGGATCCGCGGGATAGCCGAGCGCCCAGGAGAAACTTGACCCCGACTGACCAGAAACCGCCGCCCAAGACGGCTGTTCCTGATAAAGCTAGCCCAGTTAAAGCGGATCAAGATAGCTCTTCGCCGACGGCCAATTGGCGCCTGGGGTTAGTCACTGGCACCGATCATCAGAGCTCCGAGATCCTTCAAGCGGTGAGGGAGGCCAAAAAACTTTATGGGGACGCGAACTCTGGGGGCTTGATCCGGCATCTGACTTACCCCGATACTTTTTTGGCCGATCTGGACGTGACTATTAAGACCATTGAAAGCCTCGCTGACGATCCTTTGGTTAAGGTCATTTTAGTCATGGAGGGGGTGCCGGGGACAGCCGAGGCGTTTAAAAAGATTCGCGCCAAACGACCCGAGATGATTCTTTTGATCGGCGAATCCCACGAAAACACCACCGCGGTGGCCCAGGTGGCCGACATGGTGGTCAACGGCGATTTCATCTCCCGAGGTTATCTTATTCCTTACGGGGCCAAGAAATTGGGGGCCAAAACCTTGGTTCACGTGTCTTTTCCTCGGCATATGATCGATGAGTCCTTAAGCCGGGCCAAAGAAATTATGGAACTGGCTTGCGAGGATTTGGGGTTGGATTTCGTTTACGCGAATTCCCCGGATCCTACGGCCCAGAAAGGCCTCAAACACGCCCAAGATTTTATTTTGGAAAAAGTTCCCCTGTGGTTAAAAAAGTATGGCCCGGACACGGCCTTCTACACTACCAATAACGCTCACGCCACCCCCATGATCAAGAAGATCATTGAAAACGGGGGTTATTTTGTGGAAGCCGACGAGTCTTCGCCTTTTTTAGGCTATCCCGAAGCTTTGGGCCTTAACGTTAGTTCCATGACTAACGATTGGGATCAAGCCGTGCGGGAAATTGAGGCGGCCATCCTCAAAGAGGGGGCCGGCGGTCGGTTGGGCTCCTGGGCGTCTTCTCTGACTATAACCCACATTTTAGGCATGGTGGAGTTTGGGCGTCTGGTGGCGACGGGTCAAGCCGACCGACGTGACGTTCTGGCGTTATTAAAGTGTTATGAGGGCGTTAACCCCAAGGTTAAATGGAATGGCGATTTTTACGCCGACGAGTCGTTAAAAAAATTTGACAATGTCTTCCTGATCTACCAGGATACTTATATTTTTGGTTTGGGCTTCTTGGGTCTGACCGACGTGGAGGTGCCTTTAAAATACAAGACCTACAAAAAGAGTTGAGTCTTTTGGCTTTAAATTTTTGTGATGGTTTCGTTTTTTATGTCTAATTAGGCGAGAAATTGACATGAGACTTGGAAAAGTAGTAAAACAACACTATAAATCAGTCCTATTGGTTCTTCTCGCCTTTGAGATTATGACCGTGGTCTGTTATTTCTATGTCAGCTCAGTCATGAAAAGTCAGATTGATCTCCACAGCAACAACAAGATCATGGCTTACCAGGCTTCCTTGACCTCGTTCATCCGGGCTAACGAGGACGCCTTAGTCCACGCCGCCGCCTTCGTCTCTTTCGCCTTGGATCGTGACGCTCCCTCGCGCGAGTTAGGAGAAATCCTGAAGGTATTGAACGAACTGTACAACCAGCAGCCCGATATTAAGGATTATTTCCTCTCTGTCTATGGCTATCTGGATGGAAATTATATCGATAGTTCTGGTATCATTCCCGGCAATTTTTTCAATCTCAAATCCGCCCCCTGGATGCGCGGGGCTCTGCTAACCGAGGGCGTCTACGCCACCGAGCCTTATATTGAGCCGCGCAATGGTTTAGCCGTGTCAGCCCTGTCAATGGTGGTTTTCGATGGCAAAGGCGAAAGCCGAGGGGTATTGGGCATTGATTTTCTCTTAGAGCCCATTGTCGATCAGATTAGCTCTTTTAAGGTGGCTGACGCCGGCTTTAGTTTACTCACCGATAGTTCCTTAAAAGTATTAACTTATCCCGACAAAAAGGTCGTCGGCTCGCGTCTGGAAGAAGTGCCGGGGTTTGAGGACATCGCCGCGAAGTTAAAACTGATTGGCCAAGGAATCCTCATCGAGCGGCTCAGTTTAGGGCAAAACGGCGGGCACATTGGTTTTTTTAGCCGTATGAACAATGGCTGGTGTTTGGGGAATTTGGTGCCCACCTCTTTTTATTACCAGGAGGTGTTTAACCTTTTTCCGGTCATCTTGACCTTGAGCTTGGTTTTGTCGGTGGTTCTGAGCGTGGTTCTTCTGCGGCTGAGTCTAGCCAAATCCCGTTCCGACGAGGAAAATCGCTCCAAATCGACTTTTTTGGCCAAAATGAGTCATGAGATCCGCACCCCCATGAACGCCATCATTGGCCTTTCGGAGCTAGCCCGACGCGATTATGGCCAACCTGAGGGCATGGTTTACATTGACGAGATCCGCAAAGCCGGGAACAGTTTATTGGCCATCATCAATGATATTTTGGATTTCTCCAAGATTGAGTCCGGTAAATACGTCGTTATCCGGGAACCCTATCACCTGAAGAATCTATTGGCGGAGACGTTGAGTATCGTCAGTGTTCGCGTCAAAGAGAAAAATTTGTCTTTTGAGCTGGACGTGGACGAGAACTTGCCGATAGTTCTTTTGGGCGATGGCCGTAGCGTCCGCCAGGTGCTTTTGAATCTTCTGTCTAACGCGATTAAATACACTTTGGAGGGTTACATTAAGTTGACCGTCTCTGGGCAAATCTTAGACGATAAGAACATCAAGATTTCCTTAGCGGTGGAGGATTCCGGCGTTGGCATTAAGAAGGAGGATTTTAACTCGTTGTTTCGGGATTTTGTGCGTTTAGCCGACGGCACCCCGAACCAGTTTGTGGAAGGCACGGGCTTGGGTTTAGCCATTGTCCGGCATCTATGTCTACAAATGGACGGCGAGATCTCGGTGGAAAGCGAGTACGGGTTAGGCTCAAGGTTTACGGCCACCATCAAGCAAGGCGTGGTGGACGCCACGCCCGTGGGGTTGGTGACCAATTCGCGCGTTGACGATGGGCCCATCGCCTCCGCCCCGTTTGAGGCCCCAGGTTACCGGGTTTTGGTGGTGGACGACGTTAAAGTTAACCTCATGGTCGCCAAGGGTTTGCTCGCGCCTTACAAAATGTTGGTCACCACCTGTCAATCTGGGCTGGACGCGGTGGAATTGGTGAGCGAGTATAAATTTGATTTGATCTTCATCGACCATATGATGCCCGGCATTGATGGCATTGAGACGCTGCGGCGCGTTAGGGAGTTGGATCAATCTAACTCGGAAAAGTTAGTGGCCATCGCTTTCACGGCCAACGCCGTCGCCGGGGTCAAAGATATGCTTTTATCCAAAGGGTTTGACGATTTTATCTCCAAACCTATTGACTCAGAGCAATTTATGTCACTTTTGGACAAATGGGTGCCGCGAGATGTCCGGAAATCTTTGGAGGTCGACCAGTCGGAGCGTTTGGGACTGGATTTATCGGGCGAGGAACTGGGTTTTGAGCCCCAGCCGTTCATCGATAGCTTGACGTTCCTGTTTGGCTCGGATATCAATGTCGACATGGGGTTAAGAAGAAGCGGCGGTTCCCTGGGTAATTATTTTGAGATTTTAGGCGTTTTTATCGTTGACGTGGAAGCCATTGAAAAGAATCTGATCCAACCAGAACTGGGCGATGAGGAAGCCATCAATAACTTAGCCATTAGGACGCACGCCCTGAAAAGCGCCTCGGCCAACATTGGGGCCGAGACGCTGTCCATGGAAGCGGCTTTTTTTGAGGCCGCGGCCTTGGCCAAGGACTATAGCTCTTTCAGGAGCGCTCGGTTTGAGTCCTTTAGGGGGCAATTGAGTCAAGTTATTGAGTCCATCAAGACCACGTTGGAGAAAATTCGCTCTTGCTCGGATTTCATCAGTAAGAAAATTTCCTTGGAAAGCGATCAGCCCACTCAGAATGAGCCCGAAAGCTCCATTTCCCCAGATCTTTGTCGCTCGTTGGTCGAAGCCTTGGAGGCGTTTAACCTGAAGGATTCCGAAAAGCTTATTGACGAAATTTCCGTTTTAGGCGACGATCAGGTCAGAAAAATCATGTCTGACGTGTCGGGGTCGCTTTTGGTGTCTGATTTTCAACAAGCCCTAAACCTGGTCAACAATTTGAGGCCCTGACATGTTCCAAGATGACTTCAAATTACCTAAAATTATGGTGGTGGACGATTCCATCACCAATTTGAAGTTCGCTAAAACCGCTTTGGCTCCCATTGGCGAGATTTTTACCGTCCCCTCAGCCCAAAAAATGTTCGACCTGTTGGAGAAGGTTCGGCCCGCCCTGATCCTGTTGGACATCACCATGCCGGAAATAAGCGGCCTAGACGCCATCAAGATTTTGAAGTCCTCGCCCTTTTACACCGAAATTCCGGTCATCTTCCTCACTTCCATTAACTCCAAGGGGGCGGAGTTGGAGGGGTTGTGCCTGGGGGCCGTCGACTACATCACCAAGCCTTTCGAGCCGTTGTTGCTTTTAAAAAGGGTGGAAATTCATCTGACCATCCAAAGACAAAAGCGCAAGATGGAGATTCAAAGCCAGGAACTGAAGAACTTTAACGAAAACCTGCAGAAGATGGTGGCCGAGGAGACGGAGAAAGTCTCCAAACTTCAGGTCTCGGTTCTGGAAACGGTGGTGGACTTGGTGGAAAGTCGCGATGACATCACCGGCGGTCACATTGGCCGAACGATGAAATGGCTAGAATTATTGTTTTCTGGCATTGAGGAGACGGGTATTTACGCCGATCTGATCTTGGACTGGGACATAAATTTGGTTCTGCAGTCCTCCCGGCTTCACGACGTGGGCAAGATCTCCATCAGCGACGCTATCTTAAAAAAGCCGGCTAAACTAACCAAAGAAGAGTTCGAGGACATGAAACGGCACACCGTCATTGGGGCCAGTATCATTGACCGGATCTGCGAATCCTTGCCCAAGGACAACCATGATTTTATGATCCAGGCCAAGATCTTAGCTTTAACCCATCATGAGAAATGGGACGGGAGCGGTTACCCTCAGGGGTTGAAGGGTCAGGACATACCTCTCCAGGGACGGATGATGGCCATCGCCGATGTTTACGACGCTCTGATTTCCAAGCGGCCGTACAAAAACGCCTTGACCCACGAAATGGCCGAGCGGATCATTGTCACGGATGGGGGCTCGCATTTTGATCCCAACATGATTGAGATCTTCAAAAAGGTCAGTAAGAAATTCGCGGCCAATATTGGGAATTTTAGCGACCCCAGGTTGTAAAGATTAGGTTATCCCTTCGCCTCAGACTAATCGCCGTCCCCGCCCACTTTATGTGGAAAAATAGTTATCTTGAAACATTTTTAAAAATAACGTAAAATCCAATAGTTACACGAAAAATTTCCTGATATCTTAGTCGCCAAATAATCAGGGAATTTCCTTTCAAATCAAATGTCCAGATAACTTTTCCAGATAACTATAAAGGTAAAAATTTTTTCCAATTTTTTGATAAGGAACATAAGTACTGAATTAGATAATAAATATATAATATAAATATTAATAATGAATATAAAAATATCTTCATACTAATTTTATATTTTTTAGTTTACTAAAATAAAATTTTTATCAAATAGTAGTAGTGAATAGTTGCCTCTTCTATCCTCCCTATTGGAAAAATAGTTATCATGAAACATTTTTAAATAGATAACTTCGCGAAAACCCTAGTTTAATAGGAATCGTCAAGTAAAAGAGTATTTATTTCAATAACTTATAAATTAGGATTCTTGAATTTTGGCCTTTTCGCGAGACCATCAAAATAGCGTAAAATCCAATATGAGCTACTCTAGAGCACTCCTTAAGCGCGGCGAATAGATTGGTCGTTCCATTTCGTTGGTCATCGCGCCAAAGACCCGCTGGCTGTCCTACGTGGGAAATTGATCGCGCTATGGCCGAGCGAGCCCCTGAATCTTAGGTTTTTCCCCACGCGGACGACCATGGAATTAGGCGGTGGATTGGTCTATAGACCAGGCGCGCCAATGACTTTTTCGGTAAAAAACCGGATTCGCTCTTGGCTAAAAACGCGTCTGGCTTTTGGGGTGGCTAGGTTAGAGGCTAGACGGGGCCAGATTTTGGTCAGTTTCGCCAATTTAAGGCGACCATAGTGAGTGTCGGGTTATCCCTTGACGGCGTATTTGTCCGCGTAACCCCGGGGGGTGATCATATAACCTTGATAAACAAACGTGTTCGCGTTGCCTACAATGACTAGGGTTTGCATATCCACTTCTTGGAGAGCGAGACGGCCTAAATCGGTTAGGCTAGTTTTTTGGCCCTCGCGGCCACAACGCGAGGCTATTCCCACTGGCGTTCGCGGGGCTAGGTTGCGCCCTAGGATTTCGGCCGCCTTGGCTAGTTGCCAGTCGCGACCATGGCTTTTGGGGTTATAAAGGGCCACCACCAAGCCGGCTTGGCTGGCCAGATCCAGTCTTTTTTCAATCACGGGCCAAGGCGTTAGGCGGTCGGAGAGCGATATGGCGCAGAAGTCGTGGGTTAGGGGCGCTCCCAATAAAGCCGCCCCGGCGATGAGGGCTGGGATTCCGGGGATAACTTGGATCGAAAGTTGTCCTATTTTCTGGCCCAGATTTAGTTGGCGAGCCGCGGCCAACTCAAAGACCGCCCCGGCCATGGCGTAAACCCCGGCGTCCCCGCCGGAGACCACGGCCACTTTTTGGCCTTGGAGGGCCAAATCCAAGGCCAAGCCGGCCCGTTCCAGCTCCTTGGTCATGCCACTGGCCTGGATGATGGCGTTAGCTGGGAGAAAAGGCCGGGCCTGGTCAACGTACAAACCATAACCGACCACGACCTCGGTCTGGCTTAAAGCCTCCCTGGCCGCTTGGGTTAACCCCTCGGCGTCACCAGGTCCGAGTCCAACGAGTTTAACGACTTGAGGGCCACGGCGCAGGTGACTCGGGTCGACTTCCGTTTGGGAACCAGAAGGCGCCCCGTCTGGGCGCCTAAAAGGGCGGCGGCTTCGCATACAGAATCCACTCCTATGTTTACGCGGACAATGGGCGAGGGGTTGGGGGGTGAGACGGTGGCTAAAGTTTCGGGGGAGAAACTTAAAAGGGGGACGTTTAGTTTTTTGGCTAATTCCACAAAACCTGGTTCTTGGGCCCGCCGATCAATGGTGGCTAGACTATGGATGGATAGCCTAGCTAGGTTATTGTCCAGGAAAACCAAGTTTAACCAATCTTCCAATTCGCCCGTTAAAACGCCCCGATGGCCGCCTAGGCCAACGACTAGAACGCGCGGCCGAAAAATTAGACAACGCTCTGGGGCGGGGTTTTGGTAATCGACCCAGAGCCCTGGCTCCGAAGTTTCCGGGGCGAAGGGTTTGAAGCTGTCTGGCCATGGTTTGATCGCTTTGGTCAAAATTCCCCATGGGTCGTTTAAAGGGATGGGCTCGCCCTCGGCCAAAGCTCTGGCCAGGGGAGCCAGGTTTGACCAACCCTCGATCGCCAGATTAAGCTGTTGGGCCAAAACCTCTAGGGCCGGTTGGCCCTTTAAGTCCGTGGCCGTGGTGATGACCGCTTGGCCACCCAAGGCTAAGGCCACGGCCTCGGTCAGAGCGTTCGCCCCGCCCAAATGCCCAGACAATAGGCTTACCGCGTACTGACCATCTTGACCTAAGCCCACCACCGCTGGATCCGAGCGTTTATCTTTTATTAGTGGGGCTATTAAGCGGACAGTCAGACCAATGGCCCCAATAACCACGTGGCCACAATAGCGCGGAAAATTGTCCCTTAAGGCCACGCCTAAACGGTCAAATGGTCGGAGGCCAGGGAAATTTTCCACTAAGCGTTGGGGGCCAAATAGCTCCGATTCATAAGAAGTTGGGAGCCAAAGGGCTTGGATTTTCTGACCCAGCTCCACCCCTTGGCGCGTCATGGCGTAAATGGCCACCCTCATGGGGACTGGGGTCGGTAAAGGTGCTGAAAATCCGCGGCGTACAGTCGAGATTTAGGGGCGCTTTGACCGGATTTAAGGTTGGCCACCGCTGGGCCCACTAAAGTTAAAGCGTGGCGGTCGATTCGCTCGGCCACGAGAGTTTCGGCTAAAGTTTCGGCCGTGGCCCAGATAATTTTTTCGTCGGGCCAAGAGATCCGGTAACAGATGGCCACGGGAGCTTGTGGGCCATAAGCTTGGCTTAAAATTTGGCCCACTTCCCGGCCTTGGGCGGCGGAAAGGTATAAGGCCAAAGAAGCTCGGTGGGCGGCCAGACTAGCCAGATCCTCGCCCGGGGGCATGGGCGTTCGACCAGCGGTTCGGGTTAAGATCAAGGTTTGGGTGATTTCTGGTAACGTCCACTCTAGATTAAGTCCCGCGGCCGCGGCTAAAGCGCTGGTCACCCCAGGAATGACTCGATAGGGAACCGCGGCCTCTTTCAAGAGGGCCATCTGTTCTTGGATGGCCCCGTAAAGCGAGGGATCGCCCGTATGGAGACGAACCACGGCCAAGCCCGCTCGGTAACCCTGGATCAAAATATCGCCAATGGCCGCCAAGGTCAGTGGCGCGGAGTCCACCACCTGGCAACTGGGGCGGCGATCCGCGTAAATGGCCGGATTGACTAGGGAACCGGCCACCACTATTAATTCCGCCGCTTGGATGGCCTTTAGCCCGGCCACGGTGATTAAATCGGGATCGCCAGGGCCAGCCCCGACAAATAAGAGTTCCTGGGTCATAGATTGCCTAATAGAGCGAGTAAATTCAGTAATAATAAGATAGTGTTTATAGTTTTATAGTAGATTTATATAATTATCATAATTAATATGATATTATTTTGGAATAGGAAGCTTAAAAATATTATAAATTCTGTCGTTGTTCCTCCGCTAAGTTCTTAAATAATATTATCTTTGTGGTCATTAGCCCGCGCCGTCAAGCTACTCATCCAGGTCAAAGCCTGGCGGGTAACAGGCTTGGGGGGCCGGGATCTTAAAAAGATCATAATATTGTTGTTGTTCAGGGGATAATTTTTGCGTCACGGTCTGGCCTTTTTTGTCAATATAACAATCAATAATACTTATGTTATTAACTAAGTCATTTAAACTATATTCTTTGTGTAATTTGTTATCTTCAAATACTTTTTGAATGTGATAACTAAGTATTGAGACTATAAAAGAAACTAAAAGCTTATTTTCTACCGCGTCATCAACATACGGTTTATATTTTTCCAAATTAAAGACACTATTAGAATAAAAAGTATAATTTTTGATAGATTCCTTGGCTAGCCAGCCATAATGGAGGTTTTGGTTGTCGATGGAGCTGTTGGAGATGAAAACAATCCAACCACTGACCGCTAGAGCGTCTTCAAAGGCCAGATGATCGATCAATACATGACGCTTGTCATCAATGGGTAAGTTTGGGTTTATATGGATGTATTTTTTAAATAATTTGTCGTGAGTGATTTTTTTGTCGCCACTGAGGTATAAAGTCACTAGTTCCTGAAGCTGTAAATCAAACTGGGCGCGGTCTTCTAAATGGTAAGCGAGATCTAAAAAGATCCGGGCCTGGGCTTTAGGATCTATTTTTAATAATTCACTGTCTAATGTGATTCCTTTTAAGGAATCATTTGGTGAAAAGATAACGTATTCAGTCTCAAAAATAAACTTTTTGGCATCATTAACTAGCTGTTCGGTTATTGCTATAGAAAAAGGCATGTTAATAATGTACTTGAAGTCGAATTTTTTATAAAGACGCAAAATTTTGTCTTTATAAAATTCAGTTCCCAAAAAGAGGGTTATTTTATCCGCCTTGGTGGTGAGATTCTCAAAATCCGCGAAGACCTGGTTGAGGGTTTCTGGATTTTTGAGGCTGCCAGTATAGACGGATTGACAGACCGGTAGACGAGTTTCAACATTAAATAAAATACAAGTATTGATTTTATTCTCTACTTCATCTATAAAATCAGAAAAATTAGGGTCATAAATTTCTGATCTATAGTTAGAAATCATCCGCTCTTCCCAAGCCAAATACCGCTTACTCGGGACTAACCGCGACCAGCTTTGGTAGAAAACCTGTCTTTGGGACTCGGAAACGCCTTGGTGGAAAAAATCCTCAATGGCCTCGGGCGTGAAATCGTGAGCCAAATCTTGAGTATATTGGCTGTTTAGCCAATTCTGGGCGTAATTAAGACCTTCGTTTTCGCTAATGGCGAAGATGGCTAGGGAGAAAATTACGCGCCATTGGTCAGGGAAACTGGCGCGAAGAACGTCCAATAAGCCCAGGTTTTGGGCGATATTTAACATAAAATGGCGTAAGCCAAATATTTTTAGCTCTTCATCAAGTAGATGAAAGGCCAATTCGCGATGCGCGGCCAGATCGCTAGCTAAGAGATAGTCGAGATCCAGCTCCCAGGGCGCGTCTTTTTTGGCGTAGGCCAGGGGGTAGGACACGCGAGGGAATTTTTCTCGGACTAAAACTCGCGTTTCTGGCCGCTCGTGTAATAATGAAAGACCTTTGTTGTTAAAAATTGGTTCATTTGTGATGGGATCAAGACAACCAATTATTTCAAAAATACCATAATCTGTTTTTGTTTTGGAAACATCGATTGATTCCGTGTAAATAATATCAACTCGATCTTTTTCAAATTCATAGAGCGAGATGTTTTTCACTATCTCGGCCATTGACAACTCCTTAAGGCGAAACTTCCCTCCGCGCGTTTTTTGGATTTGGGCGCGCGAACGGTGGAGATTGGGGAACGCCGGAACTAGCCCCAGGCGACAACAATCTTAGGTTTTAGATACCCTAATAGGGTTAGAAAATTAACTATAGCCATCCTTTCTGTAAATAGCTAGCGTATTAAAATTATAATAGATTAAATTACCCTGGTTAGATAATATTTAGGATCCACCTCGCCAATGGTCATCCCAAATGGGTCTTGGGACAATGAGGGAGCGGGCGAAATCTATATCTATATCTAATCCTTATCCTTATCCTATAGCCAGCCGCCGGTTTGGGGTTTTGGCCAAGGTCAAATCTTCGTTAACTAAGTAAAACTTCCGACGCCAAAACTTATAACCTGATAGGCGGGATATGTCAACTGGTTGGTAAAATAAATTTTTCTCCTGAAAATTTCCGGTAGTTAACCAAATGAGCTAATATAATTGTATTATAAGATTATAGATGTTATATTTTAAATAAAATAGTCCTTAAATAGCTCCACCTTTTACCAACCAGATGGGGCTTAAAGGTTTCAGGTAATAGCCCGGCCCCAATGCCTGGGAGCGAGCGGCGGACAATTGGGTGACTTCAGGAACTGGCCCAGAGCTAAGGATCCGCGTAGCCGTGGCTAGGTGGTTGGGGTCTATGGTCGCGGCCACGATGACGCCTCCGGGCCGCAGGCGTTTTTGGGCCTCGCTTAGGATGTCCGCCAGATCTTCTCCGCCGCCACCCACAAAAATTCTGTCTGGGTCAGGCAATTGGCCCAGATCTTCGGGCGCCTGGCCCGCGACCACGGAAAGGTGGGCCAAGCCAAAGCGACGTTGATTGGCCTTGATTCTGGCCACGCGCTCGGGATTTTTTTCCAGGGCCCAAATTTCGCCGTCCTCCAATAGTCGCGCCGCTTCCACCGCCACTGAGCCACAACCGGCTCCCAAATCCCAGAGGGTTTCTTGGCCGGTTAGCTCTAAAAGCCCCAAGGCCACTAGTCGGGTCTCGCGTTTGGTGATGAGGCCGCGTTCTGGGTCGTAAGCCTCTTCTGGGCTCCCCAAAATAACTCTTTGAGCGCCGTCGGTGGCGAGAACCACTAGGTTAAGCGGCGAAAATGAGCCTTGGGCCGCCGCGGAGAGGGATAAGCTGGTCATTTTTTCTTTATTGGTGGCGAGATCCTCAAAAACCAGCATTGTTAGATGATCTTGACCTCGGCTGGACAAAGCCTCGGCCAAAACCGCGGGCGAATTTCGCGGATCAGTATAAACGGCTAAATAACCGCCTTTTTGATTGGCCCGGTAGACGGCGGCCCAGAATTCTCGCCAACTGGCTCGGCCGTGCAGGGAGACGGTTTCCACGCCAGCCCAGGATTTTTTCATTAACGCGAAGGCTTTTTGAACCATGGTCGCGCCTGGCCACAGACAAACTTTCGCCGGATCCAAGACAGTCATTAGTTGTTGGGCCACGCCAAAAAAATTGGGATCTCCTGAGGCCAAAACCAGGACAGAACATTTTTGGGAGAGTATCTCGATTTCTTGGAGCCAGGGGCGCAAAGGGCCTTTCAAAGGCAGTTTGACGCCATCGAAATCGGGAAAAAAATCGAGCAAACGTTCGGGGCCCGCCAAAAATTCGCTCTTATCCAACAGTTTTTGGGCCTCTCGGCTGACCTCATTGGGACTGGACAACCCCAAAACGTGAATAAGCTCTTTAGCCAAAATTACCTCATGGTTATCCTAGAAACAGACAAAATGTTCAGGGTGGACTCCGCTAGCGTTAATTTTAAGATATGATCGATGACCATTCTTCGGGGTGGTGGGCTTAGGCTTAATATTTCTCGCTTTCAGTATCCTGGAAATATTCCCAGAATTCAATAATTTTTTCGCTCATTGTTTAGAGTATTTTTAAGTATTAAATATCAGTAAGATAATTTGTAATTTGTAAATATGATATATAAATGTTGTTATAAACAATATAATGGTATAAAAAAATGTTTATATATCTTTAATTAGGTGATTTTAGCTCTTCTGGCCGCCCGATTCTGGGGATAGCTTTTAAGCCAGATTCGGGGCGTAGAGCCGGCGTCTTTAGGTCGCGCATTTTAGCGCTTAAGTTTTAGTAAAATATCGTTTATTTTCCTAGTTAAGTATAAAAGAGTTAAATTTAACGCGTCAGTTGGCCAGACCTATTGATCCCCCGCGCTCACTAAAGCGGTGGCCAGAGACGCGTCTGATTTTTATCTAACTATATAATTATTGCTTAAATAATTTTGAAGTTTAATTAATAATTAATAATAATACTTATTAATTTTATAATAAATTTATTAATTATCTTTTTTTTAGGTTAAGGCGCGCGGAATTTAATCGGCTTGAGCCAAGATCGTCCCATCAAAATCCAAGATCCAGGCCCATAGTTTCGGTTCCGAACCAGTCACCAGCCGGGCCGAGGCCAACATTTTTTGGGCCACGACCGAGATTACCCGCGTCTGGCCCTTTTTTTTGAGCGTGTCCAAGGCGGCCAGAGCGGTAGGGGCGCTGGCGATTTCGGCCCTAAGCGCGGTTGAGAGGGTGGGGAGCCAGTCGGCGAAGATCTTTAAATCCAGATCATTTTTATGGGCGTGGGTGCAGCTATGGCCAGCGGCTTGTTTGACCGCTTTGCCAAAAAAAGAGACTAGCCCCACTCGGGTAAAGCCTTTTTGAGTGGCCTTGGTCAAAGCGACCGCGAAATAATCGGCCATCTGGACAAACGCCTCCTCCGGCAGATCGGCTCTGATTCGTCGGGCGAAACCTTCGCTGCGGCCGCCAGTGGTTAAAACCACTTCCGTTAGGCCTAAAGCGCGGGCCACGGATAAAGCGCTGTCAATGGTGGCGACGTAAGCCCCATGGGAAAAAGGTTTGACTAAGCCGGTTGTCCCCAGGATAGAGAGTCCACCCATAATCCCGAGTCGGGGGTTTAAAGTCTTTTCGGCTAAAACTTGTCCATCTCGGACGAAAATAGTAACTTTTAAACCTACTTCCAGTAGATAAGGGGCGAGGTTTTCGGCGAGCATGCGCCTGGGAACTGGATTGACGGCCCATTCCCCGGGGGCTAGGACTAAGCCTGGTTTGGTGACCCGGCCCACCCCTTGGCCACCCACAATGACCAAACCTTTGTCCGTTTCCTCTAGTATGACGCCGATCTGGGCTTGATTGGTGACATCGGGGTCATCGCCCGCGTCTTTTATCACCACGGTTTGGATGGTTTTCTGCGCGCTACCCGCGAAAACCGGGATGACGATTGATTGGTTTTTGGGGAGCTGGATGGTCACTTGATCCGGGATTTGACCAGACTTTAAAGCCATCGCCGCGGCTAAAGCCGCCGCCGTGGCCGCTGTTCCCGTGGAAAACCCGGATCTTAAGGCTGGTTTTGGGGAGTCTGGGTCATTGGCCACGTTAGAGGCTCTCTCGCCAATGGGCCAACCAAAGGGGCAAGGAGGTATGGGGATCCGGGGATAAGGGGGCTAAATCGTCCTGAAAGTTCCCTTGGCTATTTAATGTTTCGATGGGACGCTCGCGCCATTGTTGGATCAATTCTAGTTTTTGTTGGCGCGAGAGGTTTTGGGTGGTTTGGGCTAGTTCTTGTCGCGTAAAGGCGGCCCAACGGCGAAAAGAGTCCCCAGCCGGCCAGCTGAGGCTTTCGGGTCGGGCGACGAGGGGCCAGGGGGCTTTTTTTAGGGCCAAAAGAGTGGGCAGGGCCAATAACTGGGGATCCAGGGTCAAAAGAGCGGCCATGTTTAAACCGCGGGCTTGGGCTAGGTGTCTTAATAACTGGGGGGCTAAAGCCAGTTCTTGGCTCAATTGGCTAGTTAGTTCCCGCGCCTGGGGGGACGTGGGGAGCTGGGGATAACTCTGGGCTTGGGCGAGCAGATTATCTTTAAAAGGCGAATCCGGTAAAGCCGCCAGTTCCTCCAAAACATATTCTCCCACGCCAGGGGTGAGAGAGCCCCAGTTGACCGCCTCCAGAGCCGGCCAAGACAGCGCCGAGGTTTCCAAATAGATCTTCGGCATTAGGCTTTGGCCTTACCCACGGCCCACATGGCTAAACTCAGAAAGAGAGCCAGACTCAAGGCCAAAACCAGAAAATTATTTATATCTGGCGGTAACCCAAAGGCCTCGGCTCGGGTGGCTTTGGCGGCGTGGGATAAAGGTAAGAGCCACAATAGGTTTTGGGCCCAGGCCGGTAGACTTTCAATGGGAAAAAAGGTGCCCCCTAGAAAGGACATGGGGGTGATGATGAAATTGGTTAATAAACTTTGGTCGGCGTGGGATTTGACTAACATCGCCATGGCCACCCCTAAGGCGGAAAAAGCCAGGCCATTTAAAACCAGGGCCAGCCAGAAAAAAGGCCCATAATAAAGCTTAACGCCAAAAAGCCAGCCTAAAATAATGACTAAAAAAACGGCGAGGAACACTCGGGTTAGACCAGCCAAGGATTCGCCCAGGACATAGGCCAAGGAATTGACTGGGGCGGCTTGGATCTCGTCAAAGACTTGGTAGTAAAAGCGGGCCACGTTAATGTCGCCGGCCAGGGAAAAGCCTTGGATGACGCTAGCCATGGCCGCGAGGCCGGGAATCAGGAACTCGGAGTAACTTCGCCCATCCATGGTGAGCGAGCCACCCAAAGCGCAGCCAAAGGTTAATAAGTACAAAAGTGGCGAGATGGCCTGTCCCGCGAGGTGGCGTTTTAAGCGTCGCTTGAGAATGAGGATTTCTCGGAGATACACGGCCATAAAGGCGGACATAGCGGCCCCTTGTTAATCGGTAGGCCAAAAAATAGGCCCAAGGCCGCGGAAGCTCTAGGCCAAGGCCAATTAAGCCTCAGAGTAAATTAAATATAGTTATGTTCGAGCCAATGGCCTTAAAGGCCAGACGGGTGGGGAAATTTTAATACTCAAACCGCAGACCGGTCTTAAAGGTTCGGCCTTCCTCATTGTTGGCCCGCTTGTTGTCGCTCGGGGTGTCGGCTATGTTGGTGATATCGGCTTTTAAAAATAAGCTGCCTTTGTCTTGCCAATCATACAACCGTTTGACTAGATGGAAGTCGTAAACCGTGGCGCTGGAGAAATCTTGACTCATGAACGGAAAATAGTATGGAGCGCGGCGGCCAGGGCCATTAGCTTCCAAGCTCATGGAGAGCCCCGTTATCTCATGGTTGAAGGCTAGTCCATAGGATAAGCTTAAGTCGGAAGCCAGTGGGCCGTTTTCCGCCCGATTCGACCATTGGTCAAAGAACCGGGTCAAAGTGAAATAAGGCCTTAGCTCAAAGTTCCAGTCAAAAACTTGCTCCAAAGATAAGTCCGCCGTGAACTCCAGGCCTTGAAGCCGGTTATCGGTCGTGGTCTGGTTTAAAAATTGATCCAAGGGCGCGAGGTTTTGGCGTAGGCGACTATAATCAAAATCAAAATACCGAATTCCCGCCCTGAACCCTGGGTAATCGAGGTCAGCCCCGACGCTAAAACCAAAAGCCAAAGCGTTCACGGAATTGAAATCAGCCAGCCAAGGGCTTTTGAGGGATTGGTTTATCCCAGAGTACTCGGCGTAAACGCGGGCTTGGTCACTGGCCTGGAAACTGAGGCCCACGGATTGCCCTTGGGTGGCGAGAAGATTGTCCGTTAAGGCGATGGGGAACGGGGATTGGGAGCCATGAAAATTATAGGATTGGGCGTAGGAACGGGCCACTAATTTGAGCCGATCCTCGCTCAAAAATTCTTTGGCTAGCCCATCAAGAGGGGGAGAATCTTTCTTTTTTGGCTCAGACAAACTCGGAACCTGGCTGGCTTCGATGGTTGGCTCCTGTTTTTTGGCGAAAAAAGGCCAGTCCCAAGCCTGAGCGGCCTGGCTACCTAAAAGCCCCAGGAGGGCCCATATGGCGACCATAACTTTTTTCATAACTCACGCCCAAACAAGAAATTAAAATAGACGCTCCTCACAGACAAACAACTAAAAAATGATCACTCTTGATAAAAATGCTCACTCTTGATGGCAATAATAAAAAAATAGGAAGAAATTTTATTAATAACAGTGATAAAAAAGTATAGGAAAAAGATCGCTTTATTAAAAATATATCACAATCATTATTAAAGTTGAATAATAATAGACAGTTCACGTTCCTGATTGGCCGACGCCCACGCGGGAATCGCCGCGATCTGAATATAACACATTTTTACGGAACGAGTAAACCCCAGATGGAAAAATTTTTTCGCCGCCCACCCTGTCCCCAGGGAAGTTTCTGAAGGATTTTCTGTTTTTTGGTCGTATTTACGGTGGTTTAGGCTTAGGAAGCCTGTTTTAAGCTGATCTGGTCAAATTCATCGCGTCCGTGGGGATACCTCTGGCTGGGCGGTATTTTCCCAGGCTGGCCAGAGAAACGGTGGAGAGGGATAAAATGATAAAATTACGTCGTTAAAGAGCTAGTTCATTCTAATTTCGTTATAGTTAATTAGATTAGCTACAATTTTTGACGCCACTAATCCCTAAGCCCATTGACCGTCTCAGTCTGGCCTAACCTAGCCCCAATGATTTCGCTGGCTTCGCGAAAAGCCTATTTTAAGGGAAATCATTAAACGAAAGATTATTAATTTCAGTAACTTATCCATTAGAATAGGGGAATTTTGGATCTTTCGCCAACTCTTTCGGATGGATCAAGAGGGGCGACTAAAAGACATCTCAAAATTTAAATTTAAAGTAATTAACTATTAGTTTAGTAAATTAATAAATAAAAAAATAGCAAAATATTTTTTATTAATTTAGTTTTAATATTAATCAGAGTCAATAATTATAATATTAAATCTAATTTTGTTTCTATAATTCCAGATAACCGATAATTTCTCGGATTTTGATTTTTCCAATGGTTGACAAAAATTTCTTAGCGTTTATAATGTTCCAGACGCTCAAGTCAAGCCCGGTTTTTGGTGGTTCGAGTTAGTCTGGAAGTTTGTCTAGACCGTTTATAACCAAAGCTGGGTGGGGGAATCCCGTTCAAGTCGGGAGCGAACCCATCGCTGTAAGTCAAGGCCCCTGGTAGGATATCCAGGATATCCAAATTGATTAGGATATTTAATTGGGATATCTAATTGGCGAGATATCTAGTTGGTATGATTACCAACTGGGATGATAACCAATTTGGGACGATAAACAATTGGTTTCGCCGCCAACGGGCCATTACCGCCATTAAGTCACTATGTTTTTCATGGGAAGGCGGCGGTAAAGGGACAAGCCAGAAGACCCCCTTGGGCGTGGGTGACCGACCCAGGGGATCGTTGGGGGAGCGCCAAGCGGTGATATTTTAGACAAAAGCCTAGGTAAATGGGAACCCTGGTCGTTGACCGGGGTTTTTTCGTTGGGGCGCGTCTTGCGGGGGCTTAGCTTAGCCCCTGGTTTGGGGACTTTAGAGATGACCGCTTTTTGGCGTTTAGGGCCTGAGGAAATCGAGACCAGAAGTTTCGCCATCATTGACCAGGAAGCCGGAACCCACCCTTGGCAACTCGACGAGTGGAGTCTCGTTCGGCGCTTGGTTCACGCTTCGGCTGATTTTGACTATGTTAAAGACACGGTTTTTAGCCCTGAGGCTTTGTTGTCTGGGATCGCGGCCATAAAAAATGGGGCGACCATTATTACCGACACGCGGATGGCTTTAAGCGGGATTAACCGTAAAAACTTGGCCCCATTTGGCAATGAACTGGTTTGTCTCATTGACGCCCCCAAGACCTTGGAGTTAGCCCAGGCTGGGGCCACTACCCGCTCTCAAGCGGCGGTGGACGCGGCTTTTTCGGTCTTGCCGGATCCGGCTAACAGCGTCTGGGTTTTGGGCAACGCTCCCACGGCTTTATTTCGGTTGTTGGAGATCCTAGAAGATCCCACCAACCCCAGACCGCGTCTTATCATTGGTTTTCCCGTGGGCTTTGTTAACGCTCTGGAGTCTAAGCGCGCCTTGTCCCAAAGCGGGGTGGCTCCCTTTATTTGTAACCTCAGCCGCAAGGGTGGCTCCAATATCGCGGCCGCGGCGGTTAACGCTTTGGGGCGTTTAGCCAACCGCGATTTAGACCAATAATGTTATAGGGAGAAGAACCCTGAACCTCACCGAAGTCAGAAAATGCCCCGCTATCTTGTTGGCGGCTCCCGCCTCTGGGCAAGGCAAAACTACCTTGACGGCCGCCCTGGCTCGTTATCACGCCAGGGCCGGGAGGAAGACGCGGGTGTTTAAGTGCGGGCCGGATTTTTTAGATCCCATGATTCTGGAAAGAGCTAGTGGCCAGCCGGTTTATCAACTGGATCTTTGGATGGTCGGCGAGCGATTGTGCGCGGATCTTTTGTGGCGAGCGGCTGGGGACGCGGATTTGATTTTGATCGAGGGCGTGATGGGGTTGTTTGATGGCCAACCCTCGGCCGCGGATTTAGCCCGTTTGTTTCAGTTGCCCGTCTTGGTGGTTATTAACGCCCGGGCCATGGCCCAGACGTTTGGGGCCACGGCCTTGGGATTGGCCGTTTACCAACCGGATCTGCCGGTGATTGGTTTTATGGCTAACCAAGTGGCTAGCCCCAACCACGCCGAGCTATTGGCCAATAGTCTGCCGCCGGGCCTTAAATGGTATGGGTATTTTTCTCGGGATAAGGATATAGAGTTGCCCAGCCGCCATTTGGGCTTGATTCAGGCCCAAGAGTTGGCTGATTTGGACGCGCGGTTGGATCGGGCCGCGGATTTTTTGGCCCATCAACCGGTGACCTCGCTTTTACCTATTGAAACGGATTTTTGTCGCCCCCGGTTACCTAACGTTCGCGGTTTGTTGTCCGATCTGACCGTGGCCGTGGCCCGGGACAGGGCTTTTAGTTTTATTTATCAAGCTAATCTGGATTTACTAAAGACCATGGGGGCGGAGATAGCCTTTTTCTCGCCCGTGGCTGGGGATAGATTGCCACCCCAAGCCCAGAGCGTGTATCTGCCAGGCGGTTATCCAGAACTATATTTAAAACAACTGTCGGAGAACGTCGGTCTAAAGGAAGATTTAAGGCGCCATCATCAAGAAGGTCGCCCGATTTTGGCCGAATGCGGTGGTCTTTTATACCTTTTGGCGGAGTTGGCTGACCAAGGTCGCTCTTGGCCCTTAGTAGGGTTATTGCCTGGGCGGGCGGCCATGACTGAGGGTCTCAAGGGCTTAGGGCTAATGCGGGTGGATCTGCCAGAAGGCTCGATTAGGGGGCACGCTTTTCATCACTCCCAGATTGAGGCCGCCCCAGAGCCATTATTAAAGGCCCTTAGGCCCGACGGGCGGGAGGGTGAGGCCGTCTATCGCCAAGGGCGTCTAACCGCGACTTATGTCCATTTATATTGGCCGTCCAATCCCGTGGCCCTGGCCTCCCTTTTACGGCCAGAGCCACTGGGCCAGTTAGATCCGACTAGTTAGATCCGACTAATTAGATCCGATAAGTTAGCGGCTAGTTTTGAGGGGCGCCTTATCGTCCGGGTTACTTGATTAGATAACCTCGGTAGAGCCAGATCAACCAAAACTAACCTCTGGCCGCCAGGGGCGGCCAGAGGCCAGAGGCGCGACGCGGTTCTTAAATATTATTTTGGACGAAAATTCCGTTCAGCTCTGACCGGCGGAGGTATTTTCCACAATCTGGCCTGGGGCCAGCTTGTCTCGACTATTATTGTCACCACCTTTTATTGATCTTAACTATTTTCGTTGTCACCGTTAGGAGATATCATGCGTCGCGCGTTATCGTTATTGGCGGTCGCCATCTGTTTGACTTTCGCTTTGTCCGCCCAGGCCTATGACCGGCCGGAAGGCCAACCGGCCATCGTTTTGGCGGCTTTTGGAACCACGGAAGTGGCGGCCTTGGATTCTTTCACCAATATCCTGTCTAAGGTGGAGAAAGCTTTTCCCACTTATGAGGTTCGCCTGGCCTTCACTTCCAACATCATTCGGAATATTTGGCGGAAAAGAGCTGAGGATAAGGTTTTTAAAAAAGACAACCCTAAAATTGACGCCCGTTTTTACGAAATCGGTAATGTTTTTTCTGAATTGGCCAAGATTCAGGAGCGTGGGGCGGACTTGGTTTTAGTGCAGTCGCTCCACATCACCGATGGCGAGGAATACGAGGATGTGAAGAATTTGGTCGAGGCTTTAAAGGCCATTAAGACTTTCCAACCGTCCTTGGCGCCGTTACCGTGGATCGGCGTGGGAGCCCCGGCTCTAGGCGTGGGCGATGGCCCAGCGGCCGAGATCGAGGCGGCCACCAAAGCTCTGGGCGCTTTGGCCAATGAGGCTAAATCCCAGGGCGCGGCCTTAATCCTGATGGGCCACGGTAACGAGCATTTGACGCAAAAAGTGTTTGGCAAGTTATTAAAATCCCTGCGCGCCGCCTATTATCCCCAAATTTACCTTGGAACCGTGGAAGCCTCGCCCAAGATCGAGGATGTGGTGGCGGAACTGGCCAAAGAAAAGAGTAAACCGAAAAAAGTCGTTCTGGCTCCCCTAATGATAGTGGCCGGCGATCACGCCCGTAACGACATGGCTGGCGAAGAGGCGGATAGCTGGGCTAGTCAACTTAAAGCCGCGGGTTATGAGGTGGACAGCCGCTTAAAGGGTTTGGGGTTAAATGACGCTTGGGTTGATCTTTATATTAATCACCTGAAAAGCTTAGAGACCAAGGTTAAGGCCCTCAAAAAATAAAGAAGAAGGCGTTGGGCTGGTTTCCGGGCGCGACGCGCCCGGAAAAAAGCTCTAGTTAACGGGAAATTAAGACCATGCGTTTTTTAAGTTGGCTTCAACGTTTTTTGGTGGGCCAAGCGCGAGCTTATGAGCGTCCCCCTCGAGCTCCCGCGATTATTTTGGCCGCGTTTGGCACCACCCATCCCGAGGCCTTGGGGGCGTTGGAGAACATTGAAAAGAGAGTGGTGGCGGCTTTTCCTGACTATGAGGTTCGTTTGGCCTTCACCTCCAACCATGTCCGGGCTCGTTGGCGGGAGAGGGGCTTGGATCCACGGTACCGGGCCAATCAGCCGGGGGTTTTGGATAGATACTATCAAATCAACAATGTTCTTTCCGAGCTAGCCTATTTTCAGGAACATGGGGCGCGGCTTATTTTGGTTCAATCGCTTTTGATGGCCGATGGCGAGGAGTTTCGGGATCTTTATGGGCTGATTCAATCTCTAAAAGCCTTAGACACCGGCCAAAGAAGTCTTCATCCCTTCCCTTGGTTAGGTTTAGGGCCGCCCGCCTTAGGCTTGGGCGAGGGCGACGCGGACACCTTGGATCGGGCCGCGCGGGCTTTAAGTTCTTTGGGTCAGTTAGTGGCGAATAAAGAAGCGACCGTCGTCTTGATGGCTCATGGCAATGAGCGGCGAGATTTAACGGTGTTTGGGGCATTAGAACAAACTTTGCGAGGCCATTATGGGGCGGCTATCCACATTGGGTTGGTGGAGGGCGAGCCTGGTTTAGAGGAGCTTAAGGGGGCCATTAGTCAAACCACGGCTCCGGGCGGGCGCCTGGTTTTGGCTCCCTTGATGGTCGTGGCCGGGGATCACGCTAAAAACGATCTGGCCGGGGACGAGGATAGCTGGGCTAGCGAATTAAAGAGAATAGGTTATAATGTGGAAGTCAACCTCGCTGGACTGGGCTCTAATAACCTTTGGGCTGACCTTTACGTGGACAGTTTAAGGCGAGTGGAAAGGGAAGTTTCGCGGGATAAGGCCAAGGAAGAGCGTCTTTCGGCGGTGGCCTAAGCGTGTCCATGGGTGGTTGACCCCATTCGGCCTGACCGAAAATTTAGTCCACAGGTTATCCGCGTATCCATGTCTTTGGTCAGTTTTTCCGAGGTCACCCGCTTTCACGGTCGCCAAGACGTGTTGGACGGCGTCACGTGGTCCATAGAGCCTGGCGAGCGGGTAGGACTGGTGGGCCGCAATGGGGCTGGTAAGACCACCATCATCCGTCTTATCTTAGGTGACGAAAACCCTGACTCAGGTCAAGTCACCCGGGCCAGGGGTCTAAAGATTGGCTACCTGCCCCAGGATATCATGGCTCAGGCGGATCAGAAGCTTTTGGATCTGGTTTTGGACACGGATCCAGAATACCGACGCTTGGAATTTGAGCTCCAACAGGTGGAAGAAGCCTTAAAGAATGTGGAGGCCCACAGTCATTCGGCGTTATTGGAGCTGGTCGAGCGTCAGGGTCATCTGTGGCATCGGTTTGAGTCCATGGGTGGCTGGGCCCGGGAAGCCGAGGCCAAGAAGATTTTGATGGGTCTAGGCTTTGGGGAGAGTGACTTTCAGGCCCAGTTGAGCCGTTTTTCGGGGGGCTGGGTCATGCGGGCCATTTTGGCCAGACTATTGGCCGCTAAACCGGAGCTTTTAGTTTTAGACGAACCGACCAACCATTTGGATCTGGATAGCCTTCTGTGGCTGGAAGGCTTTTTAAAAACCTCGCCCTCGGCCCTCCTGCTCGTCTCCCACGATCGTGTTTTTCTGAATAACGTGGCCCAAAAAACCATTGAGTTAAGGCAAGGTCGGATTGACGCCTATTCCGGCAATTACGAAAAGTTTTTAGCCGAAAAGGCTCGGCGGATGGCCACCGAGACGGCCGCCTTCGCCAACCAACAAGACCGCATCCGGCAGATGGAAAAATTCATTGAAAGGAATAAGACCCGAGCCACCACCGCTCGACGGGCTCAAAGCCGGATTAAAGCCTTGGAGAAGATGGATAAGCTGAAAGCCCCCGAAGGCGAAGGGGATAATTTTGTCCTTAATTTGCCTAAAGGCCAGCGCGGGCCGGATTTGGTGGCGGAATTAAAATCCGTCCGTTTTAGTTATGGCCCGACGGTGGTTTATGAGGATTTGAGCCTGACTTTACAAAGGGGGGAGCGTCTAGCCCTTTTGGGGCCCAATGGACGCGGCAAATCCACTTTAGTTAAGCTGATGGTTGGCTTAGTCTTCGCGGACGCTGGGACGGTTAAGCTAGGCCAGAATGTGAATTTTGGTTATTTTTCCCAATTTCAGATGGATAGCTTGTCGCCCGCGCGAACCGTCTTGGAGGAACTAGCCCAGGTGGCTGGCCATCTGACTCCTGGGTCGTTACGCTCGATCCTGGGTGGTTTCCTTTTCAGTGGGGATGATGTTTTTAAAAAAGTCTCGGTTCTGTCTGGTGGGGAAAAAACGCGCTTGGTTTTGGCTAAGATTATGATGACCGCCCCGAATTTTTTAATCCTCGACGAGCCGACCAACCACCTGGATATTCCGGGGCGTCAGATGTTGGAGGACGCTTTAGAGGAATACGACGGAACTTTAATTTTAATCAGCCACGATCGTCATTTTATAAACCGGCTTTGCGATCGAGTGGGGGTCATTGAAAACGGGCGTTTGACCGTTTATCCGGGCAATTTTGACGATTATCAAAGGCTCTGGATTGGGGCGGGGGAATTGTCTAGTCAAAAGAGCCCTTCTCCCTTGGCGAACCCGGAACCCATCATCGTTAAGGAGAAAAAAGATCCCCAGGAAAAGAAAAAATCCCAGGAAGCCCGGAAAAACCTTTCCGCTCTCCGTAAACCCTTGGAAAAGCTTTTAATCCAGACCGAAGAAAGGTTGGCCGCGGTCGCGGAGCGCTCTAAGGAGTTAGAGGCGGTTTTAGGGGAGACAGCCACTTACCAAAATGGCGAGCTGGTTAAAGCCTTGACCAAGGAACTGGCGGAGTTGACCAAGGAAAAGGGAGCCCTAGAGAAAACCTGGGAAGAGACCGCCGTGGAATTGGAGACGCTAGATAAATCATAGAAGAGCCCAAATTGGATCTTTAGGCGGAACTAAACTTGGTCTTAATTGGTGTTGTGGACAAGATTATTTTATTTAGAAACAGACAGGACGTTTTGTCTTAAAGTAGCTCAAAAGATTATTTAAATGGCTCTCTTGATTTATCCGCTAAGTAATTATTGTAGATCTAAAAATTGTCCTATTTGTATAATTATTGATTAACAGAAAAATTATAAATATTTTATCAAACTAACAAGCCTTATTTTGATTCTAAAAAGCTGACTTGCTTTAACAAATGGTTAGACAACAAGTCAGTCCTCAAGTCAGTCATCAAGAAGAAAAACCATTGGATTCTTTGGGAAGGGCTTTTTTGGCGGGGTATTTTTTTTATTGGCCCTGGCTAGCGTGGGAATTTAGGGTTGACCCAGCGTTGGAGCCAGGTTATCCAACCCGGTTTTTAGACCAGAGCGCGCGACTAAACTAGGCGCGTCTCGGCCTCAGGAGTTCAAGCCCCATGAGGGATTAGGCTGGGGAAGACGAGCTTCGTAGGTGGGTGATGGGGGAAAAAAGGGAAATTGAGTCAAGCCCGGCGTCGCGATCCGGGCTATTTTGATCAGAAGAGGGTTAGAGCCTTTTTCTGGGATAATTGGGCGCGGAAAATGGCCCCATGGGAAGTTGACCCGCCGAAAAGCCTTTCTCAAATAAAGATCTCTAAAAACAACGGATTCGAGCCGTCGCCTAAGCCGAATATGGAAAAAGCCCTTGAGATCTGGTTGGTCAACCGGCCAAACGCCTCAATTTCTTTTAGTGACCAACAGGAGAGAAAAATAGGTGGCCGCCTCGGCCAAATTTTGATCCAGGCCCTCAACGATTTTCTCCCCAGGTAGATCCAGTTGGGCGCAGAGAGCTGTTTTAGAGGCTAACCCTTTTTGCCTTAACGTTTCCACGATTTTGTCCCGCCCGCGGTACATTTTCATGATAACCACATTGTCACTTTGATCTAACAGGGTTTCGAACTGGCCCTCGTCGCCCCCGCCAGAAATAATGGACAAAGATTCCTTGGTCATAACTAGGGGACGGTTTAAGCGAGCGGCGGCTTGCTGGTAAGAGGTGATGCCAGGCACGCTGGTGATGGGGGCCTCGGGGATTATCTCCGTGAGAATCGGCAGTAGGTAGGCGTAGGTGCTGTATGTTAAGCAATCCCCCAAAGTTAAAAAGGCGGCTGACCGGCCGGAACGGAGAATTTCGGCGATGTCGGAAGCGTTTTTTCGCCAGGCGGTCTTGAGGGCCTGGTCGTCTTCGGTCATAGGGAAGGGTAGATTTTGGAGAGGGATCCCGGATTTAAGGTACCTCAGGCCAATCTGACGGGCCAAGGAATACTCATTGGTCGAGGAAGAGGCTGTGAAGACCAAATCGACTTGGTTAAGAATCTTGACCGCCTTAACGGTAATCAGGTCTGGGTCGCCTGGGCCAACTCCGACGCCGTAAAAAGCTCCAACTTTGGGCATGGAAAATCCTGTGGGGAAAGGGTGGGCAGGTTGGTCACCCAGAAGTCCAGGGGAAAAGAAATATTCGGGCAGTTTAAAGCTTCTTAACCGAAAATACAAGGCCTTGACGCGGTGGGTAATTAGGCGGAAGTAATAGCTATCTAAATTTTATAATAAAAGTAAATATTTAACTATCAATAATATATATTAAACTATACAATATTTATTTATAGATTAAATAATTTTAAATATAATTTTTTTTATTGCAAAAATATTAATATTAACAATATTATATATAAAAAGTTAATTTAATATGTAAAATGGTTGTATAGTTAGTGTTTTTGGATAAAATCGTCCGGAAAAATCCAGGTGGAGCTCAAAATGGACGCTACGGTTTTTCCGGGGAGAGCTTACTGGAGGTTCTGACGCGGATCTTTCCGGAGCGCGCGGTTTAGCGTTGGTCATACCGGCCAAGATGAAAAATTAATAAATATGTTGACTAATGAATATTAATTAAAACATTAAATAAACGCCAAAATTGGGTAACCTAAGCCACGCGCGTATCTAAAATCTATGTTTGGTTCAGGTGGGCGAGATAATTTTGGGATCCATCGGGGAGGTTGACTCAATAGGCCTAGGTTTTTCCTTGGTGGATATCTCTAGCGTTGACTTTGAGCGCCCGTTGAGATAGATTGAATTTTTAAAAAAATTCGCTATCATGATGGCGAGTTTTTGACGCGGCGCTTCATTAATGTTTTTCCATCGAACGCTGTTAGATCCGAGCGAGGGATCTAGGGCGAATTATGGCTGGCGAATTTAGAAGGAATGGCTGATGACGGAAGAACTGAATTCAGTGGCTGAGGCTAAGCGCCTAAAGCTCAAAAAACTTCAAGCTCAGGCGAAAGCGTGGGCGAGAGCGGAGTCTTGCCAATGTCCGCGCGATGAACTTTTCTCAAATAGGCGTGAAACGCTTGAAATTGAACATGAAAGATACTACAAAGAGGCTTACGAGGAGGTCTACCAACAAACCTGTCAGACAAGTGACTACAAAAAAGACTGTCAGAAGGCCAAGAATGTCGGCTGTGAAGAAGAGTTCAAAATGGGTTTCGAAAAAGGCTTTAAAATGGGTTTTAAAAAAGGCTACCAGATAGGCGTTAAAAAATCGTCTATAAGAATCGCTAGAATCTTGTTGGGGCTAAAAAGTCCTATTGATGAAATTGAGCGCCTTACTGGTTTGAGTCACTCGGCGATTTTGGAATTGACGCCTTTACACCCCAACGAATGAACCTTAAACCCGCGTCAACCGAAAGTCACGCGCCTCAGTAAGTCCAAGCCTAAGTTTAGGTGGTGGTTTTAATTGATGATCCCCTTGGGTGGTTGGGGTTGATGGTCAGGAGAGTTCTTGGTGGTATCTATAGCTGTGACTTTAATGTCGACTTAAGATAGAAGGTGTTTTATTACAATTCGCTATCAAAATGGAGTTTTTTTAGCGCGTCATTGATTTATGTCAATCAAACACTGGTAAATCCGAGCTTTGGCCCTAGGGCGAATTTTGGGCTCGCGAATTAGGGAGGATTTGAGGATGATGGCGGAACTGTTTTTCGCGGGTGAGGATAAGAGTCTAAAGATAAAGAAATTACAGGCTCAAGAAAGGGCTTTTAGGAGGCAAGAGTCTGGCGAGAATTTATTCTATGATCGTAACGAGATTCGAAAAAAAGCGAAAAAAAAGGCCGCCGAGAAATCCTACACAGGCTATCAAGCGCAAGCCTTTGTGGAAGCCTACATGGAAGGCTATGACGAAGGCTACCAACAGGCCATCAGCGCAATGAACAAAGGCCGCTAAAATTCTTTGGTGGCGAAAATAACGAAATGAGGTAATCGAGGCCATTACCGGTTTGAGTCGATCGGTTATTATAAAATCGCCTCATTTTAACCACTATGGATGAACATTAAGCCAGCGTCAACTTAAGGCCCCGTGACCCAGAAATTTCTAACGCTTTGGAACTTACCTCTGTTCACCATACAAAGACCATTTGGTGGATCGATTTGGGCTTGTTTAAGTTGGTTAGGGATGTTCCCGGGGGAAAGTGGCGGGGGAGCTAAGTTTTCCAGGCCTTAGGCGTGGTTATCGTCTTCGTTATAGGCGCTTTTTTGGGAAATCTCCACGTCCGAGTGAACACAAATGGAATTAATCTTAAAGGTGGCGTCGGCCAACCATTGCTTTAATGTTTATCCCACCAAGCGAAGGAGGAAGCCAAAAAAAGAGCTAAACCTCGATATCCCGTTTCTTTTTCCATGATTTTAAGAACCGTATAAGTTTTACCCACCCCGTGTGGAAGAACTAATTTTCCCCGGTCATGAGCCTTAAAACGCTCATGAAGGGCCGTTACCGCTTCTTTTTGGTGTTACCTGTGGGTTTTGGGGTAGACCAGGTATTTCGCCCGGCGGCCAGTCATCTTTTCAAATCCGAGCCAATTATCTTTTCAAATCCGAGGCGCTAAAAATTTCTTAACCAGATGGTTCCAAAGAGCCTCATTTTCCGTCTCATCCACCTTATTTAAGGACAATGGATCTACAAGCCTCCGCCTCCGAGTTATCCTTCCAATATGTGCCGTTGTGGCCCTTTTTCCTGGTCATAATGGCTCCTGATTTCCGAAATTCCCTGACCCCGCCATAATGATAAGTCGCCTTTAACCACCTTAATCAATGGTAAAGTTTTTCCAAGGGCTCAATAGTGAAAGAAATTTGAAGAGGTTCATTTTTTTTGGACGGCAAATTTTGGCCAAAATTCTGGCGAAACATTTTTATAAGGACTAAGTAAACTTCTTATATATATTTGGAATTCAGCGAGCCTGACTTAGCCCGACTCAGGATCTTGGCCGGCGATTGGAGTACGCCAACTCAACGCCCATTTCAGCGGCGGCTTGGACGTTTTCATCGCCACCGTCAGCGGCGCTAGCGAGTGGCGTATTAGGAGCGAGTTCTTGGCTAATAGTATCCTCAATCGCTGGGATAACCGCGCGCGCGTCACTCACCTGGGCGGGTTTAGCGGCTACCTGGGTAATTAAACGCGCCGTGTGGTCATTGTCTTCGGAATACTGGCTCTTCGCGCGGGTTTCCATGATTTGAACAAGCGTCTATTGTCCATTATGGCCTGAAAAACTCGCGTCGGGATCCGAGGGGTTTGGTCAGGAGTCGCTAGGTCTTTCCTCAGGCTCCTTTAGGGTCACGCTTGATTGGCCATTTTCAGTTTCCCCGGTAGACGCCCCCATTGGTCAGACAGAACACGTTTAAGGAGCTTGAAGCTACTCATCTGGAGGACTATAGGCTCATCAGCGAACCGGTTGGCCAGAGAAAATAGGTCACGGACGGCCTGTTCCAAGGTTCTTTGATTTTCGCTGGGCTTTTGGTCTCCCAAAAAGGAGTTGTCCCCAGAGTTGGTCGACCAATAACGCTCGTTCAATTCTGGATCAATCTGATTGAAGAGGTCACGGTGGTTCTTTTTGAGACGTTTGAGAAACTCGTTGATCGTCCGGATGAAAACACCCAGCCGAGTGAGCTTTTTCATGTTTGATTTGAAATGAGTGGAGTCGAGACGCCGCTTTTCAAAGTTAATGTCATTGCGGTTGGCCAAAATGACAGTATAGTATTAAAAATAGGCTTATAAAGACTATATTTAGCTATTTTATTGTGGAAATCCCATAAAGTCCGATGGGAAACATAGCAGGTTTTATCAGTGTGGTTGGTAATGTTCAAGGCGATCCGCCAAGCGATACTCGCGCTGAGTGTGAAGCGGGTCTGAAAGTCGGTCAAATCAAAATACCGCGGAAGAATGAGCGTACCGGTCAAAGTGTATAGATCCTAAGTGGCCCAGGAGTTGTCTAGTTGTTTATAACGCTTGGATTTATCGCCTAACATGTCCATGGAGATGAACATAGAAGCGTTATTTGGCCCATCAGTTGCCCTCATAAGCAATTCAGCCTAAGTAATCAGTGGTAATAAAACCTAAGGGACTATATTATAGTATCTATAGAAATTTTTGTTAAGATGAAATATGTTTGTTTAACGTTAAACATGTAATGATTTTAAATAAGATTTTTTATGATGTTTATATACGAAAAATACCCTATTATGTAGTTTTGGTAGACGAAATCTGCTTAAACAGAGGTTGATACTTTTTGCGAAGGCATCTTCATCAAGAACGGCGTGTTGCCAAGGTCGCTCGCTTTCGAGCGACTTTGGAGTAACCTTGGAGCTAATCAAATCCAAATGGATGAGGGTAGAAAACCAGGACTATAGAATAGCGAGAAAAAAACTTGACAGCCAAGAATTTAAGAAATAAAGTGTAATAGAATTAAGTTTCCATATCATGGAATTTTGGATTTTCAGGGACAAGTTCCTGATTTTTTTTAAGGAATAACTCGGTTGGTGGGCGAGATGGGAGAGGTTGAGACAGCGCGGGCGGAAGAACCGTCCATAGTTATCTTGGGATGGGAGATAGAGTTAGGCCCCATTAGACCCCATGTTCAATCGACCCCATGACCAATTCCGCGCTCGTTCGTGGTCGTGGAGCTAAGCGGCGCGTTGGATACGGCGCTAGTTATTGAAAATTAATAATTCTACTAAAAAGGACTAAAAATATTCTATAAACAGCTGTTTAATCAGTTAATCAACATCATAGCTTTTCATCATCGTCTAGTATCAACGTCTACTCAACTCAGTTGATGGCAAGCGACCTGTGGAATATCGGTTGGTTGGTTAAGACCACACAAGATAGACACGTTTGGAGAGCTGAAACTCCATCTCGGATTGTCCAATGAAATTCGGCTGGAACTGACAAGTTTTGGTAGTTTTACGCCAGAGTTCGTGGAACTCCAAACTCTTAAGTTTTAGTTTTTAGTTTTTTAGCGTTGGCTTGACTTGAGGGCCAAATTTTTATCGTTTTTCATAAGGCTTCTCCAATGAAACCTTCAAACCGCGCGTCTATTTTACTTTTTACGGTCAATCATTGGCATAAATTGGTCTAAGATAACGCGAAGTCGGATTTTCGGTTACTTTAGAGAAGTCCTGAATCTGGACTTTGGATGGTGTCATTTTTACAGCCGTTACTACCCTTTAACCACATTAAAGTCTATAGTGGCTTAAAACTTCTTCGCTGACTGTTGGACTAGAACCAGGGAGACTGTGGGGGCTGACCGGAACGCTCGAGAAACAAGGTTTGGTCATGGCTATTTAGCGAGATTTAATAATCCGCGAAAGAACCTGCCCAGCTTAAGGTTTGCGACGGATCGTTAACTAACGCCGCCTAAAAGTCTAAGTCTGATATCAGCGAGGTAATACTGTTGTCCATATTGGATTATTGAACTTTTCATATAAGAAGTTTATGGAGAGTTAATGGTCTAAGCTTGATTAATAAGACGGTGTTATAACGTTCAAACTAGGTAGCGGAATTATGATACGCTTTGAAAATTATATCAGTAATTCCTGGATAATGGGCCAGAAAATGTTGGCATGGTTCTTGCTCTCTCTCTCTCTCTCTCTCTCTCTCTCTCTCTCTCTCTCTCTCTCTCTCTCTC
>JAISYP010000108.1 GCA_031269825.1 Deltaproteobacteria bacterium
GGTCTTTAGGGATTCTGTTCTGAAGTCCTAAATTGGCCTCCGGACTAGTCACATAGCCAAAAAACCACTCCATGGGTGTCCCAAACGCTGTAGTGTGAAAAAATCCGGGAATTACAGATAATTCAAGAAGCCTAAATCGCCATCTTCGCCTTACATCATCGTCTATCAACGTCTACTCGACTCTGTTGGTGGAAAGAGATAGGGGGAAATATCGGTTGGTTGGTTAAGACCGAACAAGATAAACCCGTTTGAAGGGCGGAAACTCCGTCTCGGATTGTCCGCCAAAATTCGGTTGGAGCTGACCAGTTTTGGTATTTTAGTCCAGTGGTCGGGGACTCCTACTCTTAAGTTTTAGCTTTGGCTTAAGGGCAAAATTTTAGCGTTTATTATAAGGTTCCTCCAATGAAACCTTCTGGCCACGAGTCAATTTTACTTTTTACGGTCACTCAAGCGCTCAGCGATCGGTCTACGATCATGAGAAACTGGGGTTTCGCGGCTACTTTAGGGGAGTCCTATTAGGGACTTTAGATGGCGCCTTCGTTACCGCCGTCACTATCCCTTTACCTCATTAAAGCCAACAGTGGGCTTAAAACTTTTTCGCGGACTTTTGGGCTAGACCCGGGATCCTGGGGACTGACCGCGAGTAACGCTCGATAAATTAAGGTTTGGTCGGGGCTATTTAGCCGCGATTTAATCCGCGGGCGAACCTGCCCAGCTTAAGGTTTCCGACCTACTGTTGATTAACGCTGACTAAAAGCCTAAGTCAGGTATCGACGCGCTCTAAATAGTGACCAAAGATAGAGTTTGGGTCAATAGGCGATTGTTGGCCAACTTCGCTTGGTCGCTGGTGGACAGCCAGGGGCGACCGACGCCTCGCTCGCTTCTTCTTTGGAGCGAACGGCTCAAAATTGGCTCTGGCCAAGCGTTGGCGATATCCGAGTGAGCGGATCTTGGATTTGATAGTCGTTATTTTGGCCTAATATCATACGAATCATTAAGCAAAGTGACTGAAATATGTCTCTTTTGACTTGAGGTGAACGATGTCCGAAAAGCCGTGGGAAAAAGACAAAAAAACGCTGGAATGGTATAAGGCGGCGGCTGAGCAAGTCCGCCAGGAGGCGGCTAAGTATCCGGATATCGGCATTCCAGTTGACCCGGATTTGGCCGAGTTCATGGGCGCGTTTGAGGATCCGTGCTTGACCGAGGACGACTGGGTTAATTGCGACGACCACGCGCGGCATTTAAAGGAGTTGGACGCGACTTTGGCGTCTGACTCCGATAAAAAGGACAAATGATACGGCCAAGGACTACGCCACTCGGAAAAGAGAAGAGAGCGACAATCTGATCCTGAAAGCGGTGGAGAATTCCACCGCTCCCTGGTTGAAGCCGTGGCGGCCTTTGAGGCCATGGACAACCAACAATTTAACCCCATCTCACGAAGACCAACTACCGCGGCGTAAACCAGTTGGCCCTGGAGTCGGCTGGTTATGGAGATTCTCGGTGGCTCACTTTTAACAACGCCAAAGACGCTAGCTATTGGGTTAAGAAGGGAGCCAAGGCCATTCCGGTGAAATTTTGGCGTTTCACTATCAAGGCGGACAATGTTGACGAAAATGGAAATCTTGTCTTAGGCGAGGACGGCGCGATTGTATCGTAAAGGTTCACGCCAAACTAGGTTCCAGGGTAAAGCGACTTTTTACCAACCAGCGTGGAGGGTAGTCACACGATTAGTCGGAGGCTGGATCATAAAGACCAAAAGCGTATTTTCATTGGAATCTAAAATTTGATTAATTATGAGGATTGTGAAGAATGGCGTCAATAACTAGGGAACCTTAAGACTGAGAAAGAAGGCGACGCGATGGCCCAAGCTAGGAATAAGATGGAAGCCGAAGCTAAAGCTTCGGCGGAGAAGAGCGCTAATATATCTAACGCTTAATAAGGGCTTAATACCTCGCCCTATTTAGTTTCCCCATTGGCCAACCATATTACCCTCCTTAGATTAAGACCCTCAGCCAATATAAGCTTTCCTCATAATTACTCATGGTCGGTATTGTGACTGAAGTCTAAGGCTTGGGACTCAGTTCAAGGTCTTTGGCTAAGGTGTTGGGCCTGAGTATAAATTTAAACCAGAAGGTCTGGGTTCGCCCAAAAGCGTCTATCCAAAACCTTGAAATTTCTGAACCCCCTAATTTCATGAGGAAAGCCTTGATACATAAGGACTTCAGGGGGGTTATCCGAGCCAGATTCCGCCCCAATATTGTCCAAAACCAGAGCTAAACGGGGTCGCCATCCCACCAGGACTAGTGAACTGGAGCTAAAATCAGTTCACCCTTTATCAATCAAAAGAGCTTCCCCTGAACTTGAGCTTTGGACACGGCCAGGGCGGACTTAGCCCTTTCAACTCTTCAGCTGTAAAATTTATGTTATGAACTTGTTTCATGCACTATTCACCTGAATAATTAGTATAATACAGGAAAATAGAATCATTGTCAAGCTTTTTATAGATTTTTTTATGTTTTCTTTGCGCTATAATAGGCTAGTATTGAAAGGATAGAGTAAAATCAAGGAGGAGAATTGGAGGCACAACCAGTTGGCCTGGGAGATACCACTGTGAACGGTTGCGCTAAAACTTTTGTCGCGCTGGTTTATCCAATCGCCGTTGAAGTTAGGAGTTGCGGAAGCTAGACCTGAAAGCGACTGAAATGAGCTAAAGTCTTTACAGACTGGCTTATTCGTGGTAATTTTAAAAACTGAGCGGCAGAGTGGGTAGAACGTTAAAATATATTCTAGAAAATATAATTTTTAATACTTATTAAAAATAAATTTATTCTTAGAATAATTATAATAAAAAATGAACAATTATGGCCGATTATTAGTCCCCTCACCTAGGGGGGAGCGCATAGTAAGTGTTATAGATTAAGTAGAGTTCTTAACCATCTAAGGTGTAAAAAAGCAAGCAATAATAAAGTTAAAAAGTGTAATATATATATCCTAAATAACATAATTAAATACAAATGACCCTCCGGAGAATCCGATTCCGGTAGATCCTGATGTAGCTGAGTTTATGGGAGCCTTATGATAGAAGACCGTTATGACATAGCTTTTGTGGCGAACCTTGCTCGGCGGGAAAAGCAGATTCAGCAAATTTACCGCCCTGTTATCGCCGTGCATAAATGGTTTGCCAGAAGACCTGGTACGCTGTTCAGAGCTCTTATGCTCGCCGAATTTTCCGATCTTTCTTTACAGGACGCCTTCTACCAAGCGGCCAATCTTTCCGGAAAAACCATCGCCGATCCTTTCATGGGCGGTGGCACGCCTCTGCTTGAAGCGAATCGCATGGGGGCGCATGTCCAGGGATGTGACATCAATCCAATGGCCTACTGGATCGTGCGCCAGGAAATGGAATACCTGAATCTTCAGGATTATAGCGCGGCGGCGTCTAAACTCAGAAAAACTTTGGAAAGCGAACTAGGACACTTGTACCGTACCCGATGCGAAGTCTGCGGCAACCCCGAAGCTCATGTCAAATATTTTCTCTGGGTGAAAGTTGTGGACTGCCATCATTGTGGGAACTCACTTGATCTTTTCCCCGACTATCTAGTGGCGGAAGACGCGCGGCACCCCAAAAAAGTCTTAGTGTGCTCAGAATGCGGCCAATTAACCGAAACGTCAGACCGAAAAAAACCGGGGTACTGTACGAACTGTCAAGCCCCTCTCCCCACAGTCGGTTCGGCCAAAAGCAATCGATGCCACTGCTCCCGTTGCGGAGAAAAGACAAAGTACCCCAATGGGACGAAAACGCCCATTCGGCACCGGCTTTTTGCCATTGAATACCAGTGCCCAAACTGCAAGCCGAAGCGTCAGGGTCGCTTTTTCAAAGCCTCGGACACTGATGACTTAGCAAAAGTCGCTGAAGCGGAAAACCGCCTAGCCGCTTTATCGCCGCAGTACATACCTGACGACGCTATTCCCGCCGGTGATGAAACAACGCGCCTGCACCGCTGGGGGTATTCGCGCTATAGGGAACTCTTCAACGCCCGTCAGTTGATAGGCTTGGAAACCAGTTGCCGCCTGATTGCCGCCCAAAAAGACGAACGTATCCGAAACGCTTTAGCCACCAACCTTTCTGACTTGCTGCGCTATCAGAACATGCTCTGCCGTTACGACACTATGACTCTAAAGTCGCTGGATATTTTTTCCGTCCACGGCTTCCCTGTCGGGCTGACGCAGTGCGAATCCAACCTGTTGGGCATAGAAAACGGCGGAAGCTTTCCCACAGGTAGCGGCGGCTGGCTGAACATCATTGAGAAATTCACTAAAGCCAAGGCATATTGCGACAAGCCATTTGAGGTTCGGCACCAAGGAACCGCCAAAGGTGGACGCAAAGTCACCGTGCCTATTTCGGGCGAATGGATAGGCGATTCCCGAAACGGCGTGGCAAAGCGGGCGCTGGATATCGTTTGCGCCGACGCCGCGAACTGGGACTGGCGGCCGGAAAGCCTAGACGGCGTATTTACCGACCCACCTTATTTCGGAAACGTGCAATATGCGGAACTCATGGATTTTTGCTATGTCTGGTTGCGCAGGCTTGTTGGAAAAGGCAACCCAGCCTTTTCCACTTCTTCGACAAGACACGCTCAGGAACTTACCGGCAATGAGAACATGCGGCGCGGTCTTGCCCACTTCACTGAGGGGCTGGCTGAGGTGTTTTCGCGTACAGCGGCGGCCCTTAAGCCTGGGGGGCCCTTTGTTTTCACATACCACCACAACGATATTACCGCGTACTTTCCCATTGCCGTAGCCATTCTGGACGCCGGGCTCGTATGCTCCAAAGTGCTGCCCTGCCCAGCGGAAATGGGCGCGTCAATTCACATCAAGGGTACAATGTCATCCACGGTAGACAGCGTATTTGTTTGCCGCCGACGTCAGGATCGCGGCATTCCGGAACCGGACGTTATTGACAACGCCATACAGGTAGATATGCGCGCTCTGGAAACAGGCGGGCTCAACGCGACATTGGGTGATACCCGTTGTGTGACTTACGGGCACATCATCCGTCAGGCGATCAATGACTTGGCTGGGGATTGGCAAACGCGGGTGTCCGTAAAAGACAAGCTGGATATCCTCGTCCGCTGGTTCGCTACCTTCGGTGGCCAAGCGGTCGCGCGCGAACTTACCGGTGAGAACTGTTCCCGCGAAAGTCAGTCTCTCTTTAGTGATCAGACTTTTCCGCCCATTGCCATAAAAAGGAGCGTACATGAGCCAGTATCCGTTTGAAGCCGACCTTACGGAACTTCAAGCCAACCTTGACCATTATGTTGACGTAATCTTTGCCGCGCTGGAATCTGATTTTCTGACCATGCCCACTGGGAAAGGTTTTGTGGAGTATCCGACTTTTGAAACAGGTTATGAAGCTCTGAAACAGGCCACTCAAAGTTTTCGCGGCCTTGATCCGAAAGCCGTACGAGTAGCCTTGCTGCAAACTCCCATGATTTTTATCGTGTTGCGGGCCATGTTAGGCTTTACACCGTCTGAATGGGCCTATATGGCGAGCAGCCACACGGGGCTCGACATCACTCAAGCCCACGCTCGCAATCTGGATCGGAATATACGCCTTGCGCCGCTAACACCACTGAAATGCATAGATTGTAACTTAGCGCGCCTTGACGCTTTGGTGAAAACCGCTTGTTTTCTGCTGCGAGAAGGAGCGCCAAAAGTGAAGTCAGGTAAACTGCACCGTCTCGACAAAGCCGACACCAAACACGGGCTGACCGGGCTAAAAAATCTGGCCAGTTTAGGTGTGCCGTACGCCATGTTGCTCTACGAACGCTTTTTGGGGCGACCTTTTGCCGGTCATCGAGACTCTGTAAGCGAACTGATAGGTGACGGCCTGGAAACCGCCATTGAGGATGTGATGACCAAGGCAGGGATGAGTTTTCGCAAAACCAAGCGGGCTGAAAAAATTCCAGGCTTTGACCAAGCTCCAGATTTCATTCTGCCCAGCGAATTTAACCCTCAAGTGATCATTGAAGCCAAAATCACCGAAGACGACGGTACAGCCAGAGACAAGGTGACGCGCATTCAACACCTCGCGGAATTGAGCGCGCAACGGGAACTTCGGGGTGAAAACGGCTTTACTGTAGTCGCCTGTATCGACGGGCGTGGCTTTGGCGCGCGGCGGGAAGACATGAGAAAACTGCTGCTGGCGACCAGAGGGAAGGTGTTTACTCCGAGGACGCTGAAATTTCTCGAAAGGACAATCAAAATAATTCTTTTTTAATTTTACGTTTTATTTCTGATGACCTCTTTAATTTTACGTTTTATTTCTGATGACCTCGCGAGAAGGCTTAAAAGCGGAAATTAATATTTTTAACTCTTTGATATGATTACTTTTTTTTAACTAATTTTTTGAAACTAGGGTTTTCGCGAATCCATCGTCTCGCCTTTCTCTAAGGCCTCTCTGGCCTCGGGAGTCTTGAAACGATGGTCGTGGATTATCTCGCCATTGGCGTCCAGCTTGCCGACGCAGACCTGAAGTGAGCTGGAACGCTTCTTTTCCTTATCCCAGTATGAGTCCTGGCGATAGATATAAGTGGCGCCGTTTGGCTTGAGATGGTAGGTGAGGCTGGACATTTGGAGACTCTTGGCGGTTTTTCTTGGATCATAGCTATATTGTAGCTAGTTGTCAAGCTTTTTTGAGGAATTTTAATTTTTTTTATCGGCGAAAGGTCGGTCGATTAGGTAGCGAAAAAAATCGTTTCCTTTGGAAACGGTTGAAATGTACTACTTTGAGCTATTTTTAAGTATAAGCTGTATTAGAGGCTAGGGCCAGCGTCATCTAACGTAGCTACAAATTTTTGTTAATTTGAGATAATTAGAGATAATTAGAGAAGAAATCATGGGGCCTTAGCGCGGTTTTTAGTCTTTGAAAATGAAGAAGGCGAAAGAAAAGGATTTAGAAGATTTAAAAGTTTTATAGTATTTAGATATTTTAGACCGTCTTTAAACGGTTTAACCTTTAAGACCAGTTTAGGGGGTTTGGGTCATTTTTTTCATTTTCTGGCTCGCGAAGTAGGCCGCCAAATCCTTACGCTTATAGAAAACCTTCCGGCCCTTTTTGATATAATTGGGCCCGCGCCCCTCCACGCGCATTAGGGACAGGTAGTTAGGACTGAGGCCGTATTCCAAGGCCACTTCCTGGGTGGTGAGTGGTTCCTCGGCGTTTTGAACGAGCAGATCGTCAATTTTACGATCAATGAGTTCGGCGATGTTAGTCTGGCTATTAGCGCCTAAAATTAAGGCGATCTCTTCCCGGACGATCCGTCGGATACTCGCCTCAAGGTTGGGATCTAGACTTTTTTCCGGTTGGTCAGTTCTTTCCATGGCCGTCTTTATTCCCCCCGCGCGTCAACATCGCCCATCGTCTACATTATATTCCCCATATTCTACATCATCGTCTATGTCATCGTCTACGCCATCGTCTTGAAATTCCTTAAGCTTTGGCCATTAATAGCCCAGGGTAAAAGGTTATTTGGCGGCTTTGCCCTTAAGGTTTAGTTGGAGCATGTTGGCCACCTCATAAGCCGCGTTGGCTTGGGAGACCTTTTTCTGCTCCTTTAAAATATCCCCTAAAACTTTGTGCGACGTGAAGCTTTTGGGGGCCAGGCGCGTGGCAAGTTGGGCTTCGGCCATGGCGGCCATGTGGTTGCCGAGCCGCTGGTAGCACATGGCCATCCACATATGGGGCTCGGCCAGATCGTTTTTGACCGAGATTAGCCGCTTCAATAGGGGGATCGCCTCTTTGTAGCGGTACTCGGCGTAAAGTAGTTTAACTTTGGTAATGATCAATTCCCCATGGTAAGGCCACTTGGCCAACCCGCGATCCAGCCATTGGGTTCCTTCTTTATTGGCCCCAATACTATAAAGGTATTTCATGAAAATGACCATCTCTTGGTGGTCGGGATCTTTTTTGAGGCCAATGGCTAAGGTATCGGCCAAGGTCTTGACGTTTTGGGCTTCCTCAGAACGCCCCATATCCGATAATAGCGAGGCCAGGAAATAACGCGGCCGGGGTTGCCGAGGGTTTAGGTCAACTAAGGCTTGGATAATGATCTTGGCTTCTTCCGGGTGGTGGTTTTTACGGTAAAAATCGGCTAGCTTGTATTTTAGCTCCTCATTGTTGGGCTCGATTTCCAAAACTTCCAGAAAATAATGGAGAGCTTCCTGGTAAGAGCCTTGTTTTTGATAAAGGTTAAAAAGGCGCCACCTCACGCCACTATTATCTGGGCTTAAGCGGGCCGCTTCCCGTAAATAGCTGAGCCCTTCCGGAATCCGGTTTTCCTTAACGCACAGTTCCCCCATCGACATATTGGCGTTGACGTCGTTGGGATCTTCCTTTAGCCGCCCCATCAGGCGCCCAAAGCGGATCAACTTTTCCCCATCCTGCACCCGGCCTAGTTTTACTTCCAGGTTGCCTTTTAAGATGTAAAACTCGTAATCATTGGGGTATTGGGCTAGACCCGCCTCATAGACCTGGAAAAGCTTTTTGGTGGATCGTAATTCAGCGTACAAAAGGCCCATTTTTTTCAGTAAATTGGCGTTAGTAGGGGTGTAAAAATGGGCGATCAGGATCGGCTCCAACAGGGAGACGGCCATTTTAGCTTGTTTCCGCTCCAAAAGGGCCATGGCTAAGGAGCAAGCCGCTTCGAGATCGTCGCGGTTGTTGACCAAGCGCTCGAGACTGTCGGCGATGGTGAATTCGCGGTTGGCTTCCTCGGTTAAGCCCATCCGAAAATAGACTCGGCCCAGGCCATCATACGCGGCGATGGTCAAAGGCCGTAAGGACAAAATATCCCGAAACCATTTGATGGCCGCGGCGTGACGACCCTTGGCGGCCAAAGATTGGGCCCGGCGCAGCATGGACTCCGGTTTTCGTTGCAACCCTAAGGCGGTTAATAACATATCAAAAATATCGTCTAAAGGGGGGACGCGTTTAAAAAGATTGATTACGCCGGTATAAACGCTTACAAACACGCGGGTGACGGCGTTACCGGCGGGAACCGGCGCGACCACGCCGGGGGCGGACAGATCCAGGCCGGCCACGGAGCTGGACTCGCTGTGGACGGTCGTTCCGAGGTTAGCGGCGGAGCTGGCGGAGCTCTGGTTTAGATGGGGCGCCTCGGGGCGCTCGGTCTGGTAAGCCGCGGTTTGGGGCTCAGACGGCGGGCTAACCGGCGTTTCTTCCCGACGAGAGGAGAAAGTTTTTAACCGGCTGGTCGCGGCCATGGTTGGAATAGCCTCGGGCGCGGGACCGTCCATGGGTGGCAAAGGCGGGGCTTCCGGGGCCAGGGCCGGGGGGTTATGGCCCATGGGCTCCAAAGGCGGGGGCGGCGGGCTTTGACCAAAGGGGTTAAAAAGCTCAGGGCTACTGTCCGGGGCCTCTGGGGCCGCTGGAACCGCTGGCGGTTGAGGACGGGGCTGGGGAGCGGGGGGCCTTTGGTTCGACTGGTCGGCTGAGTTTGGGGGTTTTTTCGGGTCTTCGCTCATCGGAGCCTCGCGAAATCCAGTATTTGGCGTCAAGGGCCAGATTACAAAAAACTAGTCAATTTAGGCTATGGCCAGGTTAAGAAGCGGGTGGGTTACCGCTCGCCCTGGCCCTAGGATTTTAAGCAATAATGGGGCCAAATTATCCCAAGGCGTCGACGGTCAACGGCGAGGCTTTACTCGCCAATAATCTTGATCAAAACCCTTTTGCGTCGGTGACCGTCAAACTCCCCGTAAAAAATTCGTTCCCAAGGGCCAAGATCCAATTGGCCATTGGTGATGGCCACCACGACCTCTCGACCCATGATCTGACGTTTGAGGTGGGCGTCGCCATTATCCTCATAACCATTGTGAGCGTATTGATTATGGGGTTTTTCCGGGGCTAACCGCTCCAGCCACCGCTCAAAATCAGCGTGGAGCCCTGGCTCGTCGTCGTTAATAAAGACCGAGGCGGTGATGTGCATGGCGTTACATAACGCCAAACCTTCCTGGACGCCCGAATCAGTCACCGCTTGTCGGATCTGGTTAGTGATGTTAATAAAAGCTCGGCGGGTGGGGGTTTCAAACCATAATTCTTGGCGATGACTTTTCATGAGGATTTCCTGGGGCTGGCCTGGGATGAGTTTTTGGGGCTAAAAGCGTTGACCCAATGACCGAATTATACCTGGAAAGGGCCTTTTTTTCCAGTTAGGAAATTTTAGATTTTTTGATAAATTAGCATATTTATTATAAAAAATGTTTTTATAATTATCAATTCAGTTAGTGAAAACATCTTATTAACCATGGTAACAAAATTTTTAATCCAGACTAGATAGCGCTATAATGTAAAATTAACCGCGAGCCTAAACGTCGCGTGAGGCCTGGCTGGGGCCGGGGCTCATTTTATTAATCCAATGGTGGCTGTGTGCGTCTATTTGATTTAAATGACCAAGAAAAAAAGAGTTTACGTCAGTTTTGGCGTTGGCACCTGGGTTATTTGCTAGTGGTGGCGTTGTTTTTTAGTTTTATTTATTTTTGCGGGCTCTTTCGGAGCCATTTGGTTTTTCGGGAAAAATTTCTTTTCTTAGTTTTGGCCCCCGTTTCGACCATGATCTTCGTTTACCTGTCCCCCTGGCGGAACCATTGGCGGGAGGCCATTGTGGACACGTGGCGACGGCTGGAAGGTCAGGCCGTGTTTTGTCTGTTGGCCGGTTTTGTTTTCGTTTTTGGTTTTTTTGTCTATAGCGTGTTCATCTGGGGTTTGGGGGCTTTAGGTCCCTCCCTGGCCCACATGTAAGGCTTGTTCCCCCTAAAATAAGGAAATCCGATGCCGCGCTGGTTCGCTATCGGGAAGTTGGCCCAGTTTGGGCGATGGTCAAGGGCTAGAGCGCGTCTATCTGGTCTGACGCGTATAGCTGGCCAGGCGTGTATAGCTATCGGGTTTTGTTTTTTAAGTTTAATTTATCTGGCCCAACCGTTAGGGGCCGACACCCTCAGACTGGTTTACCCCCAAGCCCCGGTTTCCTTGGATCCCCACCATTGGCCCCAGGATCCCGCCGCGGAAACCGTCATCATGACGGTTTATGGCCGCTTAATGGGCTTACGCGAGGGGCGGGGGGAACTGGACACCACCGAGGCCTTGGCCCACACGATTCGGGTCTCGGATGACGATCTAATGTACACGGTTCGGTTGCGGGAAGGGGCCAGTTTTTCCGATGGTCGGCCCGTGAACTCGGCGGCGGCCCTATTTTCTTTTGATCGGCTCATGACGACCGAGGCGGGGAAAAATCTATTTCCCTATTTACGCGGTTTTAACATTATTGGCGATTATACTTTTAGTTTGGTTCTAGAAAAACCCTGGCCACCGTTCATGGCTTCCTTGGCTTTGCCCCAGGCCTCGCTCATTAGCCCGGGATTGGCCGACCGGGCGGAGGGGTTTTTAAAGGATCATACTTTAGGCTCTGGTCGTTTTATGGCTGAAACCGTAAGCCCCCAGAGTTTAAGTTTGATCTTAAGGCCCGATCTACCGAGCCGGCCTAAATTAGATCGGGTGGAGTTTTATTACGCGGCCGAACCTGACGCCCGACTGGCCCTTTTCCTGGAAAAACAAGCCCACTTATTGGTGGAGCCACCTTTAACCGGTCTACCGCCCGATCGGGTTACGTTGGAATTGTCCACTTGGGACACGCGTTATTTGGCGTTTAACGTTAAAAGGCCCTATTTAGCCATCATGGGGGCGCGACAAGCTTTAAGTGGTTTAGCCAAAGCGGCTTTTGGGGAGGCGAAGTTTCCCCCGCGGGGTTATTTTCCAGCCGGTTTTTTCGCCGGGGCGCTGGATGACGAAAAAGACAAAATCGATCCCAGCCGGGCCCGGGAACTGTTAGCGGCCGTGGGGCCCCCGAAAACGCCTCTGGTTTTGGTTTATCCAACCGATGAGCCCTGGGCCAGAGCCGACGCGGAAAAATTACAAACCGCCTTTTTGGTGGCCCGTGTCCCAGTTAACCTTATCCCCTTGTTGGGCCAAGCTGGTCGAGCGATTTTGGAGACTGGCGATTATGATCTGCTGTTGGGGAGTCGATGGCCGTCCATTCCCTCCCCAGAAATGTGGTTAGGTCAATTTTTGGAGTCCACGGCCGCTGGCCGGGGCAATACGGCCTATTTTCATAACCCCCAGGCCGATGAGATGATCCGCGGTTTTCGGGCTTCCCCGGCCCGCTCCGAACGGGAGCGCAAGGTGGCCGAGTTAGCCAAGTTAGCGGAAAAAGAAAGCCCTTACGCTTTCTTGGGCCAAAAATCCATCCGCTTATTGGTGGATAACCGTTTGGCCAATCTTAAAACGCATCCTAGGTGGCCGGAAGTTTGGCCTATCCTTAAAACTAATCTTAATCCCTTCCGGGAGACGAAGGTCAAAAAAGTTGAGCCTGAGCCCCCGGTCAGGGAGTTTGACGAGTTGGTGGCCGAGCCTTGGGAATAGGCCGGCGTTTTATAACCTAAAAAACTGGGCAAATGTCCGGCCTGGGATCTGGCTCTTAACTTGGGGGAGGGTTCCAAACTTTAAAGTGGCGAGGCTAAGGATGAGCGAAGTTTTAAAAGCTTTGAAAGAAAGGCGTAGCGTCCGCGATTTCACCGACCAACCGGTCTCTGACGAGGATTTGAAAACCATTTTTGAGGTGGCCTCTTACGCCCCCACCGCTCGAAACACTCAAGCTTGGCGAGCGACCGTGGTGCGCGGCCTGGACAAGATCGCCTTATTAAACGACGAAGTCAAAAAGGCCAACCAAAAGCCTGGCTATGAGCGTTATCGGGAATTGGCCGCCACCAAGAGCTACGCCATTAATTTCCATAAAGCCCCGGTTTTTATCATTGTCGGGGTGGATCAGGAAAAATCCGTTTGCCAGCCAGAGGATGGGGCCTTGGTTTTAGGTTACTTGTGGCTCGCCGCCCAGGCCATTGGGCTGGGGGCTTGCTGGATTAACCAACTGGGCGTCATCTCTGACGAACCGGAGTTTAGGGCTTATTTAACGGGCTTGGGCTTTCCGGTTGACCACCGGATTATCGGCGCCCTGGCTCTGGGTCATCCAGTTAAAATCCCGTCTGTCCCCGAAAGAAAAACGGATCATTACAACGTTATCGGGTAAGCGAGCGCGGTCATGGGGCCTTTTATTCAATAAAGTCTAGCGGTTGAATCCTTTATCCGTTATAATAGGCTCATGTTTTTGAGGTTTGAAAACTCCCTCCAAAGGCTAGCTCTTTTGGAGGGCCAGCCCGGCTTGGGCGGCTGGGTAGGGTTTTTTTTGAGTTTAGCCAGTTGTTCTGGGGTGAGCTAGGCGGATGATCTAGGAAGATCCGCGGATCTGGTGACCGAAGCTTTCACGAGGTTTGACCTTATTTTTGTTTGACCTTCTTTTAAGGGGTGGGCGAATTTATGTTGGATTTGCGGTTCGCGCGGGAGCGGCTAGATTTGGTGGCCGAAGCTCTCCTAAATCGTCGGATGGATCCGGGAATAACGCTCAAGTTTGAGGAGTTGGACAAGGAAAGACGGCGTTTGATCCAGGAGATTGAGGAGCGGAAAGCCAAAAGAAACCAAGTCAACGATGAGATTAGCCAGCGGAAAAAACAAAACCAACCCGCGACCGATCTGATTGAGGCGGTTAAGGAAGTTTCCGCTTGGATTAAGATGAGCGAGCCTCGCTTAAACGAAGTTGAGGCCGAGGAACGGGAACTTTTAAAGACCATTCCCAATCTGCCAGACGCCTCGGTTCCCATCGGCGATGAGTCGGCCAACCAAGTGGTTCGCCAATGGGGCCAGATTCCTCAGTTTGATTTTTCGCCTAAAAACCATTGGGAGATTGGCGAGGGGTTAGGGATCCTGGATTTTCCCCGGGCCGTCAAACTTTCGGGGAGTCGATTCGCCGTTTTGTCGGGTTTAGGGGCCGCCTTGAACCGAGCTTTGATCAATTTCATGGTGGACACGCACGTTAATGAGCATGGTTATAAAGAGATCTGGCCGCCGTCTTTAATCAATTCCCAGTCCCTTTACGCCACTGGCCAATTGCCCAAGTTCGCCGAGGAGAGTTTTAAGCTGGAAAATCGCGACTTGTGGTTATCGCCCACCGCCGAGGTGCCGTTAACGAACCTGCATCGAGACGAGACTTTGGCCGGGGAGGATTTGCCCATCTCTTACGTGGCCTACGCCCCTTGCTTCCGAGCCGAGGCCGGGGCGGCCGGTCGGGACACGCGGGGGCTCATCCGCATGCACCAGTTTGACAAGGTGGAGTTGGTTAAATTGGTTAGCCCGGAGGAATCGTTTCAGACGTTGGAGGAATTGACCGGCCACGCCGAGACTATCCTGCGGAAACTGGGCTTGGCTTATCGGGTGGCGTTACTGTCCACTGGGGACATGGGTTTTTCCTCGGCCAAGACTTATGATCTGGAAGTCTGGTTGCCTGGGCCAGGGGTTTATCGGGAGATTTCCTCGTGTTCGTGTTTTACGGATTTTCAAGCTAGGCGGGCCGGGATCCGTTTTAAGAAAACCCCCGCCGCCAAGGCGGAGCTGGCCCACACTTTAAATGGCTCAGGTTTAGCCATTGGCCGGACTTTGGCGGCTATTTTGGAGAATTACCAAAAATCAGATGGCTCAGTGGAGATACCGGTGGCTTTGCGGCCTTATTTAGGGGGCCGAACGGTCTTGACCGGCTCGTGATCGGCTCATGAAGAGTTCTGGCGTCGCCCACAATCTGGAGTTTGGCCTGGATAATCCGTCTAGTCCGGACTTTCGCCTAGAAAAGGCCCCCAAAAAAAAGGCCATAATTAATCGGGCGATTTTTTTGGCCACCCCTTATCGAGACGCCCAACCCACCCCTTTAGTCGAGGCGGCCCGGAGTTTAGCCGGTCTGGCTATCTTGGCTTTAAAGAGTCCGCCGGCGGAGGTGGATCCCGGCGCGGGTCTAGCCACGCCTAGGGACTTGACTAGTCCGGCGCGGTTAGCGTTGACTAGGCCAGAGTTGGCCAGGATAGAGCTAACAAGGCCAGAGCTCTTATCGCCGACCGACAATGATCAAGTTAATGATAATAATAATGACCATGGTAATGACCAACGCGAGGGCGCTAGCGTTTCGTCTAACCAACAAGTTCCCCGCGCCCCGTCTGACCTCATTATTACCCTGGATCGACCGCGTTTTTACCCTTCAGAAGAGACTTGGATAGACGAGCCTTTAGGTTCCTCCCAGTTCGAGGCGGACTCATTAGCGGAGACGGACTTGGCCAGTCTAGAAAACGGCCCTTTAATTGTCCGCTCCTGGGTTTGGATCGTGGGTTTTTGTCTTTTGTCTTTGGCGGTGGCGTGGGGGGCGATCCGTAGCCTACCAGACCAAACGCCCCCGCTGGCCCCGCTCCAGGTCGAGGCTGACATAACGCCGTTACCCCCGCTGGCTCCGGGTTTTACGCCGCCTTTGGGGAAAAAAGACGTGGCCAGCTTAATGGGCGCGCGGGTCATTGACGAGGCTAACCCCCGGGTATTGGCCATTCAGAGCCCGGTCGGGGAAAAGTTTTTCTTGGAGACTACCCTAGATCCCCCATTACAAACCCAGGCCAATGAATGGCTGAAAAAAACTAGGGCTAGTCAGGCGGCTTTAGTGGTTATGAATCCGTTGGATGGCCAGGTTCTGGCTTTAGCTAGTTACCGGCGCGATGGAGAGCCCCTAAACGCCGCTATAACCGAGCCCGTCCCCGCGGCTAGTCTTTTTAAGATCGTCACGGCCACGGCGGCCTTGGAAAAAGCCGATTATCAGGCTGATTCCGAAGTGTCTTACGATGGGGGCAAACACACGCTCTATCGGGGCAATGTCATTAAAAGGCCAGACGTGGGGCGCCACAAAACCACCTTGAAAGAAGGTTTCGCCGAAAGTAACAACACCGTGTTCGGTAAATTAGGGGCCTTTGATTTAGAGCCCCAGGATTTGGCCACTTACGCCACGCGTTTTTATTTTAACCAAAACATTGATTTTGAGATGAAGGTGGCGGTGTCCCCTTTCCAGCTGGATCGTGGCGATGAGGAGGCCCTTTTTCGTTTGGCCGAATTAGCCTCTGGTTTTAATCGCCAGACCAAGACCACGGCCCTCCATGGGGCTTTGTTGCCCGCGGCCGTGATCTCGGGGGGAACGCTCATGGAACCGACCATGATCCGGGAAGTTTTTGATCGCGACAACCAGATTCTTTATCAATCAACGCCGAAATCCCTGGGCCGGGTCATGGCCGAAAACACGGCCCAGGAACTGGCCGAGTTAATGGAAGCGGCGGTCATCCAGGGCACGGGTCGACGTCATTTCGCCGACGTGGAAAGTCATCCGCTGTTGTCTGGGGTGGTCATTGGGGGTAAAAGCGGCACCATCAATGATGAGGCCGGACGACGCGTGGAGTGGTTTGTGGCTTACTCCTATTGGCCAGAACCAGGCGCGGGCCCGGTCTGGCCTTTGGCCTTGGCCGCGGTGGTGGTTAATGAGGGCAAAGTCGCCCCAGACAGTCAAGAGCTCATCCGTCGGGCTTTGATCGCCTATTATCAACCACTACTGGATGGGACAGGCCGCGTTTACAAGTAGGCCCGTTAGGGGCTTATGGGGGGGAGCGATGAGTTTATTCGGTAGCGAGGTTCTTTTCTGGTTCGCGGTGGGGTTTGTCTTTTTGGTCTTGGAAATCCTCACCCCAGGGATTGTCTTTGTTTTTTTTGGTTTAGGGGCCTGGTTGGTGATGGGGCTCCGGTTTTTTTTCCCTCTGTGGCCGGCCTTTCAGTTTGTTATTTTCATCGTCTCCTCGGTTCTATTTCTCATTATGTTGCGGCGCCATTTTAAGAGCCTTTTTTTTCGCGCCCGAGCCAGGGGACGCGTCGATAGCTTAAGCGAGCGCCTGGTGGCCAACAATTATCTGGGTAAAGAAGTTGAGGTCATTAAAGAGATTGAGCCCGATCGACCCGGGGTGGTGGAGCTGAACGGCACCAACTGGACCGCCCGTTCCCAGGCGTCTTTGGCGGTCGGTCAAATGGCTCGGGTGGTGGAAGTGGCTGGTTTAATCATTACGGTGGAAAAATTGTAGCTAGATTTTTGGCGAGACGACGAACAAAATATAAGGAGCTGGAAACTAATGAGCGGCGTGATATTGATCGTAATCGTGGGCATGGCGGTTTTCGCCTTGTTCCTTTTTATAAATTACGTCCGAGTCGTGCCTCAGAACGAAGCCTATGTGGTGGAGCGTCTGGGCAAGTACTATGACACCTTGTTGTCGGGCTTCCATCTGTTGATTCCTTTTATTGACAAGGTCGCTTATCGACACACTCTGAAGGAACAGGTCATTGACGTTCCGCCCCAGGTTTGTATCACTCGGGATAATATTTCGGTGGAAGTGGACGGGGTTCTTTATATGACCGTCATGGATCCCCAGAGCGCTAGTTACGGGGTGAACAACTATCACAACGCGGCCATCCAGATCTCCCAGACCACCATGCGCAGCGTCATCGGGAAGTTGGAGTTGGATCGCACGTTTGAGGAACGCGAGACCATCAACGCCGAGATCATCAACGCCGTGGATAAGGCTTCGGCTCCTTGGGGAATCAAGGTCAATCGTTACGAGGTTAAAAACATCACCCCGCCCCAGTCCATTAAAGACGCCATGGAAAAGCAGATGCGGGCCGAGCGGGAAAAACGGGCGCTCATCGCCGAGTCGGAAGGCGAGAAGTTGGCCAAGATCAACATCGCCGAAGGCGAAAAGCAGGCCAAAATCAATATCGCCGAGGGCGAGCGCCAACAGCTCATCAACGTCTCCGAGGGCGAAAAACAAAAGCGCATCAATGAGGCTCAAGGCCGGGCCCAGGAGATCACTTTGGTGGCCGAGGCCACCGCGGAAGCCTTACGCCGGGTGGGCTTAGCCATCATTGAGTCTGGCGGCCAAGACGCGGTTTCTTTACGGATCGCGGAGGCTTACATCGCCGAGTTCGGCAAATTGGCCAAGGGCTCCAACTCCATGATCATCCCCAGTAACGTGGTGGATCTGGCTTCCATGGTGGCCGTGGGTCGGGAAGTCATTCAGGCTGGTCGGTCGAAGTTGGCCAATAATTAAGTTCGCGGTTGACCCAAAGGTTGCCTATCCCTTGTCCTAACGCGATGGTTTGATGTCGCGATAGTTTGACGTCACGATGGTTTGACGGGGTTTTTCATAATATCGGCCTAAGGTTTCTCTGGGCGCCCCAAAGACTTTAGGGCGCCCAGGGTTTTTGGTGGGGATGGTCATGATTGTTAGTTGTAGTCGACGCGCCGACATCCCGGCTTTTTACCCAGAATGGCTCATGGCCCGCTTAAGGGCGGGTTGGGTTTTAGTTCCGCGTCCTTATAATAAAAAAAAACTGACGGAAGTTGTTTTAACCCCGGAAACCGTTGATTGTCTAGTCTTTTGGACGAAGAACCCCGCGCCGTTAAGACCTTTTTTACCGGAAATTTCGGCTTTAGGGTTTAAGTATTATTTCCAGTTCACTTTGAACCCCTATGACCAGGATCTGGAGCCAGGTTTACCCCCAAAATCGGAATTGATTCAGGAGTTTGTCCGCTTAAGCGAGACGATCGGCCCGGCTAGGCTTGACTGGCGTTATGACCCCATTATCCTAGACGAGGGTCGCTCGGTTAGCTATCACCTGGGGCGATTGGCTAGCCTGGGCCAAAGGTTGGCTCCCTACGCCAGCCGTCTTATCACTAGTTGGGTGGATAACTACCGCGGCCGCCCACCTTTTGGCGAGGGAACGCCAGAACAGATTTGGGAGCTAGCCACGGGTTTGGGCGAATTGGGGCGTCAGTGGCGGTTACCGGTATACACTTGCGCGGAAAAGATGGATTTGGCCTCATTGGGGATTAAACCTGGCTCTTGCCTGGATCGGGCCAAGATTGAGGGTATCATCGGCTATCCCTTGAAAGTCAAAAAAGATCCTGGCCAGAGGCGGGATTGTTTGTGCGTTCAGAGCGTGGACATTGGGGTTTATAACACCTGCGCCCATTTATGCGCTTATTGTTACGCCACCACCAACCCAGAGCTAGCCAGGCGGGCGCCCCTAAACCATAACCCCGCCAGTCCTAGTTTGGGCTGGGATAAAAGGAGCGAGGAGGCGTTTATTAAGCCTTCTAACCCCGAGACCACGCGGCTTTTTTAAACGCGCTCTTGGTCGCGAGCGGCTAGTTGGAGCGAGAGTGGCTATAACGAATCAGGCTAGATCGAATCAGGCTAGAACGAGTCTGAGCGGCGATTTAGGGGAGGCGCCATGACCCAATATTTTCCCTATGGCCCAGAGGCGATGGAACATCTAAAGGCGAAAGACGCGCGGCTCGGGGTTCATATTGACCGGATTGGCCATATTAATCGACCAATCAATCCCGACCTTTTCTCGGCCTTGATCCACGCCGTCGTGGGTCAACAGATCTCCACTAAGGCCCATCAGACCGTTTGGGGTCGACTAGTCGAGGCGTTGGGGGAGATCACGGCCGAAAGCGTGGATCAGGCGTCGGTGGAGTTAATTCAGGGTCAGGGGTTATCTTTTCGGAAAGTCCATTACCTCAAAGAGATCGCGGCTAGGGTTATCCACGGCGAGATCCGCTTAGAAATCATTAAAGATTTATCCGACGCGGCGGCCATGGCGGAATTAACCAAGTTTCGGGGGGTGGGGATCTGGAGCGCGGAGATGTTGTTGATATTTTCCTTGGCCAGACCAGACATCTTCAGTTTTGACGATCTGGCCATTCAAAGGGGGTTAAAAATCCTCCTTGGCCTGGATAAAAACCAAAAATTAGACAGAGCCTTTTTGACTGAGCGCCGGAAACTCTACTCGCCCTTTGGTTCCATCGCTAGCCTATATTTGTGGGCCATCGCGGTGGGAGCTTAACCGCGACTATGACCCTGAGACGCGCCGCAGTTTGTCCACGAACAGACGGGCGATGAGCGCCAATAAGAAACGCCGTCCCCAGCTGGCCCAATTTCTCATCTTCGCGGTGACCCACGCCGAGATAATCACGGCGCTCATCGAAGCCTCGCTCAAAGCTTCAGCGCGTGGCGGCTAGTTTTCGGATCTCTAAAAGGGCGCCTTCTTTCGACTCGTGACAAAGCGCGAATTTTGGGTAATCGCCCTCGAGCTTCCGGGCGCGCGGCCACACTTCCTTCCCAGGCTGACCAGCGCGCCCCTCCACCACCGGCCACATTTGTCGCGGGCGATGATGGATCCTGGGGGGCCGTCGCCCAGGACGACCGCCGCCCAGGGAACGCTATCGTCCTCGGATATCGTCTTCACGGAACCGGGCTCTTTAGTCGAGCGGTTAGGAAACGCCAGGGGATGGGGCGGAATGTTCTCCCAATATAGAGGCTCTTCGGCGAGGAATGTAAAAAGTTAGGAGCTCCGCCGAAGTCGCTGTCGACGCCGATGTCTTTTCCCGCGCGTGTCCGCGACGCGATCGCCTCGGCGATCATTTCTAAGGGTAACTGGTTCTTTGTCTTGGGCGTCACGTCTTCGGGGACACGGCGATCCGCCCGCCTAGCGGCTGAATCCGCCCTATTAAACCAGGAATCCGGCGCTCGCGGTTGGTAGTCCATGATTCCGCCGCCGTTGGAACCAGCGATGGACAGCGTGACAATGGCTTGGCGATTGTCAACTGGGCCTTTTATACCGCGATACTGTCGGTCAACGCCCACCGACCTGTGACCTTGTTTGTGGAAATAGCGGCTATCGCCGCGAAGCGTGGCTTCCGGATGATCGTATTCCTTGGCGGGCCGCTCCGGACACGTTTTCCCAACCGCCTCGTTGTCCCAGGGGCGACTGGACAGAAAAAATGGGGCGCTTCTGACTTCTTTTTTGGACGAGTAGGCCAGACAGATCGGCTCAATGGTCTTCCGTTCCAAGCGGCTAATTAGCCCGCCTCTATTGGAGTGGCGGGAGACCCATCTATAGAGTCGATGGGACTCTATGCCGATGTTCGACACTACCGACTGAGGATTACGGAGGTTTGGAGGCGTCAATAGAATAATTAGTTATAATTGGTTCTTAATCCAAGATGAAATTATTCTGACGCGCTTTAAATCAAGCGTTATGACGAAATATTCGAATATCAAGAGGAAAATGAATTAACGCTCAGAAACAGAGCTGTATATACCATTTAAGGCGCATAAAGTCAGAAATTCAGTTTTAACCACTGAATTAAGTATTTCATCAACGAATAAATTTAAAATTGTTTTTACGAAATTTTGATGAAATTTAGCCCAAATTGAATGAGAAATGGCTGGTTTTAAAAAATCAACCTCGATTTTAAGATTTATTTCCGTTAAAATTTTTTGAATTTTCACGGAGAGCGAAGAAAAATTGTCCGAGAGAAGATCATAAAATTTCGATTGACTGGGATCAAAAAAGGGGTCAGTCGCGTAAGCGGTGAAAACGGCGGTCAGGGGATCAACTTGATTTAAAAGCTCATTGGCTTCCACATCTTCGATCATAATAGAATTTTTTATATAATAAAATATAGATTGAGAGCAATCATGATAAATATAGCCAATGTCTCTATCATTATCCAAAAAAAGACTATAATCAAGACAAGTTCTAGCCAATGAAATGATAAAAATAAGTTCATCAAATTTATAATTGGTCATGCGGTCATCTAGCGCGATGGCTTCAGAAAGTTTTTCTAGCGCTTGTTTAGCTTTTTTTAGCTCCTTCTTGGTGACTAGGCCCAAACAGTAATTTTCCGCTACCGCGAGCAGCTGGCTTATCCGCTCATCGCCTGGAAACCACAGATTGAACAAGGGCAAGGATATTTTGGCCAAACGGGCGATGAAGAGTCGAATGGCTTGGTCGCGCCCTGGGACAAGTTTTAGCGAGGCGATGGCCTGATAAAGGCCAAAGGTATCCATGACCTTGGCCAGGGGCGCGATTCGCTTTGACTTAAGGTCTGAGGGCAAAGAAGCCAAAAAAAGATTCCACCGTTTGGCCAATGGCTGAGCCTTCGGGAAAGCGGTCGCTCGGGTTTTAGCGGGCGTGGCGAACGATTTTTTTAGCTTAGGAATATTGACAATGATCACAGTAACCTTTAGCTCTCCATTTAACATGATGGCTTTGCGAAAACCCTTGTTTAAGGGAAATCGTCAAGTAAAAGAGTAATAATTTCAATAACTTATAAATTTGAATTTTGAAATTTTAGACTTTTCACAAGACCATCTAACATCACGGCTTGGATAAAAATGACCAATATTGGCCAGTGTTTGGATACTTTAA
>JAISYP010000029.1 GCA_031269825.1 Deltaproteobacteria bacterium
CAATCCCGCCTAAGTAATCAGTGGTTATCCGACCTAACAGAGTATATTATAATACCTAGGGAAGCTTTTGTCAAGAGGAAAAGCGTTTGTTTCACGTGAAACAGGTAACTTTATTTTAAGTAAGTTTCTTGAGTAGTTTTGGTAGACGAAAATTACACCTACTGAGTAGTTTTGGTAGACGAAAACTGCTCAAACATAGGTTGGGACTTTTTGCGAAGGCATCAAATTTAACTCGCCCCCAAAAACGCTAATAAAAACGCCCCCGAGTTGGGCCTGGCTCCTTTCAAAATCCCATATTTAACCTTTTATTTTTCCAAAATTGTGATATTTTATTGAGAAATTGGTCGCGACTTTAGATTTTGCTATTTTTAGCCTAATTTTTGACTAAAGTTGATTAAAAAAACATAACCTGACCTACGGTAAGCCTAACTAGTTCCTATTCCAACCGTTAACCAAAGTTCCAACCTTATTACTAAGCGCGCGTAAAAAAAATGGGCGGCGAGGAGCCAAACTTTGACTCTATTAGAAAAACTAGAAACCGTTCTGATTATCCTGGCCATGGCCCTTGGTTTGATCCTCGGTCAAGTCGACTTTATTGGCCAATGGTCTGGACACCTGATCAGCCCTTTGCTGGTGGCCATGCTTTTTGGCCTTTTTCTAAAAACCCCCCTGAAAGAAATCTGGAAATGTTTTAAAAACCTCAAATTCGCCTTGACTAGCCTGGGGATCAATTTTATCTGGGTACCGGTTTTAGGCTATTTTTTGGGGGAACTTTTCCTTAGTTCCAGCCCGGATCTAAAAATCGGCTTTTTGATGCTCCTGGTCACGCCCTGCACGGACTGGTACCTTATTTTCACGGCCATGGCCAAGGGTAACGTCACCTTATCCACTTCCCTTCTCCCGATGAACCTCATCCTTCAGATCCTTTTGCTACCCGTGTATCTATTGATTTTCGTGGGCCTATCCAGCCAAACGCGAATCGGAACGTTGTTGGCTAGCGTCTTTTGGATCCTGATCCTACCGATGGGGACAAGCTTATTGGCGAAAAGGTTTTTAAAGGAAAACAACCTTTTCCGCCTGGGTTTGGAAAAAATTTTCGCGGATAACGTTTTTAAGTTACTGTGGTTGGCCATCTTATTTATGTTCGCCTCCGAGGCCAGCCAATTATGGGCCAATCTGACCCAATTCAAAGCCCTCTTTACGCCAGTTATCCTTTTTTTCTTGATTAATTTTTTCGTGGGTCGTTTAGCCGCCTATTGGGCCAAATTTTCGCGCGAGGACGCGGTGAGTCTAACCATGACCACCCTGGCCAGAAATTCGCCCGTGGCCCTCGCTTTGGCCGTGGTCGCCTTTCCTCATCAGCCGCTCATCGCCTTGGCTCTGGTCATTGGCCCTTTAATCGAGATACCGGTTCTGGCCTTGATAGCCAAGATCCTGCTCTTTTGGGGACGGGATAAAAGGAGCTAAATGGCTAACATCTCCATTTCCGCGTCCTCATTATCTTGGTCGCCCAAGGGCAGAAGCTTTTGGATGACCACAAAAAGTTTGTCAAACTCAATGGGTTTGGTCACGTGGTCACTCATGCCAGCTTCCAGGCTAATTTCCCGATCCCCGGGCATGGCGTGAGCGGTCATGGCCACGATGGGCAAATCCTTAAACTCGGGTTTAGCCCGAATTTGACGCGTCGCCTCCAGCCCATCCATGACCGGCATCTGAATATCCATCAAAATCAAGTCAAAAGAGGCCTTTTCCAATAATTCCAACGCCTCCAGCCCATGATTGGCGATGGTGACGACTGAGCCAGCCTTTTCCAAAAACTTCTTGGCCACTAACTGGTTAACCGCGTTATCTTCGGCCAACAAAATCCGGCGACCGGCTAAATCGGGTATCTGGATGGGTTGGCCGTTGGTTTTGATTTTTGGGGCCCGGTCGGACATTTTTAACGCCGTGGTTAGGGCCTTAGTCAACGTGGAAAGAGCGATGGGTTTACGCAAAACCGCCTGATGGTCAATCTGAGGTTCCAAGGGTTTAAGGGTAATGGCCGGCGTGGTGACTAAAATTATCGGCAATTGTTCCTTAGGAGCCAATTTTCTAATTTTATCCACCAACCACGAATAATTGGCGTAGGCCCAATCCAAAAACAAAACCGAAAAACGTTGACCATCCTGAGACAAGATGTGGATCAACTCATGCGGGTTTTGGACGCGCTGAAGCTGCGCGCCCAACGCCGTTAGGCGTTCCCTTAGGTTGTCCAAAAAATACTTATTATTGGCGATGGCCAAAGCGGATAAGCCTTCAAACTGGCTGGGCGGCCTAATCTGGGGGGGACTAATCCACGAGGCGATAGCCTGGGAGGGGCTAGTCTGGGCGGGGCTAGTCTGGGTGGGGCTAGTTTGGGCGGAGCTAGTTTGGGCGGAGCTAGCGACCGTCATCGGCAAGGTGAAAATCATGGTGGTTCCGCGTTTTAGTTGGCTTTCGATCCAAATCCGCCCACCCATCATTTCCACCAAGCGCTTGGAAATCGCTAGCCCCAGTCCCGTGCCGCCGTATTTGCGGGTCGTGGAAGTGTCGGCCTGGGTGAAGGCGCTAAAAAGGGAAGCGGCCTGACTTTGACTTAAACCTATGCCGGTGTCGACGACCTCAAAACGCAGAACAATCTCGTTGGAGGTCTGACTGGGTTGAATATGGAAAGGAGTGAGGCGGTCATCGCGATCTTGATCCGGGCTAGTTGGCTCATTGACACCTCCATCGTCGCGCTCTTGGTCATCGCTAGCTCTATCGTTAAAACTAGAATCAACAAAAACGTTTAACGCCACAAACCCCTTTTCCGTAAACTTAACCGCGTTACTGACTAAGTTGTTCAACACTTGAGACAACCGAGTCGGATCGCCTTCCAGTTCGTCAGGCACGCTGGGATCCAAATTTAAGGCCAGCTCAACGCCTTTGCTTTCGGCCTGAAGGTAGTGAAATTCCAAAATCGAGAGCAAAAGTCTTTCCAACCCCAGCTCAATCTTTTCAATTTTAAGGCGATTAGCCTCAATTTTGGAAAAATCCAAAATATCGTTAATTATTTTTAATAAAATATCCGCGGAATTTCGGATCTGGCTGAGGTATTCCCTTTGGTTGACGTCCATGTTGGTTCCGAGCAATAGCTGAACCAAGCCCAGAATGCCGTTCATGGGGGTACGAATTTCGTGGCTCATGTTGGCCAAAAAACGACTTTTAGCCTGGGTGGCGGACTCAGCCTCTTCTTTGGCCTGTTTAAGGGATTGCTCATGTTTTTTCTGGGCCCTTTGATCGCGAATATAGGACAACAAACAAACCGTGTCGTGGAGGGTGACCGGTAGATGCGAGATCTCCACCGGCACGAGCTCGCCAGTGACGCTCACCAACTGAGCCTCCTCGCGAATGAGCCCATTTTTCACGGCCAACTCAAAAGAGCCGGTCAGGTATTCCTGAGACAAACCGTATTGGCCAGGATGAATTTTAAGGGCTTCGGGCGAGCTTAAGCCCAGATAAGCCAGCAGACGGTCGTTAACCTCAATGATATCGCTTTGATGGTTTAAAACTAGATAGCCATCCATGGAAGAACGGAAGACCGCCCGCATCAATTCCACAATATCTTTCCGTTTGTTCTGTTCCTCGTCAAACTGCGAGGCCCTCTGGTATAGCTCGGCTATCTGGAAACCAAAGCGAGTCAACATTTCGGCGACCGTGGCGATCTCGGTGACATAGATGGGCGGGGCTCGAGAATCTATCCGCATTCCTTGGATATCAGCCAGTTTTTTGGAAGTCCAGCGCAAAGGTCTGGTAATGAATAAATTAATGATCAGGAAAAATACCACTATCGTTAAAGTAATGGCGAACAGAAATCCATAGGTGGCCCCTAAAACCGCGTCAATGGATTTCATGATGGATCCTAAGCCATCGTTAACGGAAATTTCCCCCTCGGTGCGCACTAGTTTAATCAAGCTATGGGCCTTCAAATCCACCATGGCCCAATTATCGCGCAGATCCTGCATCAGAATTTCTAGTTCATGGGCTTGCTTATCCAGTCGGGCGATTAAGCCCTCCACCCTTTCGACTTCCCGCTCAAGATCCACGTGAAGGCCGCGGACTGGCTCAATCTTTCTTTTAACCATATTAAAATTTTCATTGATTAAATAAAAAACCAAACCATACTCTTGACGCTCAAAATCGATCCGTCCATTTTTCATGGACACGTCGCTTAATTTTATGATTTCATCACGATCGGGTTGACTATTAATAAAGATGGAAAAATAATCAACATGGTATATGTAACGCAAGGCGTCTTCGCTAAAAGATTTTTCTAGATCAGAAATGGTCGAACGTAGCTTGACCAACCGATCAATCAACCTAACGATGGCTAACCCCACGCCTCTCATCCGTTTATCAGACGTGAAAAACCTCTCCCCCACGATGATCCGGGCCTTGATCCGGGCGTTACGCCGAACGTGACGGTCATCGGAATGGTAAGCTAACTGAACCAAATGCCTTAAATTACCAACGTTTAACAACCTCTTCTGGCTGTCCACTAACTCTGGGATGCCGGTGGTGTAAATTACCTCGGTCAGTTCTCGCGCCTGTTTGATATAATTGATTTCGTTGTAACAAAAAAACACCAAGGCCGCTATGATGACCGATAACATACCCGCGAAGAAGATAGATATTCTAAATTTAAACCTATTTTTCGGGTATTCACTTTCAACTACGGTCATTTTAACCTCTACATCAGGCCGATGGGCCTTTCGCTGGGGCGCGAGACAAACACTAGGCCGCGAACTCATCCAACCTTAAAAAATAAAAAAATCGAAATACTTAGCGTTTATAGTCTCAAATTCGCTGGAATAACGAACCGCCAAAATGGCCTTATTTAATTTATCGAGCAACTTGGTTTGATTTTTTCGGATCATCAAAAAACCGCCGTCGCCTAGGTTGAAGGGAGGGCCAAAGATATCAAAATTCATGCTCTTATCGCCTTGGATGTAATAAAAAAAAGCCATGATGTCCACAAACCCCAGATCAATGTCCTCTAGAGCCAAAGAAGTCATGATATCCTGAAAATTATCATATTCATGTTCAATGACATCTTTTTGGTAGTTCATGCCAACATACCAATCCTGAAGCGATTTCTTAACCACTCCTACTCTCTTGCCCTTTAGATCGTCCCTGTTTATCCCTTTGACCGCCCCTCTTAATCCCACAAAAACGCTTGAGGAATTCAAAAACTTTTCCGTGTTCAGTAACATGGAGCTAATATCCATTCTTAGGCCTGAGCCATAGCAAATTATATCTATTTCGCCATTTTTTAGCGCCTCGAAGGCGTCATGATAATCCAACCGAGCGAATTCACATTCAGCGTCCATTTTTTTACAAATGGCTCGCATAATGTCCACGGACAGACCCTCAATCTGGTTGTCCTCACGGTTCAAAACCGAAAACGGAGGGTATTCGTCACCCACGGCCACCCTGTAGACATTGGGAGCGTTAGCGTTTTCCGCCCAGACGATGAATAAGCCAAAGACCATTATTGTGAGTAATAGTTTTACGCGCATAACAGGTTACGCCTTTATTTTAAATAGCTTTGACCTGATGACTCAATCGCTTTAATAAGTTGGAAGATATAAATAAGTCAAGCGGTTAGACGGGGAGGGACACGCCAAAATTGATTTAGCGCGTCAATCAAAGCGTTTGACAGGTCACGCGGAACGAACGTGGAACATAAAACATAGATCGGTGAAAACCAAGGACTTAGCCCGATTTTCTATCTCTATTCCAAATTCAGTTTACTAAACTACAACTTACTTGTCAATATACAAAACTGTCTAGACATAACCCTTTGAAATTAGTTAATATTTTCACTTATATAATTTATAGCGCTAAGCGCGTGTTATACGCGTCAATTTTTCGCTTGACAAATTGTCTCGCGCGTCCTATAATCAATTGATTTACCAATCATATATATCAACCTCTGGATATACAATTATTCGCCCTGAATTAATTTTTATTGTATAATTATTAATTGTCCACGTGTTTTTCCGCGCTAAGGTCTAACGAGTTTACCAGGTGAAACTAAAAATAAAATAGCGCGAAATGGAAAATCGACGCCTCGGTGAATAGTGAATCGGAGAATAGTGAATCGGAGAATAGGCGCGTGGAAAAAAAGAATAGAAGAATAGAAACGTAGAAGAATATAAGAATGAAAAAATAGAAAAATTGGCTCTAGCAAGTCATCAGGAATATTTATAAGGCGATCTGTCAAGAATTTTATGAAAATTGAACTCTGATGAAAATCTTAGCGATAATCATGGCATGAATTATGGAAAAAATTATAGAAACATAACCACAATTATAAACTCACAGAAACTACTCAATATTCAATAATACTAACCCAATGAATCATTGCTCCATTTCGTGGCTAACTAAAAAACTACCTTCAACCTTATGGCTAACTAAGTCTAAACGCGAAGTATCCGTTCATAAGGGTAATTTATTGGGCGTTAGCCCCTTCGCGGAGTCTGAGTCAGTTTTCAGTTAGAGGGGTTAATACCCTTCAAAGAGATAAGCCCACCAGACATTCCGGCCAAATTTCCGTCAATTTTTCCCCAGTTTCAGTTTTTTTTCCAGGCGCCCGTCGAGACGATCTATCTCCGGCCATCAATCAATACCCCCTGAGTGGGCGCTTAAGCTAAAATCCATCCTTTAAATGACGCTTGGCCAATCCAACCAAAACTGATCCACCCCTACCCGGTGACAATCCAAAGTAGATTTTGGGACAAACGAGTAAAACAGGTCAAGCCGTTAAATTTGTTAAGTCCTGGCCCCAAGCCACTTTTAACTGACATTAGAGCCGCCTGAACGGTTACCAAGAATCTCCAAAAAAAATCGGCGACTATTGGCCAATAGACCAAAATTATTAATAATCTGGTCGCGACAGTCACTCCTAGCCAGCCTAGTTTTAAGGGCCTATTGAATTTTTTCGATCCACTTAGACAGTTATAAATCCCCTATTGGCCAGCGCGGCCTTTTATAACAAAACCCTGGGCTCGAGGGAGGATTGACAAGTTTACCCTAACCCAGG
>JAISYP010000039.1 GCA_031269825.1 Deltaproteobacteria bacterium
TACCCCATTGAGTTAAAAATTAAGGCTAACCAAACTTTAAATGATAGTTTGGCTCAAATAAAAGATTATATGGATATTTGTGGCGCGAAAGAAGGTTGGCTAGTCATTTTTGATAATAAGAGCAAAAAGTCCTGGGACAAAAAAATAACCTGGAAAACGACCCCATATGAGGGCTCGACTATTCACCTAGTTGGGTGCTAAGCCTATCCTGGATGGCTTCGCGAAAACTCCAGTTTCAAGAAATTAGTTAATAAAAGAGTATTAATATCAAATGGTTAAAAATTTTATTTCCGCTTTTAGGCCTTTTTGTAAGACTATCATCCTTAGCTCTCGATTAGCCCAAGACAACTAATAGATGTCTAATATCGGGAGAAAGTTTAATCTATTTTTAAAATAATATCTTTGATATTATGCTACTATTAATCATGTATTATAATAAATTTCGTGTTAGTTGAGAAGTTATCGTTATTTTTTTATTTTAGGCGCGCCTCGCTAGCCTTCAGCCAATTTTGTTTTTCCATAACCAGTATTTCGGATTTTTTGTGAGCTATATTTTTTATTATTTTCAGGCTTAAGCGCTTTTCAGGCCAAATAATATTTTGGTCATAAGCGTCGGACGCTGTTACTCATTCAACGCTGAAACACTAGAGATTATTTATTACTGTAGTCATTTCAACTCCTCTTATTTGACATAGTCCAGCGCCGCCTGATTATGACCTAGTTAGATATTTTTTTTGACTTTAAATATTAATCACGACTATTAAAGTCGATAGATACACCGAACGCTATAAAATTAGGAGGTTCTAGCTAATGGAACTCCCTGTGTTTAGGACGTGTCTATATTTTTATATATTTTAATTAGTTTAATAACAAATAATATAGTATAATTTATTCATATCTAAATGATTTTTAATTAAATTAATCAATCAATAAATACAATATTTATGACAATTTAATATAAAACGTCCAATCTATTTCCTAAGGTTAGACCTACCACAATATCTTGTGGTCATTTTTTCGCCGCTATTAATAATCTTAAATCCTCTCCCCAAAACAACCTTTTTGGGCGCGGAAACTGAGGAAAACCGAGTTAAACAACGCTTTTTGAGGGGATGGAAGGCCAGGGGAATAAATTTTTTTGAGGAATCTTCGGTTTTTTTTCCCACCGCCTAGATCCTTATCATCAATATTTAAATGACTACAGATGTAATATATATCCTTTCAACTATTTAATCTTGCCCTAAAAATTTTTTTACCGCTTATTTGAGCTTTAATCCATGATCTTACACATCAACCACTAGTAATGTCATGACCCGGTTTCGCTTCTCTCGGCCGTCAGCCCCATATCTAGGGGTAAAAAATATCCACCAAACAAAAAAGCCACCAATAGCCCTAAAAATGGATCAAACGCCCTCTTACATTTGTCCACCGCGTGATTATATTTGTCTTGACCGGCGATGACCGGATTTCCTCCGGAGCCTGACCGAGCCAGTTTAAGAGATCCAGTATAAGAGACCGCCCCCCGCCCTAACCCAGAGCCCCAACCATCCTCCATACATCTTGACCGGTCTAGCTTGGCCGGCCTAGAGAAACCTAGAGAAAAACTGGCTCCGCTTTTTTTCCTTTAAGAGCTAGCTCGATAGTCGAGACCAGATCTCCCTATTTCCCCCTCAACCGAAGGCTATTTCGCCCTTTTCTTCTTAACGCCCGCAGGTACCCTTTGGGAACCGCCCGGGATTAACCCCGCTCTGGGCTCTCCCTGGCCCGTTCCAACCATCATTTCCAACCCTAATTTCTCTCTAGGAGACATAGCTATGCCTCAATCGTCTTTTTCAGGGTCAACCGCCCCAAACGCGCGGCGAGGATCTTTAGCCCACTTAACCCTTTCTGGTTTAGTTTTCTGTCTAGGCCTGTTGGTTTTTAACCTATCAGTCTCTTCGGCTTTCGCTAGTCTACCAGCGAGGCCGGTTTCCCCTAATCCCATAACCCTAGCTCCCCTAACTCTAGATCCAATGACTAGTCCCCCGAAAACTATCGTTCCTATAACTATGGACTCAACTATTGACTCAACTAGGGACTCAACCCTAGCTTGGCCAGTCCACCGCGTCCCGTCCATGGCCACTGGGAACCAAAAGCCAACCACCGCTTCGTCATCGCCATCGCCATCGTCATGGCCTTGGCCGGATAAATGGGCCGATGTCCCTAGCTTTACCCCAATGGTGGCTAAAAACTACCCGCCCCCGCTCGAGAAGGCCAGCGCCCAACCCCCAGCCCCGCCCGCGAGACCAGCCCAGCCCAATCATAATTCAGTTTCGCTAGCCCCGGCCAACGTTTTAAACAATTTCGACCCTAACGCCGACCCTTTAGAAAACTCTCCCGCCGTGAGTAGTGAAAAGGATCAGAAACTTTTTGAAACCCTTTTAAACGGGCTATTGCCCATGACGCCCAAGGAAATCCAGGCCTTACGCTCTCGCGTTGACCACCGAGATCAAGCTTTAAACAACCCCGCGCCTAAAATCTTAGCCAGCCGGACGATAACTTTCCAGCCCGTTCCAGGCGTCAACGCCCCGATGGTCACCCTAACCCCAGGTTTAGTCACCGCTTTGGTCTTCACCACGCCCCATGGCCAACCCTGGCCCATCGTTTCCAGCGCTTTGGGCGATGGAACGGTTCTGAAAGCGGAATCTTTAAAAGACGCGGATCATCAATTACTGGTCTCCCCCTTGGCCAGTCATGGGCGTTCCAACCTCCTAGTCGGGCTCAAAGGCCTAGATTTACCAGTCATGATTCGTCTAGAGATCACTTCCGGATTGGATCCGAATCGACGGATCGATGGGGTGGTTAACTTCCAAATTAAAAACGCCCTCCACCCCACGGCCCAGGCGACCGACCGGCGGATTAACCCAGAACTCACCCTCGCCTATGATCTTTTAGAAGGCAGAAGCCTACTGGCGGGCTCTTTTCTAACCTCAGAGCCGGTTTTGCCCGAAAGCCTTTTTTTCCAAAAGGATAAAGGCGGCTCCATTTACGTGAAAACGCCCTTTCAACCCCACTGGCCAGCCTGGATTGAGAAGGTCTCCAGTCCCAGTGGGGTTTCGGTTTATGAAATCCGCCCGGTCAAGGAAATCATCGTTAACCAAAGCGGGCGTTTAATCCGGGTCAATTTACCGCGCGCCCAGGTATTGGCGGGGGAGTGACATGAGTTTATTTTCCCGACTAAGCCCCAGATTGATGACCAATAGTCTGACGCGTTTATCCGAAATTACGCGACATCTTCCCCGGGGTTACGCCTTAATAGGGATCTTGGCTAGCCTAACGATGGCCCTGTTTTTAGGGACGCGAACGTTATTAGCCCCCCATGATCCAGAAACGGATCTTCTCAACGTGGTGGCTTTAACGCCGCGAGCCGTGGACGCGGAAGTTGGGGGTTTGGGCGCCCCAGCTTACAACCGTTTAATTGAAGAGCAAAACGCCATGGCCGCTGAAAAGGCCAGCGCGGATGGACAATCCTTCGTGCCCACGCCGGTGGGCCAGACAACGCCCCCGACCACCCCCCAGATAACCCCCCGGATAACCAAATTGTCGATCCCCGAAACGCCCCCTAAGGAGCCTACCCCGGCCCCAACCAATCAGAACCCCATTCCCCTCCATATGCCCCCCCCGCCGCGCGCCCCGGCGCCGATCGTCCACCCCGTCTCGACCAAGCCACCCGAGCCGGCGCCAGTGGATCTGGAATTTCAAAAGGCCCTGCTCGCGGATCTGAAAAACTTCCTGAGCGTTTCCAAAGCCCGCTTTTCTGGCCCCGTCCTCACTTATCCCGCGACCAAGCCCCCAGAAAGCCAACCGAGCGTTCTGGCCACTACCGGGCCGACGACCTTAAAACCGGGGGATCTTTTATTGGCCATGACGGATCTAGCCTTAAATAGCGATCAACCTTCCCCAGTGGTGGCCACGGTCACCTACGGGCCTTTTAAAGGAGCCAAATTCCTCGGTAAATTTGAGCGTGGCCCTCACGGAGCCAACCTCACCTTTAACCGCCTGGTTCCCCTTGGCCAAAACCCCAAGACCGTGGAAGCTTTGGCCGTGGATCCCCAAACCGGCCTAACCGCGGTGGCCTCCAGCGTGGACACCCATTTTTTAAGCCGCTGGGGCGGCTTACTCGCGTCCGGCTTTTTAGAGGGGTTTGGGGCGGCTCTGAGTAATCGGGGTAGCCGAGTCTACGCCAATGGCGACATTTTAATTGAGGATCGACCGGAAAAAACGGTCAAGGACGCCTCATTGGAGGCTCTGGGGCAAGTGGGTCGTTACGCGGGGGAACAATTTCGGGCTGACTTTAACCGACCGCCCACCATCCGAGTCAACGCCGGTCAACCTTTGGCCATTCTGATCCTGAGCGTTCAGAACTAAAAAGTTAATCTAACTAGATTAAACTTAAAAACGCCTAATAAGCGCAAACAATTCATTTTCACTTAATGAGGCGACTATGTCAACTGTCAATGAGAACCAATCATCTCCCGATCAGACCGAACAAACCAAAAAGAATCAAAACAGCGTTCCTGTCCATTCCCCGCTGGCTCTGTCAGGCCCGCGACTACCCACGCGGATCGGTCTTCTTGATAACAATCAACTAGATAACCACCAACTAGATAACCACCAAAATTGGGCGCCTATCGAGAAAAACCCGCCCACCCCCCTTAAGCCTAAAAAACTGGCCCAGTCGAAACTTCTTGAGCCGAGCGCCCTGTCCTCAGCCTCGCCTACAAACCCACCCCACCCCTTCGTGGAAAAATACTTACTCTGGGGCGAGCTTCTCGCCCCGAAGAGCGAATTTCCCAGCCGTCTTATCCAGCGACTGGCCGACGCCAACCACCAAAACCGACGGGTTAAGTTGGTTGACTCTAGCCAGGCGGAGCGAATCTATCGCGAAGACCAAAAACCGGAGGCAAATGATTTTTCCACGGACTTTATCGCCAACGACCACTCCGGGCTAAAGGCGCTGGAGAGCGCGTTTCCCCTGGCGATGGCCGATGATGAGGCTGGGCTTGAGCCACATCTAGCGATAAATTGTCCTGATTTGACGTCTATTAATTCTTCTTTAGTTGATCCTTCTTTGGCCGACGCCTCTCCGACGATAAACTTGGATCAGTCGCCAGATCATTTAACGCTTGAGTCGGCGGTGGATCCAGTCCCTAACCCCTGGCCAACCCCCAACGCTTTGCTTGAGGTAACTTCCACGCGCTTAGAACCCAAAAAAGAGGCCATCCACCCCGCGGAGCCAGATCCCACGGACAACTTTAACGCGGCCAAGGCGCTCGTTGAGACGGAACCAACGCGCGCGACGGAGTCAATGGACACGACAGAGCTAATAGTGGGCTGGCGCGAGCGATACGTCTCCCAAAACCAACGCCTCTTTGGAATCGCCTGTTGGCTCTCCATAGCCACCGTTCTAATGGCCGCCCTCTTCTATTATCAGGTTGCCCAAAATTCCGGGCCACGTTACTTTGGGGTCACCGATGACGGCCGGTTTTTGGAGACGCGGCCTTTGACCGAGCCGCACGTCAGCTCCAAGGACTTACTAGACTGGACATCGCAAGCCCTCACTAAGGCCTTGTCGCTCAATTTTGTCCACTGGCGCCAACAATTGATGGAAGTTAAAGAAGACTTTTCCGAGACCGGATTTGATAGTTTCGTTAAATCCTTGGACAAAGGCGGGCACATCCGCAAAATTGTCTCGGAAAGACTAAACCTGGCCTGCGTCTTGACCGCGGCTCCAGTCATTACCGATTCTCGCCTGGTCGATCAACGCCAGACCTGGAAATTAGAGCTGCCGACGTTAATCTCTTACCAATCCTCGGCCGGAGTGGTGGCCAGTCAAAAACTATTAGCCGTGGTCTTGGCGCAAAGAGCCGACACCGCTAAAAAGATTAAAGGGGTGGAAATAAAACAGATTGTGCTGATTAATAATAGATAAAGTCTGATTTATTCAATTTAAGAAGTTTAAAAGCTTTTTAAAATTAATGATTAGCCATAAATATCAACTAAAATTGTCGTTTCTTAAAAAAAACGCGCCTAACTAAAATAAACCATCCACGGCTGTCGACGCGAAACAGACCAAAAAAAAGGCCCGCCCCTGATGAAGACCCCAACTATCCGCGGTCTTAGTTCCGAAGACGCCCAAGACCGCCGCCAATTAAGAAGAGATATCCGCTCGCCCCTCCAGCGACTCTTGGTCAAGATTGGCCGGGCAAACTCGCTGGTCGTTGGGTTGGGCGTGATTACGCTATTGGAGTTAATCGCGCCCGAATGGGCGCTGGTCTGGGTTTTCAGCTGTTTGTTATTGTTATTGGCGCGCTATAAGGAAATCTCTTCGGCGTTGCCGTTAAAACTACCCTTATCGGCGCAAAGAAAGGATCCCCATGACCCGGGCCCAGGCCGACAATTCTGGAAACCAGCCGCCGGAACCACTTTAGTGGGGCATAATGTGGAAAACGGCCAGGAGATGTGGATAAGCGACAAAGATTTATTGACCCATACCCTGTTGTTAGGCACGACTGGGAGTGGCAAAACCGAGACCCTTCTTTCTTTGGGCTTTAACGCCTTGGCTTCTGGGTCAGGACTATTTTACATTGATCCCAAAGCCGCTCCCAATTTAGCGGCTCAAGTTTGGCGGATGGCCCGAACGCTTGGTCGCGATGACGATTTTCGCGTATTAAATTTTGGGGCCCCTCGGCGACACATGGAACCTTGGCAAAGGCTCTCCAACACCAACAACCCGTTTTCCGAAGGCACGGCCGAAGCTTTAACCCAAATCCTCGCTTCCCTGATGCCGCCCTCAGATGGGCATAACAACATTTTCGCCGATAAAGCCATGAACCTGATCGCCGCCTTGATCCAGGTTCTGGTCGATTTAAGGGACAAGCGCCAGATCATTTTAACCGCGGCCAAAATCCGAGAATCTTTGGTCATTGAGGTCTGCCTCCAGCTAATGAATAGCCCTCACATCAGCCCGACTTCCCGAGCCGCCTTGATCTCCGCCCTCCACAGCTGTAACTGGTCGGAAGCGCGGCCATTGGATCAACAAAGAGACTTTTATGAGCAATTTGGTTACGCCCAGAGTTATTTTGGCCGAGCTTTATCCAACCTAACCGACGCTTATGGCCATATCTACGGGGTCGAGACCGGGGAGGTGGATTTTCGGGACGTGGTGATGAACCGAAGAATCCTGGTGGCCCTATTGCCGTCTTTGGAAAAAAGCCCGTTGGAGCTAGCCTCGTTAGGCAAAATTGTTCTCTCCAGCTTAAAATCAGCCGCCGCCGTGGGTTTAGGCTTAGAGATCGAGGGCGAGGCAAAGAACATCCTGGGCTCTTTGCCCATCCATTTTTTTGGCTCTGGCCCATTTATGGCCATTGTTGACGAATACGCGGCCATTGTGACGCCGGGTTTTGAAATGATCTTAACGCAAGGTCGCGGTCTGGGCGTCTCCACGGTCATCGCCAGCCAAGATTACGCCGGGTTAGTGGAAGCTGACCGCAAAGGAGCCCAACAGATTGTGGCTAACACCAACCTGAAAATATTTATGAAACTAGCTGAGCCGGAAAAAACTTGGACATTGATCCGCAATCTATCGGGCGACGATCCCATCCTGCGCGCCTCTGGCTTTAATATCAAATCCGAAGAACCTACCTTTGGCTGGCGCGACAATCTCGACGCGGTGGTGGAAATGGCCACGGTGAGCGATTTACGCGACCTAATGGAACAAACCGAGGGTGAGGCTCATTGTGTCCACCAAGGTAAAATGATCCGGGCGCGTCTGTTTTACGCCAATATCCAGATCCCAGATTCCCCGCTCCGCGTGCCTCGCCTGGTTCGCCTAGAAACCTATAAGAGCCCCCAAAACCCCCTCGAGCGATCAGATGGCCAAATCAACCCAGAAGAGCTAGCCAGGGACGGACAATATGAGCCAGCGACCAGAGAAGATCCAGCGACTGACGTAGACGACTACGAGGACGACTACGCGGGCGACGCCCGCGACTAATTCCCCCAAGAGTGACCAGGAACCGAGCGCGCTTAACGCCATTGAATCCCTGATCCGTATTTTTTGATGGCTTCGCGAAAAGTCCAAAAATCAAGAACCTAATTTATAAGCTATTTAAATTAATACTCTTTTTCCTGAAGATTTCCCTTAATCTAAGGTTTTCTCAAAGCCATCAATTTTATTATCTGGGTCTAGCGATCCCGGAAGGCAAATATTTTTTGATGACCTCCACCCAAATTTCATAGGCCCGAGGTCGCAGATGAACCCCATCAAAAGTCAAAAACCCGGGTAACTGTCCATCTGGCCCCAACAAAGGCGAAAACAGGTCAATAAAGACGAGCCCCTCCGCTTTGGCGGCCTGGGCTAGCTCCTGGTTAACCCGCCTAATGTTCGCGTTCTGGAGGCGAGACCCGCGTTGAGAGCTAAAAAACCGCTCCCTTATTGGCGATAGCGAGCAGACAAATACCTGTGTCTGGGGGGCTTTTTCCCGCAGCTCAGCCCAGATCCTTTGGTGGTTTTTCACGATATCCTCGACCGCGATCCCTAGGCCAAGGTCGTTGATCCCTACCTGTAAAAACAGATAATCCGGATTTTTCGCCACCGCCTCGTCCAACCGAATCCAGACGTCCGCGGTGGTGTCCGCTGGAACGCCCAGATTACGCACCAAGGCCCCAGCCCGCGCCCCCTCCCACTGGCCGCCCCCAGCGGTCAAACTATCGCCAAGCGTGACGATGACTTCCCCCCCAGCCCAAGCCAAGGGCGCCAGAAAGGTTAATAACCCCAATAGACTAAATACCCAGGCCATCCAAAAAACTAAATTCACTGGCTTTTCCCTGGGTGGGTGGGTTAACGGACTGACCAGGGGCGAGAGCTCCATTATTAAGCCGCGGGCCATGGCCCACTGAGCCATTGTGACCATGGCCGTCGCCTTCGGCTCCTTCCTTGTTCGAGATCTGATAATAGAAAAACACCGATATCGGCACCCCCAAGAGCATTCCCCAAATCCCCATCAAGGCGTGGGCGATGTAGAGGATCATCAGGGTCAAAACCGGATTGATCTTCATGACCGCGCTGATGATCCGGGGATTCAAGATATAGGCCTCCACCGCGTGGATGAAGATAATGAGGCCCAAAACCTCTAGCCCCATCTTTAGGCCCCCCACGTTTAAAGCGACCAAAGTAATGGGCACCGAACTCATCAAAACGCCCAGCACCGGCACCAAGCCACAGCAAAAGACAATTATCGACAAAAGAGCCGTGGTTCCGGTGCCAATGATGGAGAGCCCCAAAAAAGTCAAAACCGTGTTAATCGAGGAGATGAAAATCTGCGCCCGAAAGTTTTCGCCCACCACTTGACCAAATTTTATGATGTTCGAGCTGGTCTCCTCGTAGATGACCTGTAGCTTAGTGTACCTTAACCGCCGAAATTTCTGGATAAGATCCGGTAAATCCAAAATAATCAGGAAGCTAAACAGCGTGCCAATAAAAAACCACGATATGTACTTCCAAACGTGCTCCAAGGTGACGCGCCCAAACTTTAAGGCTAAACTGGTCAGAGCCTCGCCGGTCAGACTCTCTTTGATCTTATCCACGCCAGTTTGCAGGAACGGGTGAGCCTGAGCGAACTCATCCAGATACTCGTTCACCTTTCCCACGATATTAGGCAATTCATCCATAAATTGCCTCGCCTCGACCAAGATCAAGGGAAAAGCGAAGCGGATAAAACAGATAACCAGGGTTAAGAACACCAGGTAAAGAACAAAGACCAAAAATTTGCGCCGTTGTTTGGTGACCCGGTAAAGAAGCCGCGACAGGCTGTGAGCGATAAAACACATCACAAACGTCATGAAGATCAAGCCGAACATAGCTCGCATCAAGTACAAAAGCGCGAAGAAGACTGTCCAGATCAAAATTACCCGGTTGACCCGGGCGAACTCGTTAAAACTAAAGGCCATGTTTTTTCCGTTACGCCATTAAACTGATTTATTAGAAAAGAAAAAAGAACCAGAAAACCATCACCAAGAACCGGTGACTAAAAACCCCCAAAGCCCTAAAAACCCCAAAATTCCTGATTAGCCCCCAAACTCCCTTAAAAGCCGGCGCTAAAAGGGCAGTTTTCCCATAATCGGGCTTAAATTACCCGATTAATAACCACCCCCACCGAAGCCTGATCGGATATCTGAGCCACCTGCCCTAGAGCGTTGTAGTTCTGGGGTAAATAGTCCGCGGCGTGGTAGTGACTTTGGGCGTCCGCTAAGGAGCTATAGTTCTGTTTGGTCAGATCCGGGATATGCCCGTTTTGGTGTCGCCCCACGGACACGGGAGCGATCTGGGGGGACTGATAGGTCGTCCTCTGCGTGGGCCCCACCGAATTGTGGGCCATGGCTTGGGCTTCGCTCCGGGTCAACAACTGGGAGACATTAGTTCTCTCCGAGTGCAGAGCGGTTCGAAAAGAAGCCGCCGCCGCTATGGAGGACAAGTTGCCCCGGTTGACTGGCCCAATCATGATTGGCTCCTTAACCCCTCAAAGAGGAACGTCGGCCACGTGAAATTCCACGCGTCGGTTTTTGGCCCGTCCCTCATCCGTGTCATTGGGGGAGATCGGTCGGGATTTACCAAAAGAGACCGTTTTTAGCTTCTCCGTCGGGGCCCCAAACTTAACGAGCAAGGTTTTCACCGCCTCCGCTCGTCTTAAGCCTAAGTCCAGATTATACTTTTCCGTCCCTTTACTGTCGGTATGACCAGCGATTAACACTTCCGCCAATTGAGGGTTTTGTTCCAGAATTTCCGCCGCGGCTTTCAGCCGGGGCTGAAACGCGTACTTAACCTCCGATTTGTCAAAATCAAAAAACTGGGCGTAGGCGGCGATCCAACAACCCCGCTCATCCACCGGGGCCCGCTTGGGCGTGCTGGGGCACTGATCCCTTTCGTCACAAACCCCATCCGAGTCGCTATCTCGACAAGGCGGCAGATCCCGGGGGCCAAAGATCTCCATCATCATGTCCTCAAACTCGATCTCGCTTTCCAATATATTACAAATATTATAAGCTCGCCCACCCCCATTGGCGGCCACGTCTTTAGCCAGTTTTTCCCCATTCTTCTGATTGGTGACATAAAACGCGTACACCTTCGTGTCCTCGCCGTATTTCCTTCTTAGGGATCGAGCTTTTTTCACCGGTTCCCCAGGATCCGTCGTCACCTCAAAATCCGACATCATAATGATGGCCCGAGGATTTTTCATGACCGCCAACTCCATTTCCGAAGCCGCCAACGCCCAGCCAAAAGGCGAAATGGAGTCCGCGGCGTAGAGACGGCCAATGGCCGTCTCCACCGCGCCGCGGTCATAAGTCGCTGGCCCAAAATACAAAGTGGTGTAATCGCGTCTAGTCCACGCTCTTTTGTACCCAAAAACCCGGACAGCGGCCACGTAAGGATGACTGGGAATCCTCTGGTTCATCCGCCGCGACAAGATCATGACCGCCTCTTCCTTCACCAACCGGCCTTGACAGCCGGAAAGACTTCGCATGCTTGAGGACAGATCGGAGAGGATAACAAACCCCTGGATCTTCATGGGGCCAATGGGTTTGGGCGGGATAATCGTAGCCTCGGAACTGGTTGGCCAAGCGCTCGAGGGCGGGGAGACGGGAACTACCGGCGTGGAAGGGGCGATAACTGGAACCAGAGGGGGATCCGCGCCGGGAACCGGCGGCGCTGGGCTGGGCGTTCCCGAAGCCGACTGGGCGCCACCGCCTGGCGGAGGCGGCCAATTCTGGTCGCCTTGGCCAGGGGGTGGCCAATCATTAGGCCCACGGGGCAAAGGAGCTAGCGCCGAAGAGGGCGTGGCTGGCTCGGTTGGCCAAGGCGGTTGATTAGCCGAGGGAACGGTTCCCTGGGGAGACGGGCCAACGACGGAACCCGGAGCTGGTGGCGAAACTGGCGCCGAACCCAAGCCCGGCGTAGCTGGCGAACCCGGAGCTGGCGTGGGAGTAACCGTTCCTTGGGGAGGCGCGCCAACTACGGAACCCGGAGCTAGCGGCGCGACTGGCGCCGACCCAAAACCCTGAGCGCCCACCGAGCCCGGCGCGGGCGCGGGGGTAACGGTTCCCTGGGGAGAAGCGCCCACTAAAGAACCCGAAGATGACGGCGAAACTGGCGTCGACCCAAAGCCCTGGGTATCAACCGAGCCCGGCGCGGGCGTGGTGGTAAAAGTTCCCTGGGGAGACGCGCCAACTAAAGAACCCGAAGCTGGCGGCGAAACTGGCGCCGATCCCCAACTCTTATTATCCGGCGAGCCCGGCGTTGGCGTGGGGGTAACCTTTCCCTGGGGAGACGCGCCAACTACGGAACCCGGAGCTGGTGGCGCGACTGGCGGCGAACCCCAGCCCTGGGTATCAACCGCTCCCGGCGCGGGCGTGGTGGTAAAAGTTCCCTGGGGAGAAGAACCAACTAAAGAACCCGACGTTGGTGGCGCGCCTGGGGGAGATCCCCAACCCGGCGTATTGGCCCCACCCGGGGCTGTCGCCGGGGGAACGGTTCCCCAGGTGGGCGAGGCTCCCACGGGGTCTGAAGTTAATGGCACAACCGGGATCTTAGCTAGAGCGTCGGACGAACCCGGGGCTGGGGGAACGGTTCCTTGGAGTGATGGGGCGACCGCGGAACCGGAAGTTGGCGGAGCGACCGGACTCCCAACCGGCGGGGTGGACGCGCCCAACGTTGGTCGGGTCGATGGGCTAGCCGAGGTTGGCGGGAGTGGGAACGGATCGGGAGTGGCGGGAAAAGCCTCTTTAAGGGGCCCCTCGGAGCGGACAACATAATCTTTGATCAGATTTTCCGATTTCAAAGCGTCACCGGCGGCCTGAACCTCGGGTTTAGTGTCAAATGGCCCGATGTAAACCCGATACCTCATACCCAAGCCAGGAACTTCCTCGGCTCTTAGGTAAGAAGGAACCCCTTTGGCGAGGAGTTTGTCCGCCTCGACTTTAGCCTCGTTTTCGGAAGTCAAAGACATGATTAGGGCCACGAACTTAGCCTGTCCCTGGCTCCCAACCGTGAAAACCGCGCCTAAAAGTAAGACGATCACCGTCAGGAGGCTAGTTTTCCATAATATATTTGAATTGGCCCAAAGCCTATGGATCATCCTGGCTCCACCCATAAGCGCGTCAGTTCTCGCGAAGAACCAAAAACGCGTTAAAAATCGTTAAAAACCAATAAAAAAGGCCTAACCTACTCATTAACCAAGCGAATAGCTCATTAAGCGAGCGATTAGCTCAATAATTAAGCGACTAGCTCATTAACGAAGCGAATAGCTCATTAAACAAACGAATAGCCAAACTTGAAATCATTATTAGGTTTCTTAAGATAAGAATTAAACCAATATAGTTATATTGGCTATTTTAGTTATCTTGGCTGTTTTGACCAAGTGGGCTTTTTTTAACGAGCCAGGTCACCAAATTGATCCAACTAGATGACCAGAATAACCAGCTGGCCAGGTTAGCCAGGTCGACCCGCTAGTCTCGGACTAATTAGATTTACTTCGGTTAACTCAGGTTGACCTAGGTAGACCTAGGTAGACCTAGGTAGATTAGGTCAAAACAAAAACTTTTTCAGAAAAAACCAAAAATAAACTCTCAGAACCAATTAATACCTATTTAGGCGTCAAAAAATTTCGCTTGGAACGCCAAACCGACGCGCGCGCCCCTTTTACATTAATGTTCGCGCGTCATTATTGTCAATTATAGTCACGATCCCGAGAGCTGTCCAGAAATTTTAGCTAGGCGCGGCGGTTCGTAATATTAACCAGCCCGGCAAGGCTCCGAGAAAAATTCTCCTCTGGCTTTCTATCTGAATCCTCAGTAACCTTGGCGCGGTTAACCTTAGAAAAATTGTTATTGTCTCTAACCATAGTTCAGAAACATCTTAAACACGGATATCCCCATTAGCCCAAACCTCAAGAACCCTTTATCTGATAAAGGTTTTCACGATATACCCTATCAAGTGATAGTTTAGGCGCCCCCTCAAAATCCCCTCTTATCAAAACCGAATTCGAAATATCGATTTTAGCTGAGCCTAAGAAAACATCTATGGGATAATTTTGACGCTTTTGAGAAAACCCTAGTTTAAGGCAATTGTCAAGTTAAAGAGTATTAATTTCAATAAGTTATCTATTAGGATTTCTGAATTTTGGGCTTTTCGCGAGACCATCAATTTTTATTGGGATAACTTTTTTTGATCGCGCGGAGGAGTTGAGGGACTGTCTCGGCGCCTCACGCGAACCCACCCAGGCCAACCCCGCCTAGGGAGCCACCATGGTGGCTCTCTAGGTTAAGAGCCACTTGAGGTTACTTGAGGTTAACTATTTTTGATGGGGTCGGGGGACTGTCTCGACGCCTCACGCGAACTCCGCTCCGGCCACCGCCATGGGGGCTATTTAGGCCAGGAGCTTCTGTTTGGCGGAGAATATTTCTCCCAGAGACCACGGACAGGTAAGCCAGCTCTCTCGTCCTGGTTTTAACCCCTATCCATTTGGCCTAACCATTTGGATGAATTAGCTCCAAGGTTACTCCAAAGAGGTTTGAAAGCGAGGAACCTTAGTGGAAAGTCGCGCTTACGGAAGTCTAGCCCTCAGACTGGCGAGTTCTAGAACTTCTACCTCTTTCCCCTCCTTCCTTTCCGCAAGATTTATTTGACCAGTCGCTTTCTTGGGAAGAAAGATCCAGAAAGAGAGCTTCTGGTCAGGTGGACTGTATTCAACAATTTAGCCGTCAGCCGAGTAGCTCATCACTCCAATCCAACCGCCAATCGGTCATTTGGGAAAGGTTAGCCACCTAACCAAAAAATGATTTCTGGCCGAGGTGGCTATCGCCTGGAGTTTGGTAGGCGCCGGGTCAGATTTTTAAGTCAGAATCCTCTGACTCGTTTTTGTTTGGCCAAATAGAAGGGAAAGATGATTATTGTCCACTTGACGCGGGTTACGGAAATTAGGACGCTTGGCCTGATTGACGCGCCCGCTACTCAGCTTGAATTTAAGCGCGCCTTTGGTTCCGAAGAGGTCTGTCTTGACTACCTGATCCAGGTAGGCTGGCCCGACGGGTTGGTTTGTCCCCAATGTCCAGTCATATCGCCACCTGTCTCTTCAATTAAGGCGAGCGGAATCGCGCGGCTCAACCACCTAACGGTCGAAGTTTCAGTTATCGCCATCGCGATTGAGCCGCCCTCTAGATTTACCACCTCTACGCCAGCTCGTCAGCCGCTAAGCCCAATCAGGCGCCTCGCCTACGGACAGCTCGCGCGCCTCCTGTCGCTCCCCAAGCCCACCCCTCGATGGCGGGGGTTACCTTGGGTTCCGGGACTAATAACCACCTCCCCAAGCGCGCTTACGCCACTTTGACCAGACGCGCGCCTGGGCGCGCGTATATATATGGAAGTATACACTGAACGTATACACTAAATGTTCACAATAGACGTAAGTACTAGACATATATATTGAAATAGGCCAATAATAAATAGACCAATAATAATGAAAACTATACCAACCACCTTTTTAATTAATTTTCAAAAGCGCCTTATGGAAACCAGCGCCAGATCATTACCTCTCGCCAGCCGCCATAACGAAACACACCTTTTTTTGGCTCTAAAATTTTAAAAGTCAAATCCCAGGCCAAGGGCGGCTTTCTGATTCACATAACCACTGGACGCGTCTAACTCGTAATCAACGAAAACATCCCAAAAGTCGTTGATCTCGACTTTTACCCCTCCCCCAGCTTGGAAACTGCCACTGGCCGGTCTAATGCCCGTGACTGTCCATCGGTCTGGGCCACCGTGGACTCGCCCCACGGACAGATGGTGGTCAGGTTTACGAAGCGCCCATGTCCCGCCTATACGGATCTCTGGGGTAATCTTGGCC